>NZ_JBFRDF010000002.1:0-331749 GCF_052113445.1 Paenarthrobacter sp. YAF11_1
GTGGCGAAGATTTCGTGGCGAAGATTTCGAGGTGGTGCAGTCCGTGGCGGCGTCGGCGGCGCAGGAACACGCCTTGGAGTTGGCGGAGGACTTCTTCGGAAGGTTCGGGGCCGTCGTGGTCGATGAGGTCGGTCCAGCGTTTGGCCATTTTGGTGACGAAGTCCGGGTCGGTTTCGATCGCGGTGGTGGTCAGGGCGTGTTCCATCCGGCCCAGGGTATCCTCGTCGGTGAGGTTCCGGACTTTGTCCAGGGCGGTGCTGATGATCGTCGCGGACCGGGAGGGCACCAGCGCGGAACCAACCGCTTGTGCCAGTATGTCGCGGCGGGCCGGGATCTCCTGCCCGGCGATCCCTGTCTGGGGGAGGACCTCGGGGGCGAGCGCGAGCCTGCGTTTGGCCTCGCCGATGCCGATCCTCAACCGTGCCCGCAAGAACTCGGCCGCGTTCCGGTACCCGTCATCCAAAACACTGGCCTTGGCCGCGGAAGCCCAACTTGCTGATTCTGTTCCCGGCGCGGAACCATTCCCGTGGTCGGAACTATCCCCATGGACGGAATCATCGCCACCCACAGAAGGGGTGGGGCGTGCTTCACCATCGGTCGCCGCAGCAGTAGTAGTTCCCGTCCTGCACTGAGGCGCCTCGCCCTGCGAAGCTGCTGCCGTGTCGGTTCCAAGCTGCGGTGCTGTCCAGCCTGTCCGCCATTCCGGCGCTGCTGCCGAGGACCCCGGACCGGCCTGTAGTGCTTCGGTCCGGGCCCGTTCCACCGCGCGGGCAGCAACAATCTGCAGGTACTCCAGTACCCGTGAGACGTCCTCGACCCTGCCGGCAAAATCCGCCGCCTCAACAAACCCAAACAGGGAACTCTCGCCGGCGGCGGACAGGCGTGCAGTGTCCAGAAGTGCCGCGCTGTGGGTAAGAAGCGCCTTCAGGTCCCGCCCGCCAGCTGCGCTGGGGTCAGGACGCAGGGTGTCGGAACGTTTGTCTGGCTGAGCTGGCCTGGGGTCATGGCCGGTCCGGGGATCCCGCCGTGGCTCAGGGATCGATCCCGTATTTTGGGCCGGAACGTCCGCCGGGGCCGGGCCGTTGAGCGAGGAAGCCCGGGCGGACTTGGACTTGCCCTTGAGCAGCCCAGCGCCGTGAAATGGGATGGTGATGGTGACGGGCGCCGTCGAATCCTTGAACCCGCCCCTCAGCAAGTCCGGCATCCTCAAGAAGCGCCGTGACCGGACGGCGGACAGGGCAGCGACAGCAGGGGACCATTCCCCCTTCAGTGCTGTCAACTGCCCTTGATCTTCCATAAAAACATCATGTCAGGGGGGTCTGACATTATTAGCCCGTCGATGTACCACGTGCTTTCGGCGTCAGGTGAGAGCGTTCGAACGACATCAGCCGATGTGGTGATTCACCAGAGGCTACAGACCAGGCAGCAACCATGCGGGTTCGGGCCGGTGGACGCCGCGGGGCCTGTATCCCAGTGCCTCGGCGCTGCCCAAGAGGTCGGCGAGGTACCAAATGATGGCAAGCCACATCTCCGTTCCCTGGAGTGTTGGGAGATGGTGGGCTCCGCTCTCCTCAGCAACGCTGAAGGCCATTCCTTGGGCCGGATGCCACTGGCCCAAGGCCTGCTTCAGCTGGCTCGCGGCCCAGTTGCTGATCTCCGCCCGGCGATGAGAGGTCTGTTTGGACGCCAGCCACAAGGGGTGCGCGACGTCCAGGACATTGCAGGCGTTCTGCCGCCCAGGTGAGAAGAAGCGTGGATCCGAGGAGTGCTCAAGGACAGTGTCCACGAGGCGTTCAACGTGGGGGACCGGCACCCCGAACTGCGCAAAAGTGCCACGCGTCAGACGGTAGTACCCGTTGACTAACTTCAGTCGGGTGTCTGATGTGGGTGTACCCCACGTTCCGGCCGTTGGGTTGGCGTGCGTCAGCAGCCAACCGAACAGCGCCTCCAGCGACCCCAAGGAATTGGGATGATTCTGTGAAAGGTTCCAGTAAGCGGCAGTGCCCCACGCGTCCACCCAAGCACCCGATCCCCAGGCTTCCTTTCGCCACGGCAGGGCATCCAAGGAAGAAATCAGCGTCGCCGGATCCATGTCGGCGATGGAGTGCACCGGATGGCGGAACCGGCTCCCCAGGAGGTCCAGGGCATAGCCCACCGCGAGGACGTGATAGGTGGCTGGTCCCTCGCCAAAGGCGAGCGGATCACTGATGTCGGAGCCAAACTCCGGCACCAGCCCGGTTGTCGGATCCTGGAGTGTCTGCAGCCGTTCGATGTGATCCTCCCGTGTGAGCTGCGGTGGGACGGAGCCCAGCAGGAGGTCGGCGATTTCAATGGCATCGCAGTGCGCCCTGACGGACGGCGAAGTCTCAGGACGGTCCACATAATGGCCGCCGTCGGCAGAGGTCCAACACCTTGAAAGAATCATCGGAGCATCGGTGCGTGCCGCATCGGCGAACGCCCCCAACTCTGCCAACAAGCCGCCGTCGGCCGCGGTCCCTTCCGCAAACGTTTCGGTCTGGCCGCCGGACGTCGCAGTCCGGTCCCCAGACCTTGCGCCATCCCTCCTGTCGCGGATGCTGCGGGCGGGGTTTCCGCCCACGATGGACCATTCGGGCACGTCCTTGGTGACCACCGAGCCTGCGGCCAGAACTGCATGCGGGCCGACGGTGACTCCGTCAAGGACCACCACGTTGGACCCGATCCAGACGTCGTCTCCGATGCGGATGCCTTTGCTGGTCAACGGCTGCTTGAAGACGGGTTCGGCGGGATCCATGGAGTGGTTGAATCCGAGGATGGACGTGTGGGCGCCGATCCTCACGCCGTCGCCCATGGTGATGTTGCCCCGGACCACAGTGAAAGCGTTGACAGAGCAGTCGTCGCCGATGGTGACGGTACCCGTGACGTAGGCGTGGGCGGCAATGAAGGAGTCGGCCCCAATGGACAGCGCATCGGGGTCGATACTGGCCAAGGGAGACAGGAAAGCCCGCTCACCTATGGTGACGCCATCCCGTTCGGCGAAGCCTTTCTGGTATTCGTGCTGCGCCTCGCGCTCCGCCTCGGCGGCAGCACTCCAAAACGGCCAAGGGGAGTAGTCAAAGTTCAGGTGGTGCTGGGGATTCACGTCGTAGACTCCGCGGTAACAGAAGAGGGAAAGCGCTTCCCCCTCATTATTCGTGGCCGACTCACCCCGGTCAATGCGTCAAACGCAATCAATCAAGGTCGATCACTCCGGGTAGCCATACTCCTCATCGCTGACCAACTCGCCCCACGTTGTCTCCGAGCCATCGGTGGCGCCCGCGGTTTCCCACATGGCCAAATGACTCATGAAGTGATCCGGGGCCGCGCCGTGCCAGTGCCACTCGCCGGGCGGCGTGTAGATGGTCTGGCCCTGCTTGACCACCTGAACCTCACCTCCGCGCGCCTGCACCAGGCAGACGCCGTCCGTGACATGCAGTGTTTGCCCCGCAGCGTGATTGTGCCACGCAGTCCGCGAACACGGCGCGAACCGGACGATGTTCACCCGTAATTGCGATGGCGCTTCGCCCTTGGCGATGACGTCAAAGTAGACGTCGCCCGTGAAGAGCTCTGCCGGCCCTTTGGTGCTGGTGGACTTGGGAGAAATATCCATGATTCCTTTGCGTAGGTGTTACTGGTGGTGACGGAGAGGCTCTGGGTCCGAGGCCGGCACAGGAGTCGTCGCAGCCCAGCTTGCGAGCAATTGAAGGGCGTCCGCAGTGCCCGTCCCGGGCTCGGCGTTGTAGACGGTCAAGGTAAGACCGGCATCAGCGGACAAGTCCAAGGCCTCGTAGATCAGGTGCAAGTCACCGACTATCCGGTGCCGGAAGTGTTTCTTGCCGGTGAAATGCTGGCGGACGTTGTGGGATGCCCAACGGACCCGGAATTCCTCGCTGCGGGTGGACAGTTCACCCACCAGGTCGCTGAGCCCACGGTCGTAGGGATCACGGCCGGCCTCCGTGCGCATGATGGCCACGGTGTCGTTGGCGGCACGCTCCCAGTCCGTATAGAAATCGTGGCTGCGGGCATCAAGGAAGAGGAAGCGCGCATGGTTGGGCGGTCCGGATGGGCTGTCGTAAATGTCCGAGTACAGAGCCCGACCCAGGGCGTTCGTGGCCAGAAGGTCCAACCTGCCGTTGCGGATGAAAGCCGGCGAGCCGGTGATCGCATCCAGCGTGAGTTGGACTCCCGGCCGGATGGCGTGCTTCCGGACAGGTCGACGCCGGGACTTGCCGCCGTCGCTTGCCGCGCGGGCGAGGTCGTATAGATGGGCGCGTTCGGCGTCGTCCAGCTGCAGGGCGTTGGCGAGCGACTCCAGTACGCTCTCGGAGACTCCTGCGAGGTTTCCGCGTTCCAGGCGGGTGTAATACTCAACACTCACGCCGGCCAGCATGGCCACTTCGCCGCGTCGAAGTCCCGGGACCCGACGGTTGCCGCCATAGGCTGCCAATCCCGCTTGTTCCGGGGTGATTTTCGCCCTCCGGGTGGAAAGAAAGTCACGCGTCTCTGTCCGGTTGTCCATGCTTTCAACGGTATGGCTTTTGTCCGGCTAAGGGAGTCCCTGTCATTACCCCTAACAGCAGTAACTCCTTACGCCCAGGGAAACAGGGTTAGATGGAAATATCCACCAACGTTCACAACGCAGGAGAAACATGCCTACCGCTAACGCTTACGCTGCCCCCTCGGCTACGGGCGACCTGACCCTGACCACCATCGAACGTCGCGAGGTCGGTCCGAACGACGTCCACATTGACATCAAGTTCGCCGGCATCTGCCATTCCGATATCCACACTGTCCGCGGTGATTGGGGACCGCAGCAGTATCCATTGGCCCCCGGACATGAAATCGCCGGCATCGTCACCGAGGTTGGCTCCGATGTGACCAAGCACAAGGTGGGAGACCGCGTTGGCGTCGGCTGCATGGTCAACTCGTGCAAGGAGTGCAGGAACTGCCTGGCCGGAGAAGAACAGTACTGCCTCAAGGGAAACGTGGGCACCTACGGTGCCGTTGACCGCGACGGCACCATCACCCAGGGCGGATACTCCAGCCATGTGGTGGTGAACGAGGACTTCGTCGTCACCATTCCGGAGGGTCTGGAACTCGACGTCGCTGCTCCGCTGCTCTGCGCAGGCATCACCACCTACTCGCCCCTGCACCACTGGGGCGCCGGTCCCGGCAAGAAGGTCGCCGTCGTTGGGCTTGGCGGACTCGGCCACATGGCCGTCAAGATCGCCCATGCCATGGGCGCTGAGGTCACGGTCCTGTCGCAGTCGCTGAAGAAGATGGAGGACGGGCTCAAGCTCGGCGCGGACCACTACTACGCCACCAGCGATCCCACCACGTTCGAGCAGCTCGGCGGCACCTTCGATCTCATCATCAACACGGTCAGCGCCTCGATCGACATCAGCGCCTACCTCCAGTTGCTGACGCTCGACGGAAGCCTGGTTAACGTTGGCGCCCCGGCAGAACCCTTGCCGGTTAACGTCTTCTCCTTGATCATGGGTCGTCGCCGGTTCGCCGGCTCAGCGATCGGCGGCATCCGCGAAACGCAGGAAATGCTGAACTTCTGCGCAGAACACGGCCTCGGTGCCGAAATCGAGGTCATCCCGGCCAGCAAGATCAACGAAGCCTACGAGCGCGTGCTCGCCTCCGACGTCCGCTACCGCTTTGTCATCGACGCTTCCACCATCGGCTAGAAACACAGCACCAGAGGAAGGCCACGCCCGGTTCACGCCGGCGTGGCCTTTCCCGTACCGCCCAGCAGGGACAATGGTCTGGTGACTTTCAGACTGGACACCATCGGTAAGGGGCTGGTCTTTGCTGAATCCCTGGCCGACCTGACCGCAGCGCTGGAACGCCAGGGCGACGGCGGGGCGGCAGTCGTCCAGGCGCCGCCCGGCACCGGCAAGACCACACTCGTGCCTCCGCTGCTGGCCAACCTGCTGGCCGAACGGCAGCTGCCCTCCGAACGGAAAGCCGGCCAGCCACGTATCGTCGTCACCCAACCACGGCGAGTTGCCGCCCGATCCGCTGCCCGCAGGCTGGCGTCACTGGACGGCAGCCGTTTGGGCAGCAGAGTGGGTTACACCGTGCGCGGGGAGAGCAAGACCGGCAGGGACACGGTGGTGGAATTCGTCACGCCCGGCATTCTCCTCCGCCGGCTCCTGGGCGATCCCGGCCTGGAGGACGTTCATGCTGTGGTCCTGGATGAGGTGCACGAGCGCGGGCTCGAAACCGATCTGCTGATTGGCATGCTTGCCGAGGTCCGTGAGCTCCGTGGCGACCTGACGTTGATCGCAATGTCGGCAACCCTCGACGCCCCGCGTTTTGCAGCCTTATTGGAGCAGAGCGGGACAGCCCACGACGACGGCGGCCCGGCTCCCGTGGTTGACTGCCCTTCCGCGCTGCACCCACTGGAGGTTCAGTGGGCCCCCTCCGGTGAGCACCGCCTTAACAATCGGGGAGTGGCCCGCACGTTCCTGGACCACGTGGCCCGTGCCGCCGCGACCGCCCACGGACAGGCGTTGGCCACCAACCCAGATGTTGATGCGTTGGTTTTTCTGCCGGGCGCCCGTGAAGTGTCCGACGTCGCACATCGCCTTCGCGCCCAGGTTCCCCGGAACGTGGAGGTACTTGAGCTGCACGGCCAGATCGGCCCCGATGCCCAGGATCGGGCGGTTTCGGGCCGGGCGCCCGGCGGTCCGCCACGGATCATTGTGTCGACGTCGCTCGCTGAGTCATCCCTCACCGTTCCCGGTGTGCGGCTCGTCATTGATTCGGGGTTGGCCAGGGAACCGCGCAGGGATTCAGGGCGTGGAATGTCAGGCCTGGTGACCGTCTCATGCTCGCGGGCGTCGGCCGACCAGCGTGCCGGACGCGCGGCACGACAAGGACCAGGCGCAGTGGTCCGCTGCTACGACCACCAGGCTTTCGCAGCAGCCCCGGCCCACCAAACACCTGAGATTTCGGTAGCCGACCTCACTGGAGCCGCGCTGGTCCTCGCATGCTGGGGTGCGCCGGGAGGCCTCGGCTTGCAACTGCCTGACGCTCCACCTTCCGGAGCCATGGACGAGGCTGTGGAAGTCCTCCGGGAATTAGGTGCAGTGGCCGGGGACGGATCCGTCACAACGTTGGGCAAGGCACTGGCACGCATTCCGGCCGATCCCCGCCTTGCCCGCGCCTTGCTGGATGGAGCTGCACTGGTCGGTACGCGGGCAGCGGCGGAAACGGTAGCACTCGTTGCCGGTGACCAGCGCGCACCCGGTGCAGACCTCACCGCCTTCCTGACGTCGCTGAGGTCCGGTTCCGATCCCGCCGCACGCCGTTTCGCGGAGGAGGCGAAGCGGATGGAGTCGATGGCCCGCCAGGAGGCGTCCGGCGTCGCGCCTTCACAACCACCAGGGGACGTTACAGCCAAGGAAGCGCCCGGGTTTGTGGTGGCGTTGGCTTTCCCGGACCGCGTGGCGCGTCGCGTCCCTGGCGATGGATCCACATATCTGTTGTCCTCCGGGACCCGGGCCGGGCTTCCCGCCGGAAGTCCATTGTCCGGGCATGAGTGGCTGGCCGTATCGGAAGTGTCGCGGGCACAGGGCCGCGACGCTGCTGGAACGGGTGCGGTGATCCGCTCAGCGGCGCCGTTGTCCGCGGAACTTGCCGAAGCTGCTGCCCCGGATCTTATGGTCACCAAGGTGCAGGCGAAGTTTGACCACGGGAAGGTGACCGCCCGCTTGGAACGTCGGTTGGGATCGATCGTCCTGTCCTCCACGCCTGTGCGGCCCAACGCTGAAGCCGGACGCCATGCGGTGGGTGAAGCTCTGGCAAAAACAGGGTTGTCCATGATCGGTTGGTCAACAGCAGCCGATGCCCTGCGGAGGCGGCTCGCCTTGCTGCACCATGAGCTCGGCGCGCCATGGCCCGACGTCCGCGAAGCCAGCCTGCTGGCCCGGCTGGAGGACTGGTTGGCCCCGGAGCTGGAACAGATGGCCACCGGGACGCCCGCTAAGTCGATCAATCTGGCGGAGCCCTTGCGTCGGCTGCTGCCGTGGCCGGAAGCATCCCGCCTGGACAGCCTGGCTCCCGAGCGTCTGCAGGTTCCCAGCGGCTCGCGGGTCAGGATCGATTATCCGGAAGTGTCGGAGAAAGGACCGGAAGAGCACGACGGCGGCAGGCCGGTTGTGGCGGTCAAACTCCAGGAATGCTTCGGCTGGGATCGCACGCCACTGCTCGTCGATGGCCGGGTCCCTGTGCTGTTCCACCTGTTGTCTCCGGCAGGAAGGCCATTGGCCGTCACGGATGATCTCGCCTCCTTCTGGTCCGGCCCCTACTCCCAGGTCCGGGCCGAGATGCGTGGTCGCTATCCCAAGCATCCCTGGCCCGAAGACCCGTGGACTGCGCTGGCCACCGCCAGGACGAAGAACAGAATGCAGTCCGGCCCCTCCAGCTAGGCGAGCCGCTCCAGCATGAACTGGATCTCACCGTCCACGAATGTTCCCAGAACCTTGCTGGCAGCCAACTCGTCGGGGTGGGTGGTCAGGGGATCCAGCTCGAAAGCCGTGAAGTCTGCCCGTTTGCCCACCGAGATGGAACCGGAGACATCCCAGAGGCCTGCCGCTTTTGCTGCATGGGAGGTGTAGCCCTCCAGTGCTTGGTATGCGGTGAGACCTTGCGCCGGCACGATGGGCTCTTGTTCGGGATGTCCGGAGCGCCGACGCAACTGCGCATCAGCGATGATGGGAAGGGGCTCAAACGGAGCGATCGGCCAGTCCGAGCCAATGCCCAAAGTCACTCCCGCCTCACGGAGGTCCCTGCAGCGCCAGGCCCGGTCTGCCCTCTCGGCGCCCAACCGGGTGGACCAGTTGTCGCTGTGGTCTGCCGCTGAATAGTGGGTGCAGTGCGTCGGCTGCATACTTGCCACCACACCCGCAGTCCTGAAACGCTCCAGGAGTGTGTCCGGAACTGTCTCGATGTGTTCAATGCGGTGGACGGTCCGGCAAAGGACATCAGCCGGTACTGTACCGGGCAACGACTCCAGAGCATTCAACACATGTTCCACACCCGCATCACCGATCGCGTGCGTCGCCGTCGGGATGCCCCGGGAGGCGAAGTAGCGAACGGCCGCCGAGTATTCTTCCGGCCGTGGCCAGAACGGTGCAGTTGATTGGCCGTAGGCGTCGGGTTCATAAAGCCAGGCGGTTCCGTTGTCCACGGTTCCATCGACGAACAGTTTGATGGCCTCAACGGACCACCGTCGACCACCGGTTCCCACGGTGCGGGCAAGCTCCTTCCACTCGGATTCATCGGTGCCGGGCATGCACCACGGGGCGCTCCGAAGGCGCAGCGGCAGCTCGCCGTCGATCTCCAGGGCCCGGAAGAGGCGGGCGGATTCGTCGCTGTGGTCCATGATGTGGCCGCCGGTCAGTCCTGATCGGGCAAAGTCCTCCAGCAGGGCCGCGAGCCTGGCCTTCCGTTCGTCGAACGTTTCCTGGGGGATATGCCGTTGGATAAGTTCCATGGCGGCTGCTTCGAGGAGGAGCCCGGTGGGAACGCCATCGGCATCGCAAACCACCTCGGAAGCCTGCTCGAATTCGTACCTGCCCCGGACGCCTGCCAGGTCCAGTGCCCGGCTGTTGGCAAGGGCTGAATGACCGTCGAACAACCGGATCAGCGCGGGCTTGTCGCCGCTGACAGCATCCAGAACGCCCCGGTGCAACGGAACTGCGCCAAAGGCGTTGGGGTTCAGTCCCCAGCCACGCAACCAGCCGCCGTCGTTCTCTGACTCCGACTGGAGCAGGACGCGGACTTCCTCCAGGGTGGCAGCACTGGAAAGGTCGACGCCGATTGTCAGGTCCAGTCCGAACACCGGATGGATGTGGCAATCCACCAGGCCCGGGGTCAGCGTCGCGTTGCCAAGCTCTACCACGCGGGTGCCGTTGTGCGCCCAGTCCTGCGCTTCAGCCCGGCTTCCGACGGCGGTAATCACCCCATCGCGGACGGCTACAGCCTGGTGGGAATCGCCCAGGTGACCGTCCATGGTGTGGATGGTGTCGGCGAGGACTATGAGGTCAGGATTCATGTTTTTCGAAGCTTCCAATCCGTGCAAAAACGTCGGGGCGGGTGGTGCGCAGGCGGCGTGCAATCAGCAGGCCTGCCAGGAAAACAAGGGGTGCCACCAGAAGGAGGATGGTGTTGGTGAGGGCATCGGCAAAGGTGAGGAGTTCGATGTTGATGGCGATCAACGCCACCACTCCGAACAGGAGGACGGCCGAGGCCACGCTGACCGGCAGGAGAAGACGGTTGGTGACGGCAGCCGGATGACGGCGGAGATAGATGAACGCGGCCACGGACACCAGACCCTGCAAGGCGACGATCCCGACGATCCCCGGAGTGTTCACCCAGATCAGCAGCTGCTTGTACGGGTCGGCGCCGGCGATCGCGCAAATGATGATGACGACGGCGGCCAGAATGGTCTGGATCTGCCCGGCGCGGTGCGGGGACTTGTAGGTGGTGTGGGTCCTGCCGAGGAACGCGGGAAGGACGCCGTCCTTGGCGAGCATGTAGACATAGCGGTTGATGGCGTTGTGGAAGGCCAGTTGTGAAGCATAGACACTGGTGACGATCAGCACGTACATCACCACCTCGGCCCACGGCCCCACGTACTGGTTGATGGTGGCGAAGAACATTCCGTCGGCCAGTTCACCGGCAGCGGTGATTACGTTCCCGTCGCCGAAGGCCTGAATGACTGTCCAGACGATAAAGGCGTAAAACACGGACATGAAACCGACGGCGATGTAGGTTGCGCGCGGGACGGACTTGTCCGGGTTCCGGGCCTCACGCCGGTACAGCACGGTGGATTCGAAGCCCATGAATGCCGCGAAGCAAATAGCAAGGATGGCCAGGACGCCCGGTGTGAATGCGTGCTCAGGGGAGAACGAGGCGAAACTGATGCCGGTAGCTCCGCCCCGGGCAAGGATCGCTACGCCCATGATCGCCAGGATGGCGGTTTCGGCGATGAGCAGGACTCCGAGGACCTTCGCGCCGACGTCAATGCCGCGGAATCCGAGAAGCCAGACGGCTGCGATGGCCACCAACGCCACAACAGGCCATGGCACGTCCACGCCAAAGAGCGTGCGGAGCATGGCCTGGGTCTGGACTGCGAACAATCCATAGACGCCGATTTGCAGGCAGTTGTAGGACACGATCGCCAGTACGGCCGCAGCCAGGCCCACTGTCCTGCCCATGGCCAGGCTGATGTAGGTATAGAAACCGCCTGCGGCTTTGACGTGTTTGGTCATGGCCATGAAGGAGATGGCGAAAACCAGCAGGACGGCCCCGGCAATGACGTATCCCATGGGGGCGCCAATGCCCCCGATGCCGATGGCCACAGGGGCTACGCCGGCCATCACTGTCAGGGGGGCTGCCGCGGAGATCACCAGGAAGGCGATGCCGCCGGTGCCGATGGCATTCCGTTTGAGCCCATTTCCAGCATCTGCTGCTGGAGGTCGGGTTTCGAGGTCAGACATGGGGATCCTCAGGAGTGTTGGGGGAAGGAGTGCCGATCATTAAGCGAAAGGCTTTCGTTTAGCGTAGGGCCTAGTGATCCGGAGCACAATACCCGGACGCAAAGTTCTGGTTAGAGTCGTAACAACAACCTTGAATGGAGACACCCGTATGGCACGCCCGTTGGTCCCGCTGATATCAATCGATGCACTCGTCACGGCCGCCCTTGAGTTGGTGGACGAGGCTGGGGACTTCAGCCTGCCCAAACTGGCCAAGCGGATCGGCGTCAGCCAGTCCTCCATCTACAACCATGTGAGCGGACGGGAGGAAATCCTTGAGCTGATGCGGGGCCGGATCATCGGCGAGAGTCCCTACGTCCTGGAGGACGAGGAGGACTGGGAGGCGTCGCTTCGCGCCATTGTCCGGAGTTATCGCGATGCCTTCGCCCGACATCCGAAACTCGCACCCCTGCTGGTGCTCCAAACAGTTCAAGACGACCAGGTGATGGCACTCTACGAGAACCTTGCGGTGGCCCTTCACGCCGCAGGTTTCCGGGGCCGGGACGTGATGTCAGCGATTTCCACCATTGACAGCTTCGCCCTGGGTTTCGCCTTGGACCTGGCAGCGCCGGATGTCGTCTGGGCTCCACCTGCGCAGGGGTACCCGGCCCTGACCGATGCCTTGGCGCAAGCTGGACCTGCTGGGGAGCGTGGCGAGGCCGCTTTCGACTTCGGCCTCGAGATACTCATCGCCGGGCTGCATTCCCGTCTTCAGTCAACAGTGCTGTGAGGATGTCAGTTCAGGGAATCCGGAAGGCGCAATGACCCTCTTTCAAACCTGGTGGGACGCGGTGGTCCGCGGTTTCACCGAAATGCACACCACTGCGGTGCCACTGCCTGCCTTGCTGGGTATCCTTGCGTGTGCCGTTGTCCTGAGCATCCCTCGTGTCACCTGGCGCTGGTTCGGCCTCTACGTCACATTCGTCCACGAGCTCGGCCACGCTTATGCGGCGCTCATGACAGGGCGCTTTGTGCACGGGCTCCGGATAGGGCTCGACCATTCGGGACGTCTTGTCAGCAGTGGCCGGAGTGCTTTTGGGGCGGCCTGGTCCGGATTTTGGGGTTACCCGGCACCAGCGGTGGTTGGCCTGGGGCTGATCGCCGCGTTTGCTGCGGGCCGTTCCGGTGCTGCCATGTCCATCGGGGCCTTGATCCTGCTGGTATCACTCATTTTCCTGAGGAACATCACCGGGATTCTCGTGGCCGTGGTGAGCGCTGCGGTCGCCCAGCTCCTGATCCTGTTCGCTGCGCCCACGACGGTGAACTACGTGGTGCTCGCCCTTGGTGTCGCCCTGTCGGTGGGAGGTGTCCGCGACCTCTTCAAACTGGCCGGTGTGCACACCAGCCGCCGGGACCGGATTGCAGACTCCGACGCCTTCATCCTGGGCCGCACCACAGGCCTCCCGGCCTTCGTGTGGTTGACGGGTTTTACTGTGGTGATCGCGGGATGCGCGGCAGCGTCGGCCTTGTTGCTGTGGGGGATGCTCGCCCCGTAGTTCGCCAGTTCCGCACGCTGCCAAGGGCCCGACGGCGGCCGGCCGGTTTTGCTGGCTGCCAGCCCTTGCCCTGTGGTCACCTCAGGGTGTCCAATCCTGTTAACGTTCGAGCGGAATGTGCTCGGACTCCGTGCCGGGATTCAACACCAGGAGGTGCCCATGTCCGCGAAGGGCACACGCGAAACGCCAAGGGGAACCGGCCCCGGCATGCCTGAAGCCCGCCGGGGTGACAACGGGGCGGGCCTGGCAGCACGGGACCCCTCCCGAATCCGAAATGTAGCGCTCGTGGGGCATTCAGGAGCCGGCAAGTCGATGCTGGTGGAGGCGCTGCTGGCCGCAACCGGAGCCATCACCCGGATGGGATCCATCAGCGAAGGCTCCACCGTCAGCGATTCCGATCCGTCGGCGATCCACCAACAACGCTCAGTGGCCATGTCTGTCGCGCCCATTCTGGTAGGTGAAATCAAGGTCAACCTGATCGACACCCCGGGCTACACCGACTTCACCGGCGAATTGCGCGCTGGTCTCAGGGCCGCCGATGCGGCCCTTTTTGTTGTTTCGTGCGTCGACGGTATTGACGCTGCCACCATTGCCCTGTGGGGCGAATGCGAGAAAGTCCGCATGCCTCGGGCGGTGGTGCTCAGCAAACTGGACCATCCGCGCGGCGACTTCAGTGCCGCCGTCGTGCGGTGCCAGGAGGCTTTCGGTGAGTCGGTGCTCCCGTTGTACATTCCTCAGGTGGGCAATACCGGCCTTGTCGGCATCCTCAACGGCCCCGCTGAGGGGGATTCGGCATCGGTAACGGATGCCGAGGAGGCGCGGGGCCCCTTGATCGAAGGGATCATTGCCGAGAGCGAAGACGAAACACTCATGGACCGGTATCTTGGTGGCGAGGAGTTGCCACTGGCAGACCTCGTAAGGGACCTGGAAACCGCCGTGGCCCGGGGAAGCTTCTTCCCGGTCATTCCGGCGTCGGCGGATACCGGTGTGGGCCTTCCGGAGCTCATGGCCTTGCTGACCGATGCCTTGCCATCGCCCATGGAGCGCATCAACCCCGCGGTGATGAAACTGGACGGTTCGTCAATGAAACCGTTGGAGTGTGATCCTGCGGGGCGTCTCGCCGCCGAAGTGGTCCGGACCACCGTGGATCCCTTTCTTGGCCGCGTGTGCCTGGTCCGTGTGTTCTCGGGGACGTTGCGGGAGGATTCCTCGATCCACGTGGGCGGCAGGGGATTGGCGGACAGGGGCCATGAGGACCACGACGCCGACGAACGCGTCACCCACCTCTATTCGCCGGTGGGCTCCAGCTTGAAGGCCGTTCCGCAGTGTATTGCCGGGGACATCTGCGCCATCAGCAAGCTTGCCAGTACCGAGACCGGAGACACTGTGTCCGACAGAGAAGCGCCGCTGCTGATCGAGACGTGGAACATGCCCGAGCCACTGATGCCCATTGCCATCGAGGGTGCTTCACGGAGTGATGAAGACGCGCTGGCCAAGAGCATCGGGAAGGTGGCGGCCGCCGATCCGACGCTGCGATTGGAACGCAACCAGGACACCCACCAGCTCATCCTCTGGTGCATGGGAGAAGCCCACGCGGAGGTTGTTTTGGACAGGTTGCGCAGCCAAGGCGTCAAACTGCAGACCGTGGACGTCATCACTCCGCTCAGGGAGACCTTCGCAGGCCAAGCCGCGGGCCACGGACGGCACGTCAAGCAATCCGGCGGCCATGGGCAGTTTGCCATCTGCGACATCGAGGTGGAGCCCCTTGCCAGAGGTGAAGGTTTCGCCTTCACCGACAAAATTGTGGGTGGAGCGATCCCGGCAACGTTCGTTACCAGCGTGGAGAAGGGCGTCCGTTCCCAGATGCTCAAGGGCGTATCCGCAGGATTCCCGGTGGTGGATATCAAAGTGACGTTGGTGGGCGGAAAGACCCACAGTGTTGACTCCTCGGATGCGGCCTTCCAGGCAGCTGGAGCGCTGGCCCTCCGTGAAGCTGCGGCGGCCGCCAAAATCCAGCTGCTGGAACCTGTCTCGTCGGTTGTTGTCAGCGTCCCTGACGAGTACGTGGGTGCCGTGATGGGTGATCTTTCGGGACGGCGCGGCCGGGTCACCGGCACTACCGCGACCGACGCCGAGGGAACGGACATCAGCGCTGAAGTGCCGGACCAGGAACTTCTGCGCTACGCCATCGAACTGCGCGCCCTCACGGCCGGTACTGGCCGTTTTCGCCGTTCTTACCTGCGCCACGAGCCCCTGCCAAAGTAGAGCCGGGGGACATCCTTAGGAGTTTGCCCTCAGGAACGCAGCCACCGCGGGCGCCAATGAAGCCCCGGTCTGCTCCGCCCCACGTTTGACGCCCTTGACCGCGAACGAATGGTCGCCTCCCTCGCTCCACTGAAGCGTCGCCGTCGGGCCTATCTTTTCCACCACGGCCTCCAAGAGTTCCGGTGTTGCGAAGGCATCCCGCGTTCCTTGGAGGAAGAGCATGGGCGCCGTGACGCCGTAGAGGTGTTCGTCGCGCAGCTTCCCAGGTTTGCCGGGCGCGTGCAGCGGGTAGCCGAGGTACACCAATCCGCTGGCAGTCATGCCTTCAGCTACTGCCATGGACGCCATTCGCCCGCCGAAGGACTTGCCCGAAGCCCAGAGGGGCTCACCATCGCTGAGTTCAGCGGCCTTGTCCATGACCGCACGCCAAGTGGCGATGGCCAAAGGCGGGCGGTCGGGGAATCGCCGGCCGGCCTCGCGATAGGGAAAATTGAAGCGCAGGGTGGCCACGCCTTCGTCCGCCATCGCCCCAGCGAAACCTTGGAGGAACGGGTGTTCCATTCCAGCTCCGGCGCCATGCGCCACCACCAACGTGGCAAACGGGCTGTCCGGCCTGATGTGGAGGGCGGAAATGTCGGATTCACCGACCGTGATGGTGACAGGTGTTTCAGTATTTGGCATGCATCCATCATTGCCCACCGCAGCAAAATCGAAGTGGGTGCTGACGTACGAGCCCTTTACGGGGTAGCTTGTGCCCATGGCAAGCGAAGCAACCACTGTCACTGTTCCTGGTCCCGATGGCCCCCGGGAGGTCCGGATTTCCAGTCCAAGCCGGGTGATGTGGCCCGAGGCGGGACTGACCAAACTGGACCTCGCCAACTATCTCATCGACGTCGGAGAGGCGTTTGTGGCCGCCAACGGAAGCCGGCCCGTCAGCCTTCAGCGCTACTCGGGCAACATTGAGGGCGAGATGTTCTTCTCCAAGAATCCGCCCAAGGGCGCACCGGAGTACGTCCGTTCAGTCCCGGTGACCTATCCCAGTGCCCGGTCGCATCCGCAGCTGGTCATCGACGAGCCTGCCGCGGCCGTGTGGGCGGCACAGATGAATACGGTGGTGTTCCATCCTTGGGCGTCGCGGGCCGGCGATCCCGATAACCCGGATCAACTGAGGATAGACCTCGATCCCCAGCCGGGCACCGACTTCGACGACGCCATCCCCGCCGCGCAAGAGCTCCGGTCCGTTCTGGAAGAAGCCGGATTGACGGCGTTCATCAAGACATCCGGCAACCGGGGACTCCATGTCTACGCACCCATCCACCCCAAGCATGAATTCCTCGATGTACGCCATGCCGTGATTGCCGCAGGACGCGAATTGGAGCGCCGTCAGCCGGACAAGGTCACTACAGCGTGGTGGAAGGAGGAACGCGGGAGGCGGATCTTCGTGGACTTCAACCAGGCAAACCGGGACCGAACCATCGCCGGCGCTTACAGCCCCCGCGCCGTGCCCACGGCGCAGGTGTCCTGCCCGCTGACGTGGGATGAACTGGAGAGCTCCGATCCCGCGAAGTACACCATCACCACAGTCCCGGACCGTCTGGCGAAGACCGGCGACCCCTGGGCGTCCATGCACGATCACCCCGGTGATATTGACGTGCTGCTCCAATGGTGGGAGCGGGACGTCAAGAACGGCCAGGGCGAGATGCCTTTCCCGCCCGAATTCCCCAAGATGCCGGGTGAACCCATGCGCGTGCAGCCCAGCCGGGCCCGCAAGCCCGAGGAGTAAACCGGGAGTCTGCGTGCCGCGACGTCAAGGTCAGGGGTTAACGAGCCTCGCACTTGCGTGCGGTTTGTTTCTGTGTGGATGCACCGGCACACCTAGCCCCCTGCCGCCCCTGCCCACCACGCCGGCACTGCCTCCGGTGACGGCAACGGTGGCACCCACGACGACGGCCCCTCCTTTGGTGCCGACGGTCACCGGAACACCAACTGCGCTGCCCACGGACACCGCCACATCTTCGCCGGCCTTTCAGGAGCTCCGGGCCACCTTGGAGCTCTTCTCCCGGGAGAAGCTGGAGGAGGGCGCCTCAGCGGTGCTCATCAAGGCCAAAGTTGGCCGGCAGGAGTGGATCAGCGCAGCAGGAGTGAGGAGCCGGGAAGCGCGCACGGCCGTCCAGCCCGGCGACAGTTTCCCTGTGGGTGGGCAGCTCCGGTCCATGGTGGCTGTGTCCATCCTCAAGCTCGCCGAAGAGGGCCTGTTGACGTTGGACGACGCCGTCACCACCTACCTGCCGGGTTCCCTTGCTGCGGGCAACCCACTCACCATCGGCCAACTCCTGGGAACCACCGCGGATCTCCCGGACGTGACGTCTACCCAGGCCGATGCCTTGCTGGGACGGGTGGTGGAGCAGCTCCGTGGTTCTCCGCTGGAGGCTGTCCTGCGGGCCGACATCCTGACGCCCCTGGACCTCGGGGCCACCGGGCTGCTGGCCCCCGGCTCCACCGTGCCGGATGACCTCGTCCACGGCTATATCCAGGTGAGCGGGGAAACGGTGGACGTGACGTTTCCCTCGGCGCCACCAGGGGTTGCACCAGGAGGCCTGGTGTCCAGCGTCGGGGACATCATTACCTTTCAGGACGCCTTGCTGAGGGGACGGTTGCTGGCGCCGGCAAGCCTCATCACCATGAAGGGCACGGTGTTCGCCGAGTACGGCCTTGGCCTGGACCATTGGGACGACCGCTGCACCAACGGCTCCTACTATGGCCATGCCGGAGATGTTCCAGGCTACGGAAGTGTTGCCCTCAGCAGCGCCGACGGCAACCGCCAGCTGGCCATTTTCGTGGCCTATCCTCCGCAGCCTCTCGTGAGGCAACCGTCCGCGCTTTCCCTGGAGATGACGGGTGTTGCGCAGGTGGCCCTGAACTCAGGCTGCCGCTTCCAGTTCCGCTGAGCGTGCCTTCCAGGCATCCACGCGGCTACTCGAAGCGCGAAGTATCGCCCATTCCACGACGAACAACCTCGGCCACTCCGCTGGAGAAGTCGATCACGGTGGTGGGCTCTGAGCCGGTATCGCCGGCATCGATGACGCCATCCACCTGGTTGTCCAGGAGCTCCTTGATTTCCCAGCCCTGGGTCAACGGTTCTTCCTCATCCGGGAGCAGCAGGGTGCTGGAGAGCAAAGGCTCGCCGAGTTCGGCCAACAGCGCCTGGACTACCTTGTGGTCGGGAATGCGCACGCCCACGGTCTTCTTCTTGGGGTGCAGCAGCCGCTTGGGGACTTCACGCGTGGCCGGGAGGATGAAAGTGTAGCTGCCGGGAGTGACGGCCTTGATGCTCCTGAAGATGTCGTTGTCCAGCATCACGAACTGACCCATCTGGGCAAAGTCCTTGCACACCAGGGTGAAGTGGTGTTTGTCGTCCAACTGCCGGATGGTCCTGATCCGGTCCAAGGCTTCCCTGTTGCCGATCTGGGCTCCCAGCGCGTAGCAGGAGTCGGTAGGGTAGGCGATCAGCCCGCCGCCTTGGAGCATATTCACCACTTGGCCGATGGCGCGTGGTTGTGGATCTTCCGGGTGAACGTCAAAGAATCTGGCCATGGGAAGAGCCTACGACAAAGCTACGACAAGACGTCCTTGCTGGAGAATTTGGCGTAGGCCAGCGCGCCGCATACTGCAATGTACCCGGCCTGGAGAAGCGCGTTGTCGCCGAACGATGTCCAGGAGATGGGTTGCCGCAGCAGATCCGCGAAACCCAGCCAATGGTGGCTGAAGAGCCAGGGGTGCAGCCATTCAAGTTGGGGGAGATTATCCAGTACTTGCGAGACCACCGAAAGAACGATGGTGGCTGCCATGGCTCCCACCGGGACGTCCGTGAACGTCGAGATCAGCAGCCCGATCGCGGACAGTCCCAGCAGCGACACCGTGATGTAGCCAGCGATCAACAGCGATCTCAAGGCAGACTCACCCACGGTGATGGTGTCACCGGACAGGAGGGTCACCGGCCCCACAGGGAAAAGTACGACGCCGGCCAGGGCGCCGGAGGCTGCCACAGTCGCCGTTGCGGCGAAACAGAAGGTGACGGCACCCGCATACTTCACCAGCAGCAGGCGGATCCGTCCTGCGGGAGCCAGCAAAAGGTACCGCAGGGTTCCAATGTTGGCCTCTCCCGCGATGGTGTCTCCTGCCACCACGCCAACGGTCAGTGGCAGGAACAGCGGAACGCATACCACCAAGGCAGTCACGGCCACGAAGAGACCATTCTGGGTGATGCGATCCAGGAAAAGCGGTCCCCGCCCGGGCGTCGCTGGCCGGGACGACAACTTCACAGCCACGGCAATCAGCAGGGGAACTACGGCCAAAGCGATCAGCATGGCCCACGTGCGGAGCCTGCGGAACAGCACGGTTAGTTCAGAGCCCAGCAGCGCCCATCCGATTCCGGGCCGGACAGCGGCCGGGGTGCCGTGCGCAGCAGGTTCAGCCGACAACGTCGAACCCCTCTCCTGTCAGTGACACGAAACGTTCTTCGAGGCTCGCGTTTTCCACGGCGAAGCCTCGGACCCGGACACCCTCGGCCACCAGTGAGGCCACGATCATTTCGGGTTCCAGGCCATTGAGCCCAGTTCCCAACAACGCTGTGGTTCCCCAAGGGCTGCCGGTACCGGGAGCTTCGCCGGGAACCAGTCCCAGCCGGGCAAGGACGCCGGCGGCACGTTCGACGTCGGGTGTGTGGACCACAACGTGGGCCTGCCCGGCGGAACGCAGCTCTTCCAGGGGACCCTGGGCAACCAGCCGGCCGGCACTCATCACGCCCACGTGGGTGCACATCTGTTCCACCTCAGCCAGCAAGTGGCTGGAAACGAATACGGTGGTCCCGCCTGCGGCCAGGGCACGAACCAGGCTGCGCACCTCGCGCGTGCCCTGCGGGTCCAATCCATTGGTTGGTTCGTCGAGGACCAGCAGTTTCCGCGGTCTCAGCATGGCGTTGGCCAGGCCAAGGCGCTGTTTCATACCCAGGGAATAGGCGCGGACTTTCTTGCCTGCGGCGTGGCCAAGCCCCACCCGCTCCAACGCGTCGTGGACGCGTTGCCGTCTGGTGGATGAGGCGGCATGGCGGTCGGCGGTGTCCAGGCGCATCAGGTTGCCAGTTCCCGAAAGGAACGGATAGAAGCCCGGCCCCTCCACCAAGGCGCCGACATCCGGCAGCACGGACGCCAGCGATTGGGGCATCTCCTGGCCGAGCACGCGGATGTCGCCGCTGCTTGCCGAAGCAAGGCCCAGCAGCACCCTGATGGTGGTGGTTTTTCCCGAACCGTTGGGCCCAAGGAAGCCGAAGACAGAGCCCTGGGGGACCGCCAGATCTATCCCATCAACGGCGGGACGGCGACCGAAGCGCTTGACCAGGCCGCGCGTTTCTATGGCGAACTCAGTGGGTAAGGATTCGCTCACTGGGCGGCAGCGGCTGACTGGAGCCGTTCCAACGGCACCATGCCCGCATAGACGCGGCCGTCGTCGAGAATCAGGATACTGACCAGCGACGTCGTCATCGCGCGGCCACCGGCAACAGGTTCCAGCGCCTGGGACAATTGGGGGCTGGAGGTGAGCCCTGCCGGGGCAGAGCCTGCCGGCAAGGCAACAACGGACTCCCAACCCTCACCGGTCACGGTGGGGCGGGGCCGGTTGAGCTCCGGGGCATCCTGCGGTGTGGGCGTGCCGGGAGCGGCCATGGTGGGAACCGGTTTGGCAGGGATGGCCTTCTCCGTCACGGTGGCGCCCGGTGGCGGGGTGAACTCGAACAACGCTGTATCCGGAGTGGACAGGTTCAACTCGGTGAAGGCCAGTGAATACGCGGGTTCGGACTGACCTTTGGCCCGCACTTCAACGCGCAGGGGCAGGCCGGTGTCAGCATCGACGTCGATCGCCACGGACTCAACCAAGGTCGTAGTGCTCCGGGGATGCAGGCTGAGCCGGTACGCGCTGCGGCCGGCCACAGAGGAGGAATCACCAACGGATACCTCGGTGCTGTCATCAATGGCCGCCAGGAAACGGCCGGCCATGGCCTCGGGCGTGGGCAGGTCCCGCGAGGACATGTCCGGTGAAGGCGGGTCGGATGGGGAAGTGGGTGGAAGCGTCGGCCTGGGGCCCGCAACGGAAGGGACCTCGACTGGAGAGGGCTGCGGCGCCGTTAAATGCGTGGCGCTGTTGTCCGCAGAGTTGTAGAACCAAGCGTCGCCCCCGTTGATCACCACGTCACGCTCGGCCATGCGGTCCATGATCTGCAATCGGGCCTTGGAGGGACCGTCGACGTAGACCCGGGCTGTGTGCGAGCCGGTCAAGAACTCCATCGCCGAGGCCGCCCCGGGGGCAATGCCTGGGCCCGCCGAGGGGATTTCCGGCAACCCCAGTGCGGCTGTTTGTTCTACGGTGCCGGACAACGCCCGAACCTCTGTGCGGGCCATCATCGCCAGGATTTCGTCAGCGGTCTTGGCCGGGAGGGAAACGGTGGCACCGGCTTGGACCGAGCCGAACGCCGCAGCCATCGCGATTACAAGGGCGATCACGCAGGCAGGCAGCCATCGCTGCTTGGACCGCGCCAATGTCACCAACCACCGATCGTGAAAGGCATGAACACAGACTACTCCGGTTACCCGCGCGGATCACCTGTCTGCGTTCAGGCCTTGATGAGTTGGCGTGCCAGTTCCACCGCCCCGTGGACCGGGGTTTGGGAGAGAATCCGAATCGATGACGGATCTTCCAGGGACACCTTCCGGGCAACAGAGCCGGCGAGTTGGCTGTGGTTCACCAGTAAGCTGCCGGCCATGACCAGCGGCAGGTCAAGGCCGAGCTCTCCCAGTACCTGCCTGGCCAAACTTGCCAGATGGTGGGCGGCCTCAGCCTGAATCCGCACGGCTGCGGAGTCGCCTTCGGCCGCGAGTTCAAGGACCAGCGGGGCCAGCGTCGCCCAGTGGTCCGGCTCCGGCTTCGCGTAAAAGGAATCCATGAGCTGCAAGGCGTCCACATTGGCCGTCGCCGCCATCAGCGCCCGGACCAAGGTGCCGGGTTCCAGCCCTGCATAGTATTCCCGAAGGGCTTCACGGACGGCGTCACGGACCACGGAGTAGCCACCGCCCTCATCGCCCAGCAAGTAGCCATAGCCGCCACTGCGGGCTTCCAACCCGTCTCGGTTCCTGCCCCAGGCTACCGAACCGGTACCAGCAACCAGGACGACTCCGGCGTCCAGGCCGGCTGCGGCGAGGACGATGCGCGTGTCATGGACCACCTCGATGCGGGCGCCCGGGAAGTGTTCAGTCAGGAGTGCGGACAGCACAGCCCGGCTGGACGGGGTGTCGGCGCCGGCAGCTCCAGCACACACGGCTTCGATTCCGCTGCCCACGCTCGCGGCGATCCTTCGCAGAACTGCGTCGGCTCCCTGGTGGCCCACTGAGGAAAGGTTGGCGCTCGCTTCGGTGATTTCGACACCTCCGCCCTCCGCGTGGGTTCCGTCCCAGCGCACGGCATGGGTCTTGGAGCCGCCGATGTGAAGGCCGAGGACTGCAGGCCCGGAACTCTTCCCACCGTTTTCATGGAACTGCTGTATTTCCTCCAACGGACGTCCCTTTCGTTTCCTGCTTTGTCAGGTCAGCGTGGTCCACGAGCCCAGTTCACATTGGCATAGACCAATTGTGTTGTCTACAAGTAGGATGTCCAATATGCCCACAGACGTCGCGCCGGGAACGCCGAAGTACTACCTCCTCAAGACTGAGGTTCTCGGGCTCATCGCAGGCCTCAAGCCAGGAACGCTGATCCCCACCGAACGTGCACTGGCCGGTAAATACGGGACGTCACGCACCACTGTCAGGCAAGCGATCAGCGAACTGGTGGCCGAGGGCAAGCTGGGCCGCATCCAAGGGCATGGAACGTTCGTGGCCCCGCCCAAGGTAACCCATGTCAGGCAATTGACGTCCTTCTCCGATGACGCCCGCAGCCAAGGGCTGCGGCCGGATTCCAGGGTGCTTGGCCTTGATGTGATCGGGGCCGATTCCGGCGTCGCAGTCCAGTTGGGACTTGAGCAGGGGGATCCTGTGACAAGGCTCGAACGCATCCGGTTGATTGAAGGGGAGCCTTTGGCGCATGAGGTGGCCTGGCTTCCAGGCAGGCTGCCGCGCTTGAAGTCCAATCTGGCTAAAGCAGGTTCGCTCTATGCTGTACTGGCCGATGTCTACGGCCTCCGCGTCGCCGACGTCGAGGACACTGTGGAGACGGCCTTGGCTGGGCCGGAAGATGTCCGGCTGCTGGGGATCGGGATGGGCGCGCCACTGTTGGTGGTCCACCGGCTGGCCCGCGACGCCAATGGCGCCCCGGTGGAATGGACGCGCAGTGCGTTTCGTGGTGACAGGTTCCGGTTCGTATCCCGCGTGAAGTCGGGGTGCTGAGGTGGCCAACTCGTCCTCGGGGGAATCAATTATCAGGCGGCTGGTCCGGCTGGTGGGAGCGTTCGACGACGCCCACCTCACCATGAGCGTCGCCACCTTGGCCCGGCGTTCAGGGCTTCCGGTGACAACCACCTACCGCCTTGTGGATGAGCTCCTGCATGAAGGTTTGCTCGAGCGCGAAGCCAATGGCGAGGTGCGGATCGGCACCCGGCTGTGGGAGCTGGTCTCCAGGAGCTCACGCATGGTGGGCCTCCGCGAAGCTGCCCTGCCCTTCATGGAGGACGTGCAATCGGTGGTCCAGCACTCCACCACGTTGGGGATCCTGGATTCCGATGAGGTCCTCTACATCGAGCGGATCGGCTCCCGGGACTCCATGGTGGACATCACCAAGGTAGCCGGCCGCCTGCCGGTCCATGGAACCTCGTCAGGGCTGGTACTGCTTGCCTACTCGCCCTCTGCCTACCAGGACCTGTTCCTGTCGCGCACGCTGGAGAAATTCACCGATGCAACCCTGACCCAGCCCACTGACCTGCGCCGCCACCTGGCAAATATCCGGCAACAGGGGTTTACTTCCATGCCCGGAATCATCGTTCCGGAATCCAGCGGAATCGCAGTCCCCATCTTCGGCCGTGCGAATACAGTGGTCGCCGCCCTGAGCGTCGTGGTTCCAAGAAATGAAGAAAACGTGGCAGCGCGGGTGCCGGTCCTGATGACGGCGGCACGCGGCATTTCACGTGCGCTGGGCTGGCGGGGAGAGCTCAAGGGAGCTGTCCGGCAGAGCAACGGAAGCATCTGATTCCCGTTCATCGGTAACCCTGTGGTTCCACTCACAAGCGCGCTGGCAGGGTGGAACCCAGCAGGGCATCACCGCCCACCATCCACCCACTAAGGGCCCCCGGGGCCCTGTTCTGTGCTGCCCTGCGTCGTATGTGGGTTTCAGCAGCCGCAACGCCGCGGCAGGAGGAGTTGGTCATGGATACAGCAACGCAGGCAGGGCAGACGTCCGTCAGCGGACGGGTGAACGGCAAGGTAGCCGTGGTCACCGGAGGCAGGGGAGACCTTGGCGGCGCCACGGTCCGCCTGCTTGCCCGCCACGGAGCGACAGTCGCCAGCCTTGACCAGGCAGGTACATCCGCCACAGGAAGCCACCCAGGGATCACTGAGTACGACGTCGATGTCACCAACGAAGCCAGCGTCGCCCAGGCCGTGAAGCAACTGACCGCTGACCTCGGCGCACCGGACATCCTTGTCAACGCAGCCGGAATCATCGGTCCGGCAGGTGCCAGCCACACTGCCAGCATGGACGAGTTCAACCTCATCTTCGACGTCAACGTCAAAGGCGTGTGGCTCCTGACCAAGCACGTTGTTCCGGCCATGATCGCCAAGAAGGCCGGCAGCATCATCAACTTTTCCTCCATCCACGGACTGACCGGCGGCCGCAACGTCCCGCTGTACCACGCCACCAAAGGAGCCGTCCGGCTCTTAAGCAAGTCTGACGCTGCGGCTTATGGCGCCCACGGAGTCAGGGTGAACTCCATCCATCCCGGATCCATGAACACCCGGATGAGCAGGCACTCGGCAGAGCAGTCGGACATTGGCGCGGAGGCCTATTACCAGCAACTGGTGGGCGGGAACCCGCTCCCGCGCCAAGGCGAACCGGACGAGATCGCCTACGGAGTGCTGTATCTGGCCTCCGATGAGTCCCGGTTCACCACCGGATCCGAGCTGGTCATCGACGGCGGTTACACGGCCGTCTGACGCCCACCCATCCATCACGCCCTATGAGAGGTACCACCATGAAATTCCTGAACGGCACACCCTCCGATACCTATGACGTCGTCGTCGTCGGTTCAGGCGCCGGAGCCCTGACTGCAGCCGCCACGGCCGCACGTGCCGGTAAGTCCGTCGTCGTGCTTGAAAAGACCGAACTGCTGGGCGGCACAACCGCCGTCTCGGGAGGCATGTTATGGGTTGCTGACAACCATCATGCCCGCGAAGCCGGGCTGAGCGACTCCAAGGAAGCAGCAGCCCAGTACGTCCGGGCCGTTGCCCGTGGCCGGAGCCGCGAAGAGCTTCTGGATGCGGCCCTGACCTACGGCGACACCATGCTTCGCTTCACCGAAGACGAATGCGGAGTCCGGTTCATCTTCCTGGACAACTTTCCGGACTACCGGCAGGACCTGCCCGGTTCCGTGGAGGGCGGCAGGACTGTTGAACCCGCGCTGTACAACATTCGTGAAGCGCTCGGCGGCCTCGCCGCCCACGTCCGTTCCGATGGCCGGGCCCCCTTCACCATGCAGGAGTACGAGACCTGGGGCGCTTTCACCAGGTTTCCGTGGGCGCAACTGCACCAACGGCAGGAGCAGGGGCTGGTGGCCAAAGGCCAGGCGCTGGTCTCCATGCTGTTGGCCAGCCTGGTCCGGGATGACGCTGCGCTGGTGGTTGGCGCCCGTGGGCATCGGCTGCTGAACGACGGCGGCAGGGTAGTGGGCGTGCAGCTGGCGTCAGGCGAAACCTTCCATGCCAACGACGGCGTGGTTCTCGGCACGGGCGGTTTCGAATGGGACAAGGCACTGGCTGACTCACTGCTGGCCTCACGCCTGTACATCATGTGCTCGCCGCCCTCCAATACTGGCGATGGCCTTAAGATGGCCCAGCGGGTCGGGGCACAAACCCGGGGAACGCGGGAAGCCTGGTGGGCCCCCATGTCCATCACGGGAGACACGCGGGATGGTGCACCTGTTGGTACGCTTCTGCGCTTTGAGCGGCAAGGGCCGGGCTCGCTCATGGTCAACCGTCACGGCCGGCGGTTCGCCAACGAATCCCAGAACTACAACGACCTCGCACGCTGCCTCCAATCATGGGATTCACCCAACAACCAGACCCTGAACACCCCTGCACACGTGGTGTTCGACCACAGTTACCTGGAGCGCTACGGGATCCTCGCGCACCGAGCCGGACAACCGACGCCGGCCTACCTGATGGAGGCCCCCACGTTGGCGGAACTGGCCGCGAAGATCGGTGTCCCTGCCGACAACCTGGCTGCCACCGTTGAACGCTTCAACCACTATGCAGTCAGCGGCGAAGACCCTGACTTCGGCCGCGGCGAAAGCGCCTACGACAAGTACTGGGGTGACGACGACTGCCCGTGGCCCAACCCATCCCTGGGTCCGCTGCAATCCGGCCCGTTCTATGCAATGGAGGTGGTCAACGGCGCCTTTGGCAGCAACGGAGGCGTGGCCACTGATGCCTTCGCACGGGTACTTGACGTGGACGGCGAGCCCATCCCCGGCCTGTTCGCCGCCGGAAACACCACTGAGAACGCCTACGCTGCAGGCTACCCCGGGGCGGGTGCCACCTTGGGGCCCATCATGACCATGGGCTACCTGGCGGGCCGCACCATTGCGGGCGAACCGGCAGAGTACACAGCGGCGGGGTATTCGGGCGCAGCAGCAGGAGTTGAAGCATGATTCGCCACACGGTGCTTTTCAAGTTCAAGGCCGACTTTCCCGAGGCGGACAAGGCTGCTTGGCAGGAGGGCCTGGACAGGATGAAAGGCAATATTCCCGGGCTTCTGGAGCTTACGCACGGGCCGGACGTCCTCCAGCAAGAACGTTCCTTCGACTACGCCATTGTGGCTGACTTCAGGGCCGTGGAGGACCTCGAGGTCTACACCACGCATGCGCTGCACGAGCCGCTGAAGAAGTACTCCTTTCCCAACAGCGAGCAGATCATCGCGGTGGATTTCGCGCTCTAGTTTGGCGCCGTGCCGTGCCGTGCCGTGCAGTGCTGAGCAGTGCAGGGGCGGCTGGTCAGGCCACGGTAGCGCCGGCAGTTTCCTTCAGAGCCAGGCGAACAAACTCCGCACTGGGCTCCGCAAAGGCGGCAACTGTCCGCCTGAACAGTGCCGTACCTTCGGCCCCGGGCCAGTCCTCCGGCAGGAAGGCGACCGGCAACCCGGGGTCGAGGTACGGGATGATCCGCCATCGGTCAATGCACTGCACATAGGTGGCGAAAGCTTCAGCAGAAGGCTCCACCATCCGGCCGTGAGGCGTAGGAACAGCAGCTCCGTTCGCACTGGCCGGACCGTGCTCACGGATAAAGTCCCTGTGCAGCGCGGCCACTGCTCCCAGGTCCCACCACTTGGAGGCTGCTTCCCGGAGGTTGCCGCCAACCATGGGTGTTTCCGTCACGAAGATCGTCGCCATGTCCCGGAGCGACAAGTCCGTCAGGATTTCCTCTACTTCTCCGCGCAGTGAATCGGGGCAGATCCACAAACCGGCCGCGACGGTCCCGCAACCGATCCAGTGGAGCCGGCGCCGCAGCTGGTGCCGCTTTTCGCGTTCCGTCTCGGGAATGGAAAACGAGAGCAGGCACCAGGGATCCGACGGTGACATGCTCCTTGGGTTGTAGATACGGCGGTCACCGCGCGCCAACATGGTGGCAGCCCCTTCCGTCAGTGTGAAACCGGGAACCCCTGCCCGCGTTTCCTGCAGCACCACGTCCTTTTTGCGCAGCCGGCCCAAGGCAGTCCGGGTTACTGTTCCGGACGTGCCAAGGGCCTCCATGAGTGCCACGATGTCCTTGGCGGACATCCATCCGCCGGCGTCGCGAAGATACAGGCCGATGACGGTACGCAGCAACGACGTTGTACTCCCCGGGCGGGAGTCCATGTCATCGAGGACAGCACTCATTTCCGGCTCACTGCAATTCGGAGAGTGCGTCGCGGATGGCTGCCACTCCCAGTTCAACTTCGGCAAAGCTTGTGCTCAACGGTGACAACCCAATGCGTAGGCCGTGCGGAGGGCGGAAATCGGGGATGACGCCCTTTTCCCAGAGCTTCGCCGTCACGTCTGCGAACAGTGGGTGGTCCACGGTGATGTGGGATCCGCGCTCGGCCACATTGCGCGGGCTCACGATTTCTGCGCCCAGGGGCACCAGGAGCTCCTCGGAGAGTGCGATTGCGTACTCGGTGAGCTTGATGGACTTCTCCCGGACCGCGTCCATCCCTACGGAGGCAATCAGTTCCAGCATGTCCTTCATGGGCTGCATGGCCAGCACGGGAGGAGTTCCCGTGATGAACCTGCGCATCCCCTGCGCGGGGCGGTAGGCATCCGTCATGCCAAAGGGATTCTCGGCACCCATCCAACCCCAGATGGGTTGCTGCAGACGTTCATGCTGGGACGCGTTGACGTAGGCGAAGGCCGGCGATCCGGGGCCACCATTGAGGTACTTGTAGGTGCAGCCCACGGCGATGTCCACGCCCCACTTGTCCAGCTCCATGGGCACGGATCCTACGGAGTGGCAAAGGTCCCAGAGCATCAGGGCACCTGCCTGGTGGACTTTGGCGGTGATCCCCTCCGCGTCGGCCAGGAAGCCGGACCGGTAGGCAACATGGCTGAGGACCACCACGGCGGTCCGCTCGCCCAGCAGGCCGTCCAGGTCCTCCGCGCGCACACCGCTGGCAGGGTTCGCAGCGATCCACTTGATGCTCGCTCCGCGTTCCGCGGCAATGCCCTCGATGATGAACCGGTCTGTGGGGAAGTTGTCGCGGTCAATGATGATCTCATCCCGGCCAGGCTGGGCATCCACTGCTGCGCGGATCATCTTGTAGAGCATGACGGATGTGGAGTCGCCCACGGTGGTCTGACCGGCGGCAGCGCCCAGTGTCACCTCGCCAATACGGTCTCCCACGGCTGTCGGCTCATCCATCCATTGCTCATCCCACCCCCGGATGAGGCGGCTGCCCCAGGCCTCGTGCACAAACGACTCAAGGTTTCCTGCCGTGGCTTTCAACGGACGTCCCAGTGAGTTGCCGTCCAAATATGAGGTGAGCTGGTCGGCGTCGGGCGCGTAAAAGGCTTCGCGCTGGGCGGCGAGGGGATCAGCGGCATCCAGCTCGGCCGACGTTGGCCGTTGGGTTTGCTGGGCTGTTGTCATGGTTTCTCCTGCGGAAGTGTTGGGCGACGATGCTGGACGGTTGCCTTGGTGCTTAGTTGCCGATTTCGGTACGTACGGCGTAGAGCTCGGGGAAGAAGGTCAGGTCCAAGGCGCGCTTGAGGAAATCCACGCCGGAGGATCCTCCGGTGCCCACCTTGAATCCGATGGTTCGTTGAACCGTCCGCAAGTGGCGGAAACGCCATGCCTGGAAGTTGTCCTCAATGTCCACCAGGTCTTCGCAGGCTTCGTAAAGGCCCCATGGGGTGTCGTCCGACTCGTAGATCTTCTGGAAGATCGGGACGAGGTCCTGACGGAAGGTCCATGGCTCACTGGTGTCCCGCTCCAGAATGTCAACGGGGATGTCGTAGCCGGCGCGGGAGAGAACTGCCAGGAAGGCGTCGTACAGCGTTGGCTCTTCCAAGAGCTTGCTGAGCAAAGCGTGAGCCTCGGGTTCGCTTTCGAAGACGCGCAGCATCCCGCGGTTCTTATTGCCCAGCAGGAATTCAACACCCCGGTACTGATAGGACTGGAAGCCGGACGAGCTGCCAAGGAACCCGCGGAACTGGGCGTATTCACGTGGCGTCAGCGTCCCCAGGACCGACCATTGCTCCGTCATGGTGCGCTGGATGGCCTTGACGCGTGCGATGCACTTCAGCGCCTTGCCCAGGTTGTCCACGTCAAAGAGCCTGCGGGCTTCCAGAAGTTCGTGAAGGACCAGCTTGAGCCAAAGCTCGCTGGTCTGGTGCTGGATGATGAACAGCAGCTCATCATGGTGCTCCGGCTCGCTCAGAGGATGCTGGGAGCTGAGCAGGTGGTCAAGGTCCAGATATCCGCCGTAGGACATGGCATGCCGGAAATCGGTGCGGACGGTGTCCTCGATGTCGCGGACGCTGTGGGCGGAATGGACTGTGGGCTTTTCCATGGCTTGAGATTATCACTTCCATGACGCACGTCAAGGTTTTGATTTCTGGACTGCGATGGATCCCGGTCCCGTAGGCTGAAGCACAACCATTGGGGAAGGGAAGTGGAGATGGATAGTGGGGGAACGACTTCCGCGCACGTGTCCATTTACTTGGACGTCGACGGCGTGGTGAACCCCTTCAGTCCGGTGGGAACCACCGATTGGGGTGGTGAATGGACCACCGCAGACGCCGGCATCCTGGAGGTTTCCTTCGCACCGGAACTTGTGGCCGGCCTTAATGACCTTGCCCACCATCCAGCTGCGCGTTTCGTGTGGCTGACCACGTGGGAGCGTCTTGCACCCGAGTTCCTCTGCCCGGCTATCGGCCTCAAGGGGGAGGACTGGCCAGTACTGTCCAGCCAGGGCTGGGACCAAAATCCAGAGTGGTGGAAACTTGCCGCCCTCCAAAAGGACCTGGCAGCCACTGGCCGCCAGCGGATCGTGTGGCTCGACGACCAGCTCAGCCGGGAATCCGATGCCCGGTCCTGGGCTGAATACCAGCAAGACCGTGTGCTTTGCATCTCACCTGATCCCCGCAAGGGACTGTCCCCGAGCCACCTTGCAGCGGTACGGGAGTTCTTGGGCTGAAGCGGAGCCCGCGCACGTTTGTCCGCGCACTGGATGCCACGTAGGATTCTTAAGGTTTCAAGCCCGCCAGAGTGAATCCCGCAAGCCGAGTCAGTTGAACAGTTGCTGAACTATGCTGTGGATGGCAGGTATGGGGAAGTGAAACTGCTGAACGTCGTCGACTCTGCAGATTGGGCAACAGGTGGATATCACCTTCATGGTCGCGCTGGTAATAGCGTTGGCCCTATTCTTTGACTTCACCAACGGATTTCACGACACCGCCAATGCGATGGCCACGCCTATCGCTACGGGGGCGATCAAGCCCAAGACGGCCGTTGCCCTGGCCGCCGTCCTGAACCTCGTCGGCGCCTTCCTCTCCACGGAAGTGGCCAAGACCATTTCCGGCGGACTGATCCGGGAAGGTTCGGACGGTATCCACATCACTCCGGACATCATCTTTGCCGGACTTATGGGCGCTGTCCTGTGGAACATGGTCACCTGGCTCAAGGGCCTCCCGTCGAGTTCCTCGCACGCCTTGTTCGGCGGCCTGATCGGCGCAGCAGTGGTGGGCATTGGATTCCACTCGATCAATTTCGAGACCGTGCTGCAGAAAGTGATCCTGCCCGCCATTTTCGCGCCGCTGATTGCCGGCCTGGTGGCTTACATTTGTACCCGCCTGGCCTATGCGCTGACCTCGCGCCACGATCCCGAGACCGGTGACAAGCTCACGCAGAAACGCGGGGGCTTCCGCACCGGACAGATCTTTACCTCCAGCCTTGTCGCACTGGCACACGGTACCAACGATGCCCAGAAGACCATGGGCATCATCACCTTGGTTCTTATTGCAGGCGGTACCCAGGAACCGGGCAGCGGCCCGCAGTTCTGGGTGATTGCGGCATGTGCCTTCGCCATCGCCATCGGAACCTATGCAGGTGGGTGGCGCATTATCCGCACCATGGGATCCGGCCTGACCGAGGTCAAGCCCGCCCAGGGTTTCTCAGCTGAAACCAGCACCGCTTCGGCCATCCTCGCTTCGTCCCACCTCGGCTTTGCCCTGTCCACGACGCAGGTCGCTTCGGGGTCCGTCATCGGCTCGGGCCTGGGCCGCAAAGGCACCTCCGTTCGCTGGGGGACCGCGGGCAAAATCGCGTTGGGCTGGCTCTTTACCCTCCCGGCGTCGGCCATTGTCGGTGCGCTGACGGCGCTCTTGGTGAGCATCGGCGTCGTGGGCGTCATCATCGCGGCAGTTGTTGGAACAGCAGCGGTGCTGTTCATGTTCGTAGCCTCGCGCAAGTCGCATGTGGGCCACCACAACGCCGTCGAGGTTGAAGAAGCCGGCCATGCCGTCCGGTTCCGCAAGAAGAAAAAGACCCGGAAGACCACCCAGAACGAGGATGTGCAGCGATGAAATGGTTGGAATTGCTGCAGGTAGCAGGCGTTACTCTCGTGGCAGCCGTGACGCTGGTGGTCCTTTATTCCCTGGGAGTCCGCCTCACGGCCATCGCCGGTGACGCCCAGCAGAAGTCGCCTGCCCTGGTGCGGTCCCTGGCGTTCGTTTGCTTTGGCGTGTGCGCTGCGGCCGTGCTGTTCGGGATCTACCTGATTGTTCCCTACTTCGGAAAGTAGCAGCCTCTCTGGCAGTCAAGGGCTTTCGGGAGAATAATCAGCAGTGTAGTTATGCACATAACTGCGTGGTTGTGATCCGGCAGATGCGGGGCTGTCATGAATTGCCCATCCCAAAGCCATCTCATCCGACTGGCCCTGGTTCCGGTCTTGATGCTGGGCCTCTCCGCCTGCCTTCCGCCCGCTGCCGACGGTGGCGGAACACCCGCCCCGGGTTCCACCTCGTCCACGGCTGCCACCCCTGCGCAACCATTACCAAGCACCCTGGGTCCTACTGCCACCCAACCCGTAGGGCCAGCGGGCCCTGGGGCGCCACAGGCAGATGCTCCAGTGGTTCGTTGGGTTCCCGTCGGACCGGTTGGCCCCAACGATCCCACCTCCGGCCAGCGCTATCTTTTGCTCCAGCAATTCCAATGCGATGCCCTGGTGCAGAGCGTGGAGGGCGCCGACGACGCGGCCGTTTGGCTGGCCGGCGCAGCGGTGTGCAAGGCACTGCAGAGCGGGAGTCAGCAGGATTGGCAGCGGGCTTCCATCGCAGTTGCCGCCACGCCACGGATTCCGCAAACCCAGTGTCTTGAGTTCAGGGTGGCCGCCACCTCGGCGTCGCTGCTCGCCCAGCACCGCAGCAATCCCGGCGCCGTCTTCAGCGTGGAGCCGGGACAGGGCGAAGCATGCCCGAGGCAGTTGGTTGGTTTGACGGTGGTCGACGAAGAACTCAGGCCGGTCCCCGGGCTGTCACGCGCTTCCGGGCCCAGTACTGGTGACACAATCGTCCGCTTGGACGGCTACTACGTCCGGGTGGGCGAGGTCCTGTTCGACGGCGTTCCCGTGGATGCTGACTTCGTTGGCGGCAGGGACGACTACCAGCCTGTCTATCTGCGGATGCCCGCCTCAGGTGGCCGGGACTCGATCCGGATCTCCATCACGGACACCGTCGATATTGCCGGAACAGTCACCTTCTTCTACGACGACGCCGGTACGGCCACTGGACCCGCCAAGCCCCCGGAGACTGCAAGCCCGGGCACTGGTTCGCCCGGCGGCAGTCCATCGGCCACAACACCCCCCACTGCACCGCCGTCCAGCGATGCCTCCTCAACGGCTGCGCCGTGAGCGACACTCTGGATACCGCAGGAGCAATCAACAACACGCGCTGGCAACGAACCCTTGAGGTCCTCTCCGTCATCGGTCCGCCCCTAACCGTTGCCACGGCGCTGCTGGTCTACTTTGGTTGGGCCCGCACTGACGCCCAGGCCAAAGCCATGGGCCTTGATGTCAGCCTCTTCGGTTACACAGTCCAGGACTTCGTCCTCAGGAGTATCCAGTCGCTTTTCCAGCCGTTGGCATGGCTTGTGGTCATCGGATTGCTGTGGTTCATGCTGGACCGCGCGGTAACGCGGGTCCTCGAGGCCGGGCGCCACAGAAAAGCGGCCCACCTGACTGCCACCATTGTGATGCTGCTCGGCTTTGCCTATGCAGCAGCGATGTGGCTGGCTATCTCGGCACGTCCCGGCCAGATCGTGCTGTACGCGCCCTTCCTGATCGCCGGGGGATTGGTAGTAGGGGTCTGGGGCCTGAGCGTGCGACGCCGGGCGGTTGAACGCGGGCGGCTTGCGCTGAAGATCACCCCAAGGGCCCTTGAGAGGTCGCTGGTGTTCGTGCTGGTCACGCTGCTGCTGTTTTGGGGCACGTCGGACTACGCGCAGGCACTGGGGCGCGGTGCTGCCCTCGACTACCAGGAACGGTCCGGCCTTTTGCCCACGGCGGTGGTCTACAGCAAGGAACGCCTTGCGGTTGGTGCCCCGAACGTCCAAGAGGAGTCGGCAGGATCGGAGGCGGCGCCGCTGTATCGGTACACCGGGCTGCGCTTGCTGGTAGTCAGCGGCGGACGGATCTTCCTGCTCAACGACGGCTGGTCGCTGGAGCGGGGGCGCGTAGTGGTGTTGCCGGATGATGGCAGTGTCCGCGTGGAGTATGGGAACCCCTCGTCGAACTGACTAGTCTGGGCCAATGTCGACCTTTCAATACTACGTAGCTTGCACCATCGACGGCTTCATAGCCTCCCCGGACGACGACCTCGGCTGGCTCCTGCAGTTCGACCGGGTGGAGGGCGTGAACCAGGGCATCGAGTCCTTCATGGCGGGAGTAGGGTGCATCGTCATGGGCGGGGAAACCTACCGCTGGCTGATGGACCACGAGCCCGGCCAATGGCCGTATCCGGATACTCCCTGCTGGGTTTTCACCCACCATGAATACTCGGCTCCTGCTGGCGCAGACATCACTTTTGTCCGCGGAGACGTCCGCGAGTTCGCCCCGGACCTGCTCAAGGACGCCGGGGACAAGAATGTCTGGTTGGTGGGTGGAGGTGACCTTGTGGCGCAGTTCGCCGACGCCGGACTGCTGGACGAGATGATCGTCACGATCGTGCCTGTGGTGCTGGGCGCGGGGAAGCGGCTGTTGCCGCTTAAGGGCCCGACGGCGCCCCTTGAGTTGGTCTCGCACAAGATCATTGGCGGGGCCGCGGCAGAGTTGCACTACCGGCTGCCCAAGGGCTCGGACTAGGGGCTCAGTGCCGGTTGTCCCGGATCATGTTGGTGATCCGGGCGGTCGAGAGGCGGCGGCCCTTGTCATCGGTCATCACGATCTCGTGCGTGGCAAGGGTGCCTCCCAAGTGAATCGCCGTGCACGTGCCAGTCACCAGGCCGCCGGCTGCTGAACGGTGGTGTGTTGCGCCCACCTCAATGCCTACGGCGTGGCGGCCCCGGCCGGCATGGAGGGAGGCCGCGAACGATCCCAGGGTCTCGGCGAGGACAACGTGGGCCCCGCCGTGAAGGATGCCCGCTACCTGCGTGTTTCCTTCCACCGGCATCGTGGCGACCATCCGTTCCGCGCTCATCTCCGTAAACCGGATCCCGAGCTTCACCACAAGGGCACCCACACCGTGCGCCGAGAGCCAATCGTGGAATTCTTCGGGCACCCCTGCCTCGTTGAGCTCATCGACAAAGGGGTTCGGCGTGAAATTGTCCATCATGCCAACTAGGCTGGCACCTGTGAGTGAAACAACCAAACCGGACCAGGTTCCAACGGCCCAGGCTGTTGCCATGGCAACAGCCCCCACCCCCTCTGCCACAGCATCCGCCAGCACCACGGGGGAGGGCCGGCCCAGGTTGCTGGTCCTTGACGGCCACTCCATGGCGTTCCGGGCTTTCTATGCCCTTCCTGCGGAGAATTTCTCCACTGCCAGGGGACAGTACACCAACGCCGTCCATGGGTTCACCTCCATGTTGATCAACCTGATCAAGGACCAGAAGCCCACACACGTCGCTGTAGCTTTCGACGTCTCTGACGACACCACGTTCCGCAAAGCCGAGTACAGCGAGTACAAGGGCGGACGCAACGCGACGCCCGCAGAGTTCGCCGGCCAGATCGGCCTCATCGCCAAGGTCATGGAGGCCTGGGGCATCAGGACCATCGCCATGCCCGGATATGAAGCAGACGATGTCCTGGCCACGCTGGCCGCGCAAGGCGACGCCGCAGGCTTCGAAGTCCTTCTCGTCTCCGGCGACAGGGATGCGTTCCAGCTGATCAACGACAACGTCTTTGTGCTCTACCCCAAGCAGGGCGTGAGCAACATCCCCAGGATGGACGCTGCGGCCATTGAAGAGAAATACTTCGTCAAGCCCGGCTTGTACTCGGACCTCGCCGCCCTTGTTGGCGAGACCGCTGACAACCTGCCCGGCGTCCCGGGTGTTGGCCCCAAGACAGCTGCCAAGTGGATCAATCTTTACGGTGGGCTCGAAGGCATCCTCGAAAACCTTGATTCCATCGGCGGCAAGGTCGGCGGGGCCCTCAAGGAGAACCTGGAGAACGTCAAGCGCAACCGCAGGCTCAACCGGCTGCTGACCGACCTCGACCTTCCCCTCACCCTGGCTGACCTGCACGAGCCACGTCCGGACCGCCAGGCGATCGAGGAACTCTTCGAGGAACTTGAGTTCAGGACCCTGCGCACGCGACTGTTCGATCTCTACGGTGATGACACCGCAGGGGAGGCTCCGGACACCATTGAAGCCCCGGAGTTTGCGACGCTCACTGATGCTTCCGGGCTGGAGGCCTTCTTCGCTGCAGGGGCGGGGATGCGCTCCGCCCTCGCCGTGCACCTGGTCCCCGGCAGGATCGGCGACGACGCCAATGCCCTGGCCGTGGTCAGGAACAACGGCGCCGCCCACATCGACCTCGCAACCCTGGACGCGGCAGCGGAAACCGTAGTGGCCACGTGGCTGCGGGACCCCGAAGAAGCCAAAGTCCTGCACGAGTTCAAGTCGGCGCTCAAGGCACTGCACCACCGCGGCCTCGGTTTGGAAGGCGTTGTGGATGACACCTCCATCTCGGGCTACCTGATCCAGCCGGACCGCCGCAGCTACGTTCTCGCCGAGCTTGCCCAAGTGCACTTGAAAATCTCACTCAGCACGGCCGTTGCCACCTCCGGCCAGCTGGAGCTTGACCTCTCGGGCGAAACGGACCAGGCTGCAGCAGCAGCGCTCGTCCAGCAGGCCGCCGTCGTGCATGCCCTCAGCAAGCACTTCGAGACCGAACTCGCCGCCATCAAGGCCGATGCCCTGTTGACCACACTGGAACTTCCGGTGGCCCGCGTGCTCGCCCAGATGGAACTGACGGGTATTTTCGTTTCCACGGACCGTATGGACGAACAACTGGCCGACCTCACCAAAGTGATCGAGAATGCCCAGGAGCAGGCTTTCGCAGCGATCGGCCATGAGGTCAACCTGGGTTCACCCAAGCAGCTGCAGACCGTTCTGTTCGAGGAACTGGGGCTGCCCAAGACCAAGAAAATCAAGTCCGGCTACACCACGGATGCTGCCTCGTTGAAGGGGCTGCTGGAGAAGACCGGCCACGAATTCCTGGTACAGCTCATGGCACACCGTGAGTCCTCCAAGCTGGCCCAGATGGTGGAGACGCTCAAGAAGTCCGTGGCCGATGACGCGCGGATCCACACCACGTACGCGCAGAACATCGCCGCTACGGGCCGTATCTCGTCCAACAACCCCAATCTGCAGAACATCCCGGTGCGCAGCGAAGAGGGCCGCCGCGTTCGTGGAATTTTCGTGGTCAGCGAAGGCTACGAGTGCCTGTTGTCAGCGGACTACTCTCAGATCGAAATGCGCATCATGGCGCACCTTTCCGGCGACGAAGCCCTCATCCAGGCGTACCGCGACGGAGAAGACCTGCACCGCTTCGTGGGTTCCCGGATCTTCAACGTAGAGCCGGCCGAAGTCACCAGCGCCATGCGGTCCAAGGTGAAGGCGATGTCCTACGGCCTCGCGTACGGACTCACATCCTTCGGCCTCTCCAAGCAGTTGGAGATCTCCGTGGACGAGGCACGGACGCTCATGAAGGACTACTTCGACCGCTTCGGCGGCGTCCGCGATTACCTGCGTGGAGTCGTCGACCAAGCCAGGACGGACGGCTACACGGCCACCATCGAAGGCCGCCGCCGTTACCTCCCTGACCTGACGAGCACCAACCGGCAGGCACGCGAAGCAGCAGAACGCATCGCCTTGAACTCGCCCATCCAAGGCTCTGCAGCAGACCTCATCAAGCGCGCCATGCTGGGTGTGTCCGCCGAGCTCGCCAGCCAGGGCCTGAAGTCCCGGATGCTGCTGCAGGTCCACGACGAACTGGTCCTGGAAGTTGCTCCAGGAGAGCGCCAAGCCGTGGAGAAGTTGGTCATCGAACAAATGGGTTCAGCCGCCCAGCTGTCCGTTCCCCTCGATGTCCAGATCGGCGTTGGCTCCAGCTGGTACGAAGCCGGGCACTAGTCCGGCCCTTGAATTCCGGGTATCGCCGCAGGGCGCGCCGCCGAGATGGTGGCGCGCCCTGCGGCGTCTGGCTAGGCTCGGAATCGTGGCCGATCCCAATGAACCAACCTCCCAAAAATATTCCGTCCAGCGTTTCCCCGCTGTCGCCGGCAAGGAAGATTCCGAAGACTATGGCCGCTGCGCCACCTGGGTGCAGGCTGTATCGCACGGATTCCACCAGCAACGGCGTGACGACGAGTACGTCGCCAAGACCCTTTCCTCATACGAGACCGACAAGCGTGAGCTGACAGGCGTCTACGTCAACGGCCCTGTACCGGAGCACTCCCTTGGAGCCAATGTGCCGGTGGCAACCTACGCCACCATGCGCAAGGACCTGAATATCGGTTTTGGGCGTCAGCTTGAGTCCAATCTGGTCACGGCTGTGACGGTCCGCGGAACACACCGCCGCCATGGAATCCTGCGGGGGATGATCACTGCCGACCTGGAGGGCGCCAAGGATGACGGCCTGGCCATGGCGGCGCTGACGGCTTCCGAAGGATCCATCTACGGCCGTTTCGGCTTCGGTGTAGCTACCTTTGAGCGCAGCATCAAGGTTGACACCGGCCCCCGTTTCCGGATGAAGGGTCAACCCGAGGGAACCGTGGAAGTCGCCGATCCTTCAGTGCTTCTGGAATTGGCACCCCAAGTGTTCAAGCGCGTCCAGCGGCTGTCTCCGGGCTCGGTGGACCGGCAGGAGTATTACCGGCTTGTTGCTTCCGGTTCCATTGGGCATGACGGCAAGCCCGACACCAGCGTGCGCTGTGCCCTGCACTACGATCTGTCCGGAGCCTTGGACGGCTACGTTTCCTACCGTTTCAAGGGGTGGGACCACAAGCCCTACACCATGGAGATTGTGGACCTCGTTGCCGCTGCCAACGCCGCCTACCTCGGTCTGTGGCGTTTCCTGGGCAGCATCGACCTCATCGACGAAGTGACGTGGGCTGAGGCCCCTGTGGATGACCCCTTGGCATGGGCGCTGGAAGACCCGCGGTGCATCGAAGCCTCCGAGGTCCGGGACATGCTGTGGCTCCGGATCCTGGATACGCCTGCCGCCCTGCAGGCGCGGCGCTTCGCCTCTGCAGGACGCCTGGTCCTCGAAGTGGCGGACCCCCTGTCTCTGGCGGGCGGCACCTGGGTCCTGGAGTCCGACGGCGGTGCTGCCGCCGTCGTGACTGAAGCGGCGGGCCAATCACCGGACCTGAGCATGGACGTAACCGACCTCGCGTCGATTTATCTTGGTGCGGTTTCCCCGGTAACCCTGGCTGCTGCGGGACGCATCCATGAGAAGACCGCCGGCGCCGCTTTCCTGGCCCAGCAACTGTTCGCGGTGGATCGCCCGGCGCATTGCCTGACGCACTTCTAAGCTGCACAACGTCATACAGAACACATAGCCACACCTAATTAAGGACATCCATGGGGGATTCCACGCGGCGGCCTTTGGCCGGCCGGCGATCAGTGCTGCTTGGAATGGCGGGCCTCGCGTCGGCTGCGTTGGCGGCTTGCGCATCGGTCGAGGGACCATCGGGAGCGGCAGCACCGTCGGCTGAGCCACCGACAGGCCCGGCCACGCCACCGCCGTCGATTGCTGCGATATCAAGCGAGCAGGCCGCTGCCGCCCTCGCGCCAACGGCAACGGCCACAGCGGCCGCAGTGCCGGACAAACAGCAGATCCTGGCCGAATTCGCTGGCAGGCGGCCCAAAGAGTGGGGGCTGCACATCACGGGAGTGGTCAACGCTTCGGCCTCGAAGCACGTGGGGCTGACGTTCGACGCGTGCGGCGGACCCGGGGGCGCTGGGTGCGACCACGCCCTGCTGAAGACACTCCGCCGGCTCCATGTCCCGGCGACGCTCTTCATCAACAGCCGCTGGCTCCACGCCAACCCATCGCTCGCCGCCGAACTGGCCGCCGACCCACTGTTCGAACTGGCCAACCATGGCACCCTGCACCAACCCCTGTCCGTCAACGGGAAGTCTGCCTACGGGATCCCCGGGACGGCCAATACCGCTGCTGCCTACGATGAGTTGATGGGAAACCAGGCGCTGATGCAGGAACTCGACGGTTCCCCTCCCAAGTTCTTCCGCCCGGGAACTGCCTACTACGACGACGTCGCTGTGGAGATGACGCGCAGGCTTGGGATGCTGCCGGTCAACTTCACGATCAACGGGGACGGCGGCGCCACCTATCCGGCGGCCACGGTCGCAGCCGAGGTGTCGCGCGCAGCTGCCGGCGACATCGTCATATCGCACTTCAACAGGCCTGCTGCGGGCACTGCCGAAGGCTATGCCCGGGCCTTGCCGGGAATGCTGGACAGGGGCGTCACGTTCGCCCGCTTGGGAGACGTGCTGACCCTGTGACACTCCTTTTGACCCTGCTTTGCCAATGCGACTAGAATAAACGGGCGTGTACTACGTGCATGCATCCATTTTGTATTAATCCACAAATCAGGATGACCCGGTAATTTGCCGTGTTCTGCCGTCCGGACCCGGACGGCAGCGGTTTGCCTGACCGACTCACTATCCACAACGGAGCCCCTACTACATGACCATCACCTCCACCGAGAAGCCCGGTACCCCCGTAGTCGCCATTAACGACATCGGTACCGCTGAGGACTTCCTCGCAGCTGTCGACGCCACCATCAAGTACTTCAACGACGGAGACCTCGTCGAAGGTACCGTCGTCAAGGTCGACCGCGACGAAGTTCTGCTCGACATCGGTTACAAGACCGAAGGTGTCATCCCTTCCCGCGAGCTTTCCATCAAGCACGATGTTGATCCCGGTGACGTCGTCGCCGTTGGCGATCAGGTCGAAGCTTTGGTTCTCACCAAGGAAGACAAAGAAGGCCGTCTGATCCTCTCCAAGAAGCGTGCTCAGTACGAGCGCGCCTGGGGCGACATCGAGAAGGTCAAGGAAGAAGACGGTGTCGTTACCGGTACCGTCATCGAGGTTGTCAAGGGTGGCCTCATCCTGGACATCGGCCTGCGTGGCTTCCTGCCCGCATCCCTCGTCGAGATGCGTCGTGTCCGCGACCTCGCTCCGTACATCGGTCAGCAGATCGAAGCCAAGATCATCGAGCTGGACAAGAACCGCAACAACGTTGTGCTGTCCCGCCGTGCATGGCTCGAGCAGACCCAGTCCGAGGTTCGCTCCACGTTCCTCAACAAGCTGGAAAAGGGCCAGGTTCGTCCGGGCGTTGTTTCCTCCATCGTCAACTTCGGTGCCTTCGTGGACCTGGGCGGCGTAGACGGCCTCGTTCACGTTTCCGAGCTGTCCTGGAAGCACATCGACCACCCGTCCGAGGTTGTCGAAGTTGGCCAGGAAGTCACCGTCGAGGTCCTCGAAGTGGATCTGGACCGCGAGCGTGTCTCCCTGTCGCTCAAGGCTACGCAGGAAGATCCGTGGCAGACCTTCGCCCGCACCCACGCCCTCGGCCAGGTTGTTCCGGGTAAGGTCACCAAGCTGGTTCCGTTCGGTGCGTTCGTTCGCGTCGAAGACGGCATCGAAGGCCTCGTGCACATCTCCGAGCTGGCTGTCCGCCACGTGGAGCTCGCCGAGCAGGTTGTCTCCGTTGGCGACGAACTGTTCGTCAAGGTCATCGACATCGACCTCGAGCGTCGCCGTATCTCCCTCTCCCTCAAGCAGGCTAACGAGGGCGTTGACGCTGACAGCACCGAGTTCGATCCCGCTCTGTACGGCATGGCCGCTGAGTACGACGAAGAGGGCAACTACAAGTACCCTGAGGGCTTCGACCCCGAGTCGAACGAATGGCTCGAAGGTTACGAGACCCAGCGCGCCGCTTGGGAGCAGCAGTACGCTGACGCCCAGACCCGTTGGGAAGCCCACAAGAAGCAGGTTGCCCAGCACGCTGCTGACGACGCTGCTGCTGCAACGTCCGGTGAGAGCGATTCCGGCACCACCAGCTACTCCTCGGAGCCTGCTGCTGCTGAGTCCAACACCGGCGGCGGTACCCTGGCGTCCGACGAAGCACTCGCCGCACTGCGTGAGAAGCTGACCGGCAACTAATTCCGCCTCCCTCACGGGATGTGCTGAATAGCCAAAGAAGGACCCCTGCCTCCGGGCGGGGGTCCTTCTGCTTTAAGCCCTAAGCCGCACCACTTGCCGCCTCACGCTCCCGTAAGCACTGGTGCATGTTGCGGGAATGGGAGCAGGTCCAGCGTGAATTGGGCGCGCAGAGCGTTGCGGGGTGCGGCAACTCGTCAGACTCGTCAGAGGGGGACGTCTACCCACTCGGTTCCCTGGGGCCGCAGCTCAAGATGTCCTGCCGTCAGGGAAGCCAGCCGTGCGCGGGCCTCGGCGATGGCCGTTGCCTCGTCGGGCAAGGCGAGTTGAAGGACCGTGTGCTGGGGTTCGTAGCCGGTGTCCGCCATGACGTACCCGGCGCCGCGCAGCTCGTTTTCCAGGCGGCCGGCCTCGGCATGGGGGACGTCAATGGCGCACAGACGCAATCTTCGCCGATGAACCAACGGAGCCAGATCCAAACCGGCGGACACCGATTCGGAGTACGCGCGGACCAGTCCGCCCGCTCCCAGGAGAATCCCACCGAAATAGCGCACGACGACGACACTGACGTCGCTGAGGTCCGTCACCCTTGGTGACGTCTCACGTTTGATGAGGGCCTCCAGCATGGGGATGCCCGCCGTGCCCGACGGTTCGCCGTCGTCGCTGGAGCGTTGGATCATCCGATCAGGACCTATGACGAAGGCTGAGCAGTGGTGTCGGGCGTCGTGGAATTCGCGCCGAAGGTCACTGACCAGAGAGCGCGCGGTCTCCTCATCAGGTGAGCGCCGAAGGACTGTGATGAAGCGTGACCGCCGAATCTCCAGTTCGTGTCGGAAATCCGGCCCAACCGCGATTGTCGTATATGTTGTCGCGCGGCTGTCATCCTCATTTTCCACCGCTTCAGTCTAGTGTTGGAGGGTGCTGAAGATTGGGTTGACGGGCGGCATCGCCTCGGGGAAATCGCTGGTGGCGTCCAGATTGCGGGAATTGGGTGCCATCCTTGTGGACGCGGACCTCCTTGCGCGGGAAGTGGTGGAGCCTGGAACTCCCGGGCTGAGGCGCGTTGTAGAAGCATTCGGCACTGGAATTCTCGACTCTGATGGACGGCTTGATCGGCCCAAGCTGGGAGCTATCGTGTTCCAGGATCCCTCACAGCGCGAAGTGCTCAATGGCATCGTTCACCCGCTGGTCCGCGAAGCAGCGGGGGCGATCGTTTCAACTGCCGGCCCTGGCGACGTCGTGGTCCAGGACATTCCGCTGCTGGTCGAGACCGGGCAGGGCAGCAACTTCCACCTGGTGGTGGTGGTGGATGCGCCGGAGACGGTTCGCGTCCAACGAATGGTGGATTTCCGGGCGATGACTCCCGACGATGCCAAGGCCCGTATTGCGGCCCAGGCCACGCGTGAGGAACGCAATGCTGCTGCCGATGTTGTCTTGGTCAACGACGGTGACCGCGAAGAGCTCCTCGCCAAGGTTGAGGCATTGTGGACGGACCGCCTGTTGCCTTTTGCAAAGAATCTCAGCCAGGGAACAAGGGCTGAACGGCACGTTGGGCCGGTCATGACGCCATCCAACAGTGACTGGAGCAGTCAGGCTGACCGCCTCGCCGCCCGCATTGCTGTTGCTGCCCCCCACCAGATCCTCGCGGTGGACCACGTCGGCTCTACATCGGTGCCGGGACTGGCGGCCAAGGATGTGATCGACCTTCAGGTGGCGGTAGCCGATCTCAAGGCCGCTGATCTGATGGCGAATCAGCTGGCTGCAGCAGGTTTCCCTCCGGTCCCGGGAGTCAACCGGGACACACCGAAACCCACCCAGCCTGATCCCGCAGACTGGCAAAAGCGGTTCCACGCCAGCGCCGATCCCGGCCGGCCGGTGAATCTGCATATCCGCGTGGTCGGGTCGCCGGGGTGGCGGTATGCACTGCTGTTCCGTGATTGGTTGCGCTCTGAGCCCTCCGCCATGGCGCTGTACGAGGCGCATAAGCGCGATCTGGCCGCCACCTTTGCGGGGGAAAGCGGCACATCTGCCTATGCCGATGCCAAGGAGCCGTGGTTTACCGATGTTGCCTGGCCGCTCATGGATGAGTGGGCCAAACGCGCGGGGTGGCAGCCGCCGTCGTATATGTCTTCCGCTGAAGGCAAACGCGGACAGTAGCTGTCCTGGGGCAGGGGTAGATTGGTTTTATGAGCCTTGCCCAGGAAATCAACCGTGTCGTCGCGCCCTTCGAAGTGATCAGTGAGTTCAAGCCCGCCGGTGACCAGCCGACAGCCATTGCAGAACTGACGGAACGAATCAACAACGGCGAAAAAGACGTAGTCCTCCTCGGCGCCACTGGTACGGGCAAGAGTGCCACCACGGCATGGCTCATCGAGCAGGTCCAGCGACCCACCTTGGTGATGGTCCAGAACAAGACACTCGCCGCACAGCTGGCCAATGAATTCAGGGAGCTGCTGCCCAACAACGCAGTCGAGTATTTTGTCTCCTACTACGACTACTACCAGCCCGAGGCATATGTAGCGCAGACGGATACCTTCATTGAGAAAGACTCCTCGATTAATGAGGAAGTGGAACGCCTCCGGCACTCTGCCACCAACGCCCTGCTGACCCGCCGCGACGTCATCGTGGTGGCCACGGTGTCCTGCATCTACGGCCTGGGTACGCCCGAAGAATACATCGCCGGTATGGTGACCCTCCGCAAGGGTGCGGAAATGAACCGGGACCACCTCCTGCGCAAGTTCGTCTCCATGCAGTACGCGCGCAACGACATGGACTTCCACCGGGGAACGTTCCGGGTCCGCGGTGACACCGTGGAAATCATCCCCATGTACGAGGAACTGGCCATCAGGATCGAATTCTTCGGTGATGAGATCGAGAACATCCAGACCCTCCACCCCCTGACCGGAGAAGTCCTCCGCGACGAAGAGGAGATGTACGTTTTCCCGGCGTCGCACTATGTTGCCGGTCCGGAGCGCATGGCCCGTGCCATCAAGCGCATCGAGGACGAACTTGCTGACCGCTTGAAGGTCCTCGAAGGCCAGAACAAGCTGGTGGAGGCCCAGCGCCTCCGTATGCGCACCACGTACGATCTCGAGATGATGCAGCAGATGGGATTCTGCAACGGCATCGAGAACTACTCCGTGCACATTGACGGCCGTAATCCCGGGACCGCCCCGCACTGCCTCATCGACTACTTCCCGGACGACTTCCTGCTGGTCGTCGACGAATCGCATGTCACTATCCCGCAGATCGGTGCCATGTATGAGGGCGACATGTCACGTAAGCGGAACCTCGTGGACTTCGGCTTCCGGCTCCCGTCCGCCATGGACAACCGGCCGCTGAAGTGGGATGAGTTCCTGGAACGCATCGGCCAGACGGTGTACCTGTCCGCAACCCCCGGTAAGTACGAGCTCGGCAAAGCTGATGGCTACGTGCAGCAGATCATTCGTCCCACCGGCCTCATCGATCCCGAGGTAGTGGTCAAGCCCACCAAGGGACAGATCGACGACCTCCTCGGTGAAATCAGGACCCGCACGGAAAAGAATGAGCGCGTTCTGGTCACCACGTTGACCAAGCGCATGGCGGAGGATCTTACGGACTACTTGGTGGGTCACGGCGTCAAGGTGGAGTACTTGCACTCCGACGTCGACACCCTCCGGCGCGTGGAGCTGCTCCGTGAGCTGCGGATGGGCGTGTTCGATGTCCTTGTAGGCATCAACCTCCTCCGTGAAGGCCTCGACCTGCCTGAGGTTTCCCTGGTGAGCATCCTCGACGCTGACAAGGAAGGGTTTTTGCGTTCGTCCACCTCACTGATCCAGACCATCGGCCGCGCAGCACGTAACGTGTCGGGCCAAGTCCACATGTACGCGGACCGGATTACCGATTCCATGGCCCACGCCATTGAGGAAACCAACCGACGCCGAGCCATCCAGGTGCAGTACAACACGGACCATGGCATTGATCCGCAGCCGTTGCGGAAGAAAATTGCTGACATCACGGACCAGCTGGCCAAGGAAGACGCAGACACCCAGGAGCTGCTCAACAACAACCGACTCGCCAAGGGTGGCAAACGCGGCAAGTCGGCTGCCAAGGGTGCGGCAACAGTTCGGCAGGACGGCCTCGCCGCGGCGCCTGCCGAGGACCTGGTGGGCCTCATTGAGCAACTGACCGAACAGATGCACGGGGCGGCTGCTGAACTGCAGTTCGAAGTCGCGGCCCGCATCCGTGACGAAGTCAAGGAGTTGAAGCGCGAATTACGCCAGATGCAGTCCGCCGGGCACGCCTAAGGTAAGGTTGAGGTCACGTAGGGGAGTATCCCAAGCGCTACGTCCGTCAGCACGCAAGGCACAGATGCCTCGCCGGATCTAGCGGGCCGCCAATTTTTGCATTCACCGCACCCTGGCAGGCCGGAGAGACTTACACCGCTTTCCCGTACCCTGCGAAAGGCACCTTTAATGCAGCTTCCCGTCTGGTTTGAGATCGGCTCGTTTGTCGTTCTCGGAATCATCCTGCTGATCGACCTCCTGTTGGTCGTCAAGCGTCCCCATGAACCTTCCATGAAGGAAGCCGGCCTGTGGGTCAGCTTCTATGTAGGACTGGCACTGCTCTTTGCCGTAGCCATGTTCGCGTTCGCCGGCCCGGAATACGGCGGACAGTTCGTCGCCGGCTGGGTCACTGAGTACAGCCTCAGCATCGACAACCTCTTTGTGTTCATCATCATCATGGCCCGCTTCTCGGTGCCCCGTAAGTACCAGCAGGAAGTGCTGATGGTGGGCATCATCATCGCGCTGATCCTTCGCGGTATCTTCATCGCCCTCGGCGCTGTGGTCATCGAACAATTCAGCTGGGTCTTCTACATCTTCGGCGCCTTCCTCCTCTGGACTGCTTGGAAGCAGGCCAAGGACTCGGGCGAAGACGAAGAAGAGGGTTCAGAGAACCCGCTGATTGCCCGCCTCCGCAAGGTCCTGCCGATGTCCGAAAAGTTCGACGGCAACAAGATCCGCACCGTGGTGGACGGCAAGAAGGTCTTCACCCCCATGCTGATCGTCTTCGTGACCATCGGCCTGACGGACCTCCTGTTCGCTGTGGACTCCATCCCCGCGATCTTCGGCCTGACCCAGAGCGCCTTCATCGTCTTCACGGCGAACATTTTCGCGCTGATGGGCCTGCGCCAGCTTTACTTCCTCCTCGGTGGTCTCATGACACGCTTGGTGTACCTGAAGCACGCCCTGTCCGTGATTCTTGCCTTCATTGGCGTCAAGCTTGTCCTGCACGCCATGCACGTCAACGAGCTTCCGTTCATCAACGGCGGCCACCACATCGAGTGGGCTCCTGAGATCCCCACCTACGTGTCCTTGGCGGTCATTGTCGGAACCATCATCGTGGCTGTTGTCGCCAGCCTCCTGAGCCCGCAGGCACGCCAGGCCAAACTGGATGCACGGCTCGAGGAAGATGCAAAAAAGAGCATGAGCGAGGCAGAGTAACTCTCCTCGGAAAGTTGTAGTCTCGTGAAGTGACTACCACTTCAACTACGGCGCTGGACCCACAACGGGTTCAGCGCCGTACTGTTTTCCTGCTCAGTTCCGCACAACTTCTCAGCGGCGTCGGCAATGGAGCCACGCTCTCCATTGGATCGTTGCTGGCAGTGGACCTGTCAGGTTCAGAAGCCTGGGCCGGCTCCATCACCACAGTGCTGACCCTGGCTGCAGCGATCGCGGCTCTTCCCCTTGCGCGACTGGCGGAAACGCGTGGACGCCGCACGGGCTTGGTCACCGGACTGGTGGCCGCGATGATGGGGGCCCTCCTGATTATTGCGTCTGTGGTGGGCCAGTCCTTCGTGTTGCTCTTATTGGGCGCAGCTTTCCTGGGTCTTGGGACGGCCGCAAACCTGCAGGCGAGGTTCGCCGCCGTCGACCTCGCTGACCCTGAGCACCGCGGACGATCCTTGTCCACCGTGGTTTGGGCCATCACTATTGGTGCTGTCGCCGGCCCCAACCTGATCCAGCCCGGCGCCGTGGTGGGGGAGGCACTCGGGCTGCCGCCCATTGCCGGTCCCTTCGTTTTTTCGGCGGCCGGACTGTTCCTTGCAGCCGTCCTGTTGTTCGCGGGCCTTCGTCCTGACCCCCTGTTGCTGTCCCGGCGGCTGGCATCCCAGGCAAGCGGCGACGCTGGCGAGGGCGCGCTGCCCGTCAGGGGTACCATCCGTTCAGGATTGCGCGCCGTGCGCGCATCACCTTCGGCGATGCTGGCCTTGGCCGCTGTTGTGGCCGCGCACGGCGTCATGGTCGCCGTGATGTCCATGACGCCCCTGCACCTTCAGCAACTCGTGGGCGGTTCCCACGCAGGACACCATGTTGGAACGACGGACAGCGCGGATGCCTTGGTGATCATCGGCCTCACGATTTCGCTTCACATTGCCGGAATGTTTGCGTTGTCGCCGCTATGGGGGTGGCTGACTGACAAAGCAGGGCGCCTGCAAACCATTGCCATGGGCCACGGCCTGCTGCTGGTGGCCGTGTTCATTGCCGGGTTTGGCCAGAATGAGCCTGGTCTGGTCACCGCTGGCCTGATCCTCTTGGGCCTGGGCTGGTCTGCGGCAACCATCGCCGGTTCAACGTTGCTGGCTGAAAGTGTTGCCCCCGATGCGCGCGTCACCGTTCAGGGCGTCTCTGACACCCTCATGGGTGGCGCCGGCGCCATCGGTGGCGCCACCTCCGGCCTGCTGCTCGCGTGGATCGGATACCAGGGCCTGAATATCGCGTCCAGCGTTTTGGCCGCGATCGTGCTGGCTTTGACCTTCGTCATGGCCGCACGGTCGGCACGGGCCCAGGACGCGCCGGCGCCCCAGCCACCGGCCTAGCGGACTGCCCGAACCATCCCAAGGAGACGAGCGAAGATTCCCTCGCCGTCTTCGCCGATGCCATCGTGGTGGAAGTCTGCGGTGACCCATGGTTGAAGCCCACGCACCGCGGCCGCCGTTTCCAGGGACAGGTCATGATCCACGTAGATATCGTCCTTATAGACGGCGGCCGCCACGGGGACGGTGTTTGCCGCCAACCGTTCGGGACTGTACAGGGGCTTCCAGTCTTTCTTGGCGGCCAACTGCTCAGCCACGTCCCGCAGAGGTACCAAGGCCGGATCCTGTTCGAAGTACCAGGGGTAGACCATCTCACCGGTGAGCAGAGGCTCGTTCGCGTCAGGCTTGAATTCCGGGTGGTCCTCCAACACCCGCCATGCGGCCCAGTTGGTTGCCTCACCCTGTCCGTAAATCGACTCATGGACGACGGCATACAGAGGGTTGGCCGCGCGACTCACGAGGCTCCGCACTTGTTCAAGGAACGCCTCGGACAGGCCTGGGCCGGAGGGCGTGTCAATAAATGCATCCTCCAGAAGGTAGTGAAGCGCGTCCACCCGCGTGTTGCCCCCGAGGAAGGATCCGATCATCTGGAACCGCTCGGTCGTGAGCCTTTCGCCGCTGGCAAGGAACTCAGCATTCCGGTCCAGGTGGCGGGCGATCCGGGTGACGACGTCCCGATCTTCCGGGTACCAGGAGAAGTACTCGGCGTTCCGCGCAGCGACGCGGTGGAACGTGGCCTGGTACACGCGGTCCGCCGGACCGTGCAGCGGCGCCAGCCCACCGGTGATAAGGACCTCGCGGAGACCCCCCGGGGCGAAGGACAGGTACGTCAACGCGCAGAAGCCGCCGAAGCTCTGGCCGAGGACAGACCATGGACCCGAGCCGAGCACGCCGCGGATGTACTCAGCGTCAGCGACGATCGAGTCGGCACGGAAGTGGGTCAAGTATTCGGCTTGTGCTGCGGCGTCGCCCCGGAGTTCGAGTGACTGCCGTTCAACGGGTGTGGACAAGCCTGTGCCGCGTTGGTCGAGCATCAGGATGCGGAAGTCCTTGGCAGCGGCCTTCATCCAACCCGACAATGATGTGACCCGGTTGCCACGGCCACCCGGGCCACCTTGCAGGAACAACAACCAAGGCAACCTGCCGGCTTCCTCAGGCGAGTGGTCGGTGGATGAGTACTCCCTGGCAAAGACCGTGATGGTCTCGCCGGCGGTGACTGATTCCTCCGGTGCGTGCACCAAGGGAACGGTGAAGTAGTGCTCCGCCGTGCGCAAGCCACGGAACTCGTGGCGTGCGTGAACACTGTGGACGCCTGCAGTGCTACGGCCGGCGTTCTGGCCGGCGTTTTGGTCAGCCACGGGCAAGAGCCTCGTTGGCCTGGCCCGCTTTCGTGCCAAAGGCCTCAAGTGCCTCGCCGGTCAGGCGGAACGTGGACCACTCTTCCATGGGGAAAGCGCCAAGGTTCTTGTAGAAGTTGATGGAGGGTTCGTTCCAGTCAAGGACGCTCCACTCAACACGGGCGTAACCACGTTCGACGGCGGTGGACGCCAGATGCTGCAACAGCGCCTTGCCATGGCCCTCGCCGCGTGCATCGGGGTTCACGTAGAGGTCCTCGAGGTAGATTCCGTGGACGCCCTCCCAGGTGGAGTAGTTCAGGAACCAGAGGGCGAACCCTTGAACTGTGCCGGCACTGTTTTCGGCGATGTTGGCGTAGACCCGCGGGTTTTCACCGAAGAGTACTTCGGTAAGCATGGCCGGGGTATTTTTGACCGCGTCGGGTTCCTTCTCGTAGATCGCAAGATCATGGATCATCCGGAGGATGGCAGGGACGTCGTCTACAGTGGCTGGGCGGATTACACTCATGGCTCCGAGCTTACTAGGGGAGCCGTGCCTGCCGCTCCCGGTTCTTCCTCACTGCCACGCCAGGGCGGACGTTCCGTACTTCACCGGCGCCTTGCCGTACTGGAGGGGAAAACCGTCCATGGTCAGGGGTGGCCCTACGAACCGGAGCGGACCGTAAGGGCTGTCCACCTTCCGGAAGTCCGGTTCGGGCAGTCCGCCGATACCGCTGGCGGGCCCGGGCGACGACAGGCGGAACAGCACCTCCGCCGTGCGGACCAGGGAAACGTCCGCCGTTCCTCCTCGTCCTGTGTGGAGGCGTTCGGACAGGAGAGCCATGGCGGCTGCAGCAATCCCATACCCCGTTGCGTGATCCAGCGCCTGGACGGGCAGCGCGCCGGGCGTCCACCCGTCGTCGTCGTTTCCGTATCGCTCCGCGATTCCACAGGCTGCCTGGACCAGGCTGTCGAAGCCGCGCCGGCCGTTCCACGGTCCTGAGCTGCCCCAGGCGCTCAATGTCACCACCACCAGATCAGGCCTGGCGGCCAGCATCTTGTCCGGGTTCAAACCGAACCTGCCCAGTCCACCTGGGCGGTAGCCGGTCACTACGACGTCGGCCGCCGAAAGCAAGCGGTTCACTACTTCCAAGGCCCCGGCATTGCTGAGGTCAGCTTCGGCGCTGCGCTTATCGAACCCGGAGTCAACAAAGGCATCGGTGAGCTCGGGAAGGCCGGGAGGATCGATCCGCAGCACATCCGCACCCAGGGCACCCAGAAGTCGCGTGGCTGTGGGCCCGGCTATGACGCGGGTCAGGTCCAGGACCCTGAGTCCGGCCAAGGGCCGGAAAAGGTCCATTGAGGGAATCCACGACGACGGCCGCAGAGCATTCTCCGGCGCTGCGGGACGGGTGAACGCGATCCACGGTCCAGTGCTTGCCGCCGTATGCATTGCTGTTGCCGTCCACTCTTCCCGGGTACGGACGGCCGCAGCAACACCCCGCCCGGCAGTGATGGCTTCCTCTGCCTCCAGTGCGGTCATGGAACGCAGCACCCGGTCAAGCTCCTCGGGCGTAGTGGCCCGGAGCGTTTCCATCAGCCGCACCGCATGGTGCGGGTAGTTGGCATGCAGACGGACCCAGCCATCTGCGGTGGCGCGGAACCCGGACATTGGAGCAAATCCCTGAGGTTTCCGACCCGAGATCCTCAGGTGACCCAACGAATCAAAAGAGGCTGCCGTCAGCTCTGACGACACCGCGTAGCGTCCCGAAGAACCCGTCAGGAGTTCGAGGGCAGTGGCGGCTGCCTGGACGGACCCCAACGCGAGGCCCTCGACGTCCAGGTTGCCACTCCACCACCAGCGTGGACCGATGCAGGCTGCCGGCTCCGCGGCACTGAAGGCGTCGAGCAACCGCAGGCTGCCAGTCAGGTCCGGGACCGGTTCCACAGCAGTTGGCCTAGAGCCTGTTGGCGTCTGTCACCCGGACCACGGCGGTACCGGTTTCGTCAGATGCGGCCAGGTCCACCTCGGCCGAGATTCCCCAGTCATGGTTGCCCGCGGGATCGTCGAAGATCTGCCGCACTTTCCAGGTGCCGGGTTCTTCGGTGATGATCAGCAGCCCCGGGCCACGGGCATCAGGACCCGTGCCGATGTCGTCGTGTTCATCGAAGTAGTCGTCCAGGACTTCTTCCCAGCGTTCTGCATCCCAGCCGGCATCGCCGTCCAGCTCACCCAGTGCCGCAGAATCCTCATCCGCGAAGAGTTCAACCCTGCGGAACATTTCGTTCCGGACCATCACGCGGAAAGCCCGGATGTTGGACGTCAGCAGCGGCGGCGGGGGCGGGGGCGCGTCGTGTGGTGTGGGGGCAAGCCCCGAAGTGAGCTCTTCCCATTCATCCAGCAGACTGGAATCAACCTGGCGGACCAGTTCTCCCAGCCACGCAATCAGGTCTTCAAGGTCCTCACGCAGCGAATCCTGGGGAACAGTCTGCCGCAGAGCGCGGAACCCGTCCGCCAAGTACCGCAGGACGATGCCCTCCGAGCGCGCCAGGCCATAGAACTGCACGAACTCACCAAAGTTCATGGCGCGCTCGTACATGTCCCGGATGATGGATTTCGGCGCCAGCTCGAAGTCGCCCACCCACGGCGCGGCCTTGCGGTATACCTCGAAAGCTTCGCCGAGGATCTCCGCTAAAGGCATGGGGTAGGTAACTTCGTCAAGCATGGCCATCCGCTGGTCGTACTCGATGCCATCGGCCTTCATGGCCGCAACTGCCTCGCCGCGTGCCTTCTTTTGCTGCGCGGAAAGAATCTGGCGGGGCTTCTCCAAGGTTGACTCGATCACGGAGACCACGTCCAAGGCGTAGGACGGCGACTCGGGATCGAGCAATTCCAAGGCGGCCAAAGCGAAGGGGGAGAGCGGCTGGTTCAGGGCGAAGTTTGCCTGCAGGTGCACTGTCAGGCGTACAGAGCGCCCCTCGACTTCCTGCTCTTCCTCCGGGATCCGTTCAACCACCCCTGCGGCCAGCAGTTCGCGGTAAATCCCCAGAGCCTTCTTCATGAGCTTGAGCTGGGCTGCGCGGTTCTCGTGGTTCTCGCTGAGCAAGCGCCTGGTTGCCTGGAACGGGTCACCCGGGCGTTCCATCAGGTTCAGGAGCATTGCGTGCGTCACGGTGAAACTGGACGTCAGTGGCTCAGGCACGGACTCCACCAGCCGTTTAAACGTGGGCTCACCCCAGGAGACGAATCCCTCAGGAGGCTTCTTCTTGACCACCTGCCGCAACTTCTTTTGGTCATCCCCGAACTTGGCAGTTGCCTTGGCCATTGCCTTGGTGTTCTCCACCACATGGTCGGGGGCCTGGACTACCACCGTGCCGGCGGTGTCGTACCCCGCGCGGCCGGCGCGTCCGGCAATCTGGTGGAACTCACGTGAATTAAGCGATCTGGTGCGTACGCCGTCGTACTTGCTCAACGCAGTCAGCAACACGGTCCGGATGGGCACGTTGATGCCCACCCCCAAGGTGTCGGTACCGCAGATGACCTTCAGCAGCCCGGCCTGGGCCAGTTGCTCCACCAGCCGGCGGTATTTGGGAAGCATGCCGGCGTGGTGGACACCGATGCCGTGGCGGACCAGCCTGTTGAGGGTTTTTCCGAAGCCGGCGGCGAACCGGAAACCAGCAATGAGCTCAGCGATCCTGTCCTTCTCGGCGCGGCTGCACATGTTGATGCTCATAAGGTTCTGGGCACGCTCAATGGCTTCGGCCTGGCTGAAGTGGACCACGTACACCGGGACCTGCTTGGTGGACAGCAGTTCTTCCAGGCTCTCGTGGACCGGGGTCAGGTGGTAGTAGTAGTGCAGCGGAATAGGACGTTCCGCTGAGCTCACTGTGGTGGTGGACCGGCCAGTGAGTTCAGTCAGCCCGGTTTCGAAGCGCCTGACGTCGCCCAGGGTCGCGGACATCAGGAGGAACTGCGCCTGGGGGAGTTCCAGCAGGGGTACCTGCCACGCCCACCCGCGCTGAGGATCGGAGTAGAAGTGGAACTCATCCATGACCACCGAGCCAAGCTCCGCCGTCGAGCCTTCACGGAGGGCAATGTTGGCCAGGATTTCGGCGGTGCAGCAGATGATCGGGGCGTCCTGGTTGACGCCGGAATCGCCGGTGATCATGCCCACGTTCTCCGCGCCGAAGATGTCACAGAGGGCAAAGAACTTTTCAGACACAAGTGCCTTGATCGGAGCCGTGTAGTAACTCCGCTGGCCGCGTGCCATCGCCTCGAAGTGTGCAGCGATCGCCACCAACGATTTCCCCGAGCCTGTGGGGGTGGCGAGGATGACGTTGGCGCCGGAGGCAAGCTCCATGATCGCTTCGTCCTGGGCCGGGTACAGCTGCAGTCCACGGGTTTCGGTCCACTCCACGAACCGTGTGTAGATTTCGTCCGGGTCCAGGGGACCGGTGGCGGTGGAACCGGGAAGCTGCTCAAGAAGTTTCATTGGTTTCCAGCTTAGTGCCCGTAAGGTTTAGGCTCGGCCCAGCAATGGTGGCAAATGCGAGGAGGCTTTGATGAAGTGGGATCCGTCCAAGTATGTGGAATTCGGAAACCATAGGGACCGTCCTTTCCACGACCTCGTAGCGAGGGTCCAGTCCAGTGAGCCCGGCACGATAGTGGACCTTGGCTGTGGCCCCGGAAACCTGACTGCTACGCTCACCGAACGCTGGCCAGGGGCCCGTGTTGTGGGCGTCGACTCTTCGGAGGAAATGCTCCGCAAAGCGGGCGCGCTCACGCAGCAGTTCAATCATCTGGAATTTACACAGGGCGACATCGCGGACTGGTCGCCCTCCGCCGATACCGATGTAGTTGTGAGCAATGCAGCCCTTCAATGGGTCCCAGGCCATCAGGAAATGCTGGCCGGGTGGCTGCGCGCACTGAAGCCCGGCGCGTGGTTTGCCCTGCAGGTTCCCGGAAATTTCACCTCTCCCTCCCACACTCTGATGCGGCAACTCGCGGAATCGCCCCAGTGGTCGGCCCGGCTGGGCGGCGTTCTCCGACATGACGGGGCCGTGGGGAGCCCGGCGGACTACTTGGGAATAATGCTCGACGCCGGTTGCTCGGCTGACGCTTGGGAAACCACCTACCAGCAGGTACTGCCGGGCAGTGACCCGGTCCTGCAATGGGTCCGCGGCACGGGGCTCCGTCCCGTGTTGGCCGCCCTGTCCGGGGAAGAAGCTGCCGACTTCGAAGCTGAGTACGCCTCGATGCTGCGCGAGGCCTATCCCGCCACAAGCCATGGAACCGTCTACCCGTTCCGGCGCATCTTTGCCGTGGCAAGGAAGAACACATGATGCTGCTGGATTCCCCGTGCGGGAAGGCAGCGATCTTCCTGCGCCGTGAGCTGCATGGTGATCCGCCTGGTCATGGATGGAGATGCGCGTGTCGTCATGGCTTGTCCAGTGCCGTCGTCGCTGGTCTAATTCTCGGCATGGACCAAGGACGCTTCGAACACCAGATGCCCCGCCTCCTTCCGGCACCCGGGCGGAGGTCCTCGTGACTCCCTCAGGCGACTTCCCGGGGAGCTGGCGCCCCAACACCGCCAGCGCCGTCGCCCTCTTTGAGCAGTTGAGGTTGCGCATCATCGAACTCGCTGACTCGGGAGTCCTGGCGGTGGGAGCGAAGCTGCCGCCCGTGCGCAACCTGGCAGGCGTTCTGGACGTGGCACCGCACACCGTCGCCCGGGCCTACAAGGAACTGGAAGCAGCGGGTGTCGTGGCAACCCGCGGCCGGAATGGCACCGTGGTCTGTGCACGGGATGATCGTTGGGGAGCCCTGGCCGAAGTGGCGGGGGAGTATGCGGCCGCTGCGAAGGCACAGGGCGCATCTTTCGCCGAGGCAGTCCAGCTTCTTGCCGCAGCTTACGACGCGGATTGATACCGATCGGTAGCATGTGAGGCACGACATGGAAATTCGAAGAAGTTTTCGATTAGCATTGGTAAGTGCCCAAAGCCTTAGCTGAAGATACCGCCATCGAATCCCCGAACAGCATTCCTGTCGTTCCTGACACCAAACCCGCGAGGCCCGACCTCTCGCGGCTGGTGGTCAAGGGTGCCCGGGAGCATAACCTGCGCAACGTGGACCTCGACCTTCCGCGCGATGCCATGATCGTGTTCACGGGGCTCTCGGGTTCCGGAAAATCATCGTTGGCTTTCGACACCATCTTCGCCGAAGGGCAGCGCCGGTACGTTGAATCGCTGTCCGCGTACGCCCGCCAGTTCCTTGGCCAGGTGGATAAGCCTGATGTCGACTTCATCGAGGGCTTGTCGCCCGCGGTGTCCATCGACCAGAAATCCACCAGCAAGAACCCCCGCTCCACGGTGGGTACCATCACCGAGATCTATGACTACATGCGGTTGCTGTGGGCCCGAGTTGGCCGCCCGCACTGCCCTGTCTGTGGCGAACCCATCGCGCGCCAGACGCCGCAGCAGATCGTTGACCAGCTTCTGGAGCTTGAGGCGGGCACACGTTTCCAAGTCCTCGCCCCGGTGGTCCGCGGGCGCAAGGGCGAGTTCGTTGACCTGTTCAAAGAGCTGACAGCCAAGGGTTATTCGCGCGCACGCGTTGACGGTGAGCTGGTCCAACTGAGCGATCCGCCCAAGCTGGGGAAGCAGTTCAAGCACACCATCGAAGTGGTGGTTGACCGCTTGGTGGTCAAGGAAGACATCAGCCAGCGGCTCACGGATTCCGTGGAAACCGCTCTTGGCTTGGCCGAGGGCCGCGTCCTGGTGGAATTCGTGGATCTCGAGGCCTCGGATCCCGGTCGTATCCGGGCTTTCTCCGAGAATCTTGCCTGCCCCAACGAGCACCCTTTGGCCATCGATGAGATTGAGCCTCGCTCGTTCTCCTTCAACAACCCCTTTGGCGCCTGCTCAGCCTGCAGCGGCATCGGAACCAAGCTTGAAGTGGACGAGGAACTCATCATCCCCAATCCTGAGCTCTCTTTGGGCGAAGGCGCCATTGCCCCATGGTCCCTGGGAACGGCAACCACGGAGTACTGGAACCGCCTCCTTGAGGGTCTGGCCCATGAACTCGATTTCTCCATGAAGACACCTTGGGAGAAGCTTTCCAAGGAAGTCCGGAACACGGTACTGCATGGCAAGGACCACAAGGTTGTTGTCCAGTACAAGAACCGTTTTGGCCGTGAACGCAAATACAGCACGGGCTTCGAAGGAGCCATTCAGTACGTCCACCGCAAGCACGGGGAGACCGACTCTGAGTGGGCCCGCGACCGGTACGAAGAGTACATGCGCCAGATTCCGTGCCCCGAGTGCAACGGTGCGCGCCTCAACCCGGCGTCGTTGTCCGTGCTCATCAACGGCAAGTCGATCGCCGCAGTCGCGGCCTTGCCGATGCGTGAGTGCGCCGAGTTCCTGGGGAGCCTGACCCTCACCAGCCGGGAAGCCCAAATCGCCAACCAGGTGCTGAAGGAGATCCAGGCCCGCCTGACCTTCCTGCTGGATGTGGGGTTGGAATACCTCAACCTCGAGCGTCCCTCGGGAACCCTGTCCGGTGGAGAAGCCCAGCGCATCCGGCTTGCAACCCAGATCGGCTCCGGCCTGGTGGGTGTCCTCTATGTCCTTGACGAGCCATCCATCGGCCTCCACCAGCGTGACAACCGGCGACTCATCGAGACCCTCACCCGCCTCCGGGACCTCGGCAACACGCTGATAGTTGTGGAGCATGACGAAGACACCATCCAGGAGGCTGACTGGGTGGTGGACATCGGACCAGGCGCCGGTGAGCACGGCGGCCAGGTGGTGCACTCAGGCACCTACAAGGAACTGCTGGAGAACACGGACTCCCTGACGGGTGCCTACCTGTCGGGTCGCCGGAAGATCGACATTCCCACCAAACGCCGTAAGTACGACAAAAAGCGCGAGCTGAAGGTTGTGGGTGCCCGTGAGAACAACCTCAACAACGTCGATGCCACGTTCCCGCTGGGGCTCTTTACTGCGGTGACCGGCGTCAGCGGTTCCGGTAAGTCAACGTTGGTCAATGAGATCCTCTACAAGGTCTTGGCCAACAAGCTCAACGGTGCCAAGCAAGTGGCGGGACGGCACCGGACGGTAGCCGGACTGGAACACCTGGATAAGGTGGTGCACGTCGATCAAAGCCCCATCGGACGTACTCCACGCTCCAACCCTGCAACATACACCGGGGTGTTCGACAACATCCGCAAGCTCTTCGCCGAGACCACCGAAGCCAAGGTTCGTGGTTATCAGCCCGGGCGGTTCTCTTTCAACGTCAAGGGCGGCCGCTGCGAGGCCTGTTCAGGCGACGGCACCTTGAAGATCGAGATGAACTTCCTGCCGGACGTCTACGTTCCTTGCGAGGTCTGCCATGGCGCCCGGTACAACCGGGAAACCCTTGAAGTCCACTACAAGGGCAAGACCATTGCCGATGTCCTCAATATGCCCATTGAGGAGGGTGCGGAGTTCTTCGCTGCGTTCACCCCGATCGCACGCCACTTGAATACCCTGGTGGACGTGGGCCTTGGCTACGTCCGTCTGGGACAGCCCGCAACCACACTGTCCGGTGGGGAGGCCCAGCGCGTGAAGCTTGCCGCAGAGCTGCAAAAGCGCTCCAATGGTCGCAGCATCTATGTCCTGGACGAACCCACCACGGGCCTGCACTTCGAGGACATCCGGAAGCTCCTCATGGTGCTTCAGGGCTTGGTGGACAAGGGCAACACGGTCATCACCATTGAGCACAACCTGGACGTCATCAAGTCCGCGGACTGGATTGTGGACCTTGGCCCCAACGGTGGCTCGGGTGGCGGAAAGATTGTTGCTACGGGAACGCCTGAACAGGTGGCAAAATCAACGGACAGCCACACGGCCACCTTCCTGGCCGAGATTCTCGGATAGTCGCCAGAAGTATTCCGGTAGCGGCATGCGAGTTTCAGGCATGCCGCTACTCGTGAGAAACTAACCCGGTGACTCAAACAACGGTGCCCGTAATATTCGATCTGGACGGCACCCTTGTCGATCCAGCCGGCGGTATCACGGGAGGAATCTCTGCGGCCCTCCGTGAATTGAACCTTCCCGTTCCGGAGCAGGCCGTGCTGAATTCCATGGTGGGTCCCAAACTCAGCGATTCCCTGCTGCATTTGGCCAATGTCCCGGAAACCCTGGTGAATGAAACCATTGAGCGTTACCGGCGCCATTACAAGGAGACGGGAATCGGGCAGAGCAAGCTCTACCCCGGGATCTTCGAACTCCTCGAATACTTTTCTGAATCAGGCAGGGCTGTAGCAGTTGCTACGCAGAAGCCGCAGTCCATAGCGAGGCTTGTCCTGGAGCACCACAACATCGCCGATTTCTTCGTCTCCATCCGCGGGGCTGCGGATAACGAGTCCCTGGAAGCCAACACGGCGTCCGGCAAAGTCGAAATTGTCGGGGCTGCCTTGGCTGACCTGCATTCGCAGCCGGCAGTCATGGTGGGAGACAGGCATCAGGACGTTGCGGGGGCCATGGCGAATGGCCTGGATTGCATCGGAGTGGCCTGGGGATTCGCCCCGGACGGAGAACTCGAAGAAGCCGGCGCTGTGGCCGTGGTGCAAACCGCAGCAGAGTTGCGGATCAAAATTGAAGAACTTGACGCTGTCCGTGCGGCAGCCCTGAGCGAGGTACAAAACGATGGCAGTCTTTGATGCGATCCGGTGGACTACCCGTGGACTGATTTCCTCCACGTGCCGGCCTACAGTCATTGGGTTGGAGAACGTTCCCAAAGAGGGGCCCTTCATTGTGGCGCCCAACCACCTTTCCTTCCTCGACAGCGTGATCGTCCAGGCCCTGATGCCGCGTCCGGTGGCTTTCTTTGCCAAGGCCGAGTACTTCACCACCAAGGGCGTCAAAGGCGCTGTCATGAAGTCTTTCTTCGAAGCCGTGGGATCCATTCCGGTGGAGCGCGGTGAGCAGGCTGCCAGCGTGCAGGCGCTTAAGACCTTGCTGGACATCCTCGAGTCCGGCAAGGGCATCGGCATCTACCCCGAAGGCACCAGGTCCCGTGATGGCATCCTCTACCGTGGACGCACGGGCGTAGGGTGGCTTGCGCTGACCACGGGCGCGCCGGTCATTCCCGTGGGCCTGATCGGAACCGAAAAGCTGCAACCGGCCGACAAAAACGCAGTAAGGCCGCAGCACTTCACCATGAAGGTTGGCGAGCCGCTCTACTTCGAGAAGACCGGGCCGGACCACTCACTTCCGGCACGGCGTGAAGTCACCGACAAAATCATGGACGCGATCGCCGTACTCAGCGGCCAGGAACGTTCTGCAAGCTATAACCAGAGCAAATCCGTCGACTAACGGGAGCTGCAGCCGCGATGGCGTGGCAATGACTGTCGTTCCGGTTCACTAGACTGGAAACGTGGCAGATCCAGCAAGTTACCGGCCCCAAACAGGTGAGATTCCCACCACCCCGGGCGTCTATCGATTCCGCGACCCCCATGGCCGGGTCATCTACGTGGGCAAGGCAAAGAACCTCAGGTCCAGGCTCAATTCCTACTTCGCCAACCCGGCAGGGCTTCTTCCCAAGACCCATGCCATGGTGCATGCGGCCAGCAGCGTCGAATGGACCGTGGTGGGCAGCGAGTTGGAATCGCTGCAGCTGGAATACACGTGGATCAAAGAGTTCAAGCCGCGCTTCAACGTAGTTTTCCGCGACGACAAAACCTATCCCTACCTTGCCGTCACCATGGGGGAGAAGTATCCCCGGGTGCAGGTCATGCGTGGCGAACGCAGGAAGGGCACCAGGTACTTCGGCCCCTACACCGCGGGTGCCATCCGCGACACGATGGATACCCTGCTGAGGGTGTTCCCGGTCCGCAGCTGCAGCGCCGGGGTCTTCAAGCGCGCGGAATCCAGCGGGCGTCCTTGCCTGCTCGGCTACATCGACAAATGCTCGGCACCGTGCGTCGGCCGCGTCACTCCAGAGGAACACCGCGACCTCGCGGAAGATTTTTGTTCCTTCATGGGGGGCGAAGCCAAGCGCTTCATCGGCCGCCTGGAAAAGGACATGGCCGCGGCCGTCGCCGAACTCGACTATGAGCGGGCTGCCGGGCTCAGGGACGACATCATCGCGCTGCGGAAAGTCTTTGAGCGTAATGCCGTGGTTCTTGCAGAAGATACCGATGCTGACGTTTTCGCCCTCCACGACGACGAATTGGAGGCTTCCGTGCAGGTCTTCCACGTCCGCGGCGGCCGGGTCCGCGGTCAGCGCGGCTGGGTTGTCGAGAAGGTCGAAGACGCCACCACACCTGAGTTGATAGAACATTTGCTGCAGCAGGTCTACGGTGAGGACAGCGAGGTCCAGGGCCGGATTCCACGGGAAGTCCTGGTGCCGGAGACGCCCAGCAACCATGCCGACCTCACCGAATGGCTCGGCGGGCTGCGTGGCGCCAAGGTGGACATCCGGGTGCCGCAGCGTGGTGACAAAGCCGCCCTGATGTCCACGGTGCGGGAGAACGCGGAGCATGCCCTCAAGCTGCACAAAACCCGGAGGGCCGGTGACATCACTGTCCGTTCCGTGGCACTTCAGGAATTGCAGGAAGCCCTGGACATCCCCGTTCCTTTGCTGCGGATCGAGTGCTTCGATATCTCGCATGTGCAGGGCACCAACGTGGTGGCCTCCATGGTGGTGGTGGAGGACGGCCTGCCGAAGAAGGCCGACTACCGCAAGTTCTCCATCACGGGTGCAGCGGCCGCCGACGACACCGCCGCCATGCACGACGTCCTGACCCGGCGGTTCCGGCACTACCTGACGGACAAAGCTGCCCAGGTCCCCGTGGTGTCCGGTGAGATCGTCAACCCAACGCGTGCGGGGGGCAAAAGCGCCGCCGACGCCCCGCCGTCGGACCCCACCATGCCGGCCCCCAAGGCCAAGTTCGCCTACCCACCCAATCTGGTGGTGGTGGATGGTGGCCAGCCGCAGGTCAACGCTGCCAAGCGTGCGTTGGCGGAGCTGGGCATCGACGACGTCTACGTGGTGGGCCTTGCCAAGCGCCTGGAAGAAGTCTGGCTGCCCGACGACGACTTCCCGGTCATCCTGCCGAGGACATCGCAGGGGCTGTACCTGCTTCAACGGATCCGTGATGAAGCCCACCGCTTCGCCATCACTTTCCATCGGCAAAAGCGCGGTAAGGCCATGACCGTCTCCGTCCTGGACGGCGTGCCAGGCCTGGGTGAAGCCAAGCGCAAGGCCTTGGTGGCGCACTTCGGCTCGCTTAAAAAGATCAAAGCGGCTTCCGTCGAAGAGCTCACCTCAGCCAAAGGCATTGGTCCTGCGCTGGCAGCCGCCGTGGTTCAACACCTGGGTTCCACGGATGACTCCTCGGTGGCAGTCCCGGCGATCAACATGACCACCGGCGAAATCCTTGAATCTTAGCTAGGGTTAGAACTTGGCCGATGGCCGCATCTGCGGTCACCGGCGCTTGAACATGACGAGGGTGCGTTGACCAACCTGGCGCACCTCAGGCTGTAAACACCACTTCGGACGAAACGGGGAACAACTCATGGATGAGGCAACGGCAGGGTCCGGAACGGAGCAGGACGGCCTCACGCCCGTCAAGCCCCCGGAGGCGGAACTGCTGGTAGTCACCGGCATGTCCGGGGCAGGACGCAGTACGGCCTCGGATGCCTTGGAGGACCACGGCTGGTATGTGGTGGACAACCTCCCGCCGCAGATGCTGGGAACCCTGGCCGAAATTGTCTCGCATGCTCCCAAATCCATTCCCAAGCTGGCAGTTGTGGTGGATGTCCGCAGCAAGGACCTCTTCACCGACATCCAGACGGCGCTGGGTGCCCTGAGCGCCAGCGGCATCACCTTCCGGGTTCTCTTCCTGGATGCCAATGACGACGTCCTGGTCCGACGTTTTGAGCAAGGACGCCGACCGCATCCCCTGCAGGGCGGCGGCAGGATCCTCGACGGCATCGGGATCGAACGCGAGGTCCTGCGGGAACTGCGCGAGCATGCCGACGTCGTGCTGGACACGTCCGACTTCAATGTCCACGGCCTGGCAACAGCCATCACCGAACTGTTCAGCGACACAGGCCCGGTGACCCTGCGCCTTAACGTCATGAGCTTTGGGTTCAAGTACGGCCTGCCCGTGGATGCCAACTTTGTGGCCGATGCCCGCTTCATTCCCAACCCGCATTGGGTTCCCAAACTCAGGCCCCACACGGGCCTGGATGAGGACGTCAGCGACTACGTGCTCGCTGCCGATGGCGTGCACGAGTTCGTGGACAGGTATGTCCAGGCCTTGGAACCGGTCCTGGACGGCTACCGCCAGGAGAACAAGCACTACGCCACGTTGGCCGTCGGCTGCACGGGAGGCAAACACCGTTCGGTGGCCGTCGCCGTCGAACTTTCCAAGCGTTTGGCGCAGTATCCCCGTGTCACCGTCACCACCACCCACCGAGACCTGGGACGCGAGTAGTGGGCGTCCTCACCGGCCCGCTGCCCCTGATTCCGCCCAAAGGCGTCCCCGGCAGCCAGCAGAAGAAGAGTCCGTCAGTGGTTGCCCTGGGTGGCGGCCACGGCCTGGCGGCGTCGCTGTCGGCCCTGCGCTTGCTCACCTCCGAGCTGACGGCAATCGTTACAGTAGCGGACGACGGCGGCTCATCCGGGCGTCTCCGCGAAGAGTACGGTGTCCTTCCGCCCGGTGACCTGCGGATGGCGCTCAGCGCTCTGTGCGACGACACCGACTGGGGCCGGACGTGGCGTGACGTCATGCAGCACCGTTTCAACGCCGGATCCGCCAAGGGCGGCTCACTGGACCATCACGCCATGGGCAATCTGTTGATCGTGACCCTGTGGGAGCTCTTGGGAGATACAGTTGCCGGCCTGAAATGGGCCGGCGCCCTGCTGGGAGCCAGGGGCCAGGTTCTGCCCATGTCCAGCGTTCCCCTCACCATTGAGGGCCAGGCCCACCTTGACCTTCCGGGGGGCGGCCAGGAACTGCGTACGGTCCGGGGCCAGGCCAAATGCGCTGTGGCGGGCAAGCTTGAAGACGTCAGGCTGTTGCCTGAGGATGCTCCTGCCTGCACAGAAGCCCTGACGGCCATCGAACTGGCGGACTGGGTCATTCTCGGACCCGGCTCCTGGTACACCTCGGTCCTGCCGCATCTGCTGTTGCCTGAGCTGCGCCAAGCCCTGGGCGACACCGCTGCGAAACGCTGCCTCACCATGAACCTTGACGTCGAAACGAAGGAAACCTCGGGCATGACAGCCGCGGATCATCTCGACGTCCTGCGCCGCTATGCACCTGAGTTCAGCGTGGATGTGGTCCTTGCGGATCCTGCTGCAATCCAGGATCTCAAAGCCTTCGAGAAGGCCGCGGGGATGATCGGGGCTGAAGTGGTGTTGGGTAGAGTAGGGGCGTCGAGGCGCCGCCCCGTCCATGATCCACTGCTGCTGGCAGCGGCGTACCACGATATTTTCGGGAACAGTTAGGAATACGCGATGGCACTTACTGCGTCGGTCAAGGACGAACTGTCCCGGCTGGACATCAAAAAATCTTCAGTCCGCAAGGCTGAAGTTTCGGCAATGCTGCGCTTCGCGGGCGGCCTGCACATCATTTCGGGCAGGATCGTCATCGAGGCTGAAGTCGACCTCGCTTCCACTGCACGCCGCCTCCGGGCAGCGATCGCGGATGTGTACGGCCACCAGAGCGAAATCATCGTCGTTTCCGGAGGCGGCCTGCGCCGGGGGAGCCGCTACGTTGTCCGTGTGGTCCGGGATGGCGAGGCCCTCGCCCGCCAGACGGGCCTGCTGGATGGACGCGGACGCCCAGTGCGGGGGTTGCCCTCGGTGGTAGTCAACGGCTCGGCTGCAGACGCTGAGGCAGTCTGGCGGGGAGCGTTCCTTGCCCATGGTTCGCTCACCGAACCGGGGCGTTCCTCCTCGCTGGAAGTAACTTGCCCCGGCCCCGAATCCGCACTGGCGCTCGTAGGAGCTGCCCGCCGGCTCGGCATCCAGGCAAAGGCCCGTGAGGTGCGTGGAGTGGACCGCGTGGTCATCCGTGACGGAGACACCATTGCTGCCCTCCTGACCCGGATGGGAGCCCATGACGCCCTGATGGTCTGGGAAGAGCGGCGCATGCGCAAGGAAGTCCGGGCTACGGCCAACAGGCTTGCCAACTTTGACGACGCCAACCTGCGCCGCTCCGCCCAAGCAGCAGTGGCAGCGGGTGCCAGGGTGGACCGTGCCCTGGAAATCCTGGGAGACGACGTACCGGATCACCTCAAGTACGCCGGGGAGCTCCGTGTGGCCCACAAGCAGGCAAGCCTGGATGAACTCGGACGCCTTGCGGATCCACCCATGACCAAGGACGCCATCGCGGGCCGCATCCGCCGTCTCCTTGCCATGGCGGATAAGCGTGCCCTCGACCTGGGTATCCCGGGTACTGAGGCAAATGTGACTCCGGAAATGATGGACGAGTAGTCCGCACCCATAGAATCGAAAATGCGTGGAGGAAATACTGCGAGGCCACCCGGGGTTGTTCCCGATGGAGGCGACAGCCAAGCTTCTTCGCCAAGGATTTCCGGCCGGCATGCTGGCCGGATGACATAACGAGAGTTACCAACCCGGACGTCAGTCCATTACATTGGAGGATTTCGTGACAGAGTACGTTCTGCCCGAGCTCGGCTACGACTACGCAGCACTCGAGCCGCACATTTCGGCAAAGATCATGGAGCTGCACCACAGCAAGCACCATGCCGCTTACGTTGCCGGCGCCAACAACGCCCTCAAGCAGCTGGCCGAAGCGCGCGAAAACAATGATTTCGCCAACATCAACCGTCTCTCCAAGGACCTCGCGTTCCACACCGGCGGACACATCAACCACTCCGTTTTCTGGAACAACATTTCCCCGGACGGCGGCGACAAGCCCGAAGGTGAGCTCGCAGCAGCCATCGACGACGCTTTTGGTTCGTTCGACGCTTTCCGTGCACAGTTCAGCGCTGCCGCACTTGGTTTGCAGGGTTCCGGCTGGGCTTTCCTGGCGTACGAGCCCATCGGCGGCAACCTGCTCATCGAGCAGCTCTACGATCAGCAGGGCAACGTTGCAGTCGGCACCACGCCGCTGCTGATGCTGGACATGTGGGAGCACGCTTTCTACTTGGACTACGTCAACGTCAAGGCTGACTACGTCAAGGCCTTCTGGAACATCGTCAACTGGGCGGACGTTGCCAAGCGTTTCGAAGCCGCGCGCGCCAACGCCACGGGGCTCATCGTCCTTTAGTTGGTGAGCCCCGGTTCACGCCGATGTAACAAAAGTCACTTTTTGCGTGAATTGGGGCCAAATGCTGGAAAGCCTGCCTCCGCAGTTGCGGGGGCAGGCTTAGTTAAACGTAAGATGGATCACGGAAGGCGGTTAGCCTTCAGCAACGTGGCTGGTCGCCCTCCGATCTGATAATCACCTCTGCCCAAAGACGTGCGGGGTCTGTTAGTTGGAAATAATAAATCCGACTCACTAGGCGTGCTTGCAAGAGCACCAAGGAGATTGACACATAGTGACCACCCGTATTGGTATCAACGGCTTCGGCCGCATCGGCCGTAACTACTTCCGTGCAGCACTGGCCCAGGGCGCAGACCTTGAGATCGTCGCAGTCAACGACCTCACCAGCCCCGAAACCCTCGCCCACCTCCTGAAGTACGACTCCGTCGGTGGACGCCTCGCCCAGACCGTGGAAGTTGTCGATGGAAACCTGGTAGTCGACGGCAAGTCCATCAAGGTCCTGGCTGAGCGCGATCCCGCCAACCTTCCTTGGGGCGAATTGGGTGTTGACATCGTCATCGAGTCCACCGGCTTCTTCACCAAGGCCGCAGCAGCCCAGAAGCACCTTGATGCCGGCGCCAAGAAGGTCCTGATCTCGGCACCCGCCAGCGACGAAGACATCACCATCGTCATGGGCGTCAACCACGAGCTCTACGATCCCGCAGCGCACAACATCATTTCCAACGCCTCCTGCACCACCAACTGCCTCGGCCCGCTGGCCAAGGTAGTGAACGACGCCTTCGGCATCGAGCGTGGCCTCATGACCACGGTCCACGCCTACACGGCCGACCAGAACCTGCAGGACGGACCGCACGGCGATCTCCGCCGCGCCCGTGCCGCTGCCATCAACATGGTTCCGACATCCACCGGTGCAGCCAAGGCCATCGGCCTGGTGCTCCCGGAGCTCAAGGGCAAGCTGGACGGCTACGCCATCCGCGTTCCGGTCCCCACGGGTTCCGCTACGGACCTCACGGTCACCGTCTCCCGCGAAGTAACGGTTGAAGAAGTCAACGCAGCCGTCAAGGCTGCCGCCGAGTCCGAGCAGTTCGCCGGCATCCTTAGCTACACCGATGCTCCCATCGTGTCCTCGGACATCGTCGGGGACCCGGCTTCTTCCATCTTCGACTCCGGCCTCACCAAGGTCATCGGCAACCAGGTCAAGGTTGTTTCCTGGTATGACAACGAGTGGGGTTACTCCAACCGCCTCGTAGACCTCACGGAGCTCGTCGCATCCAAGCTGGGCTAGGGTAGACACATGACATCTCACACCCTCAACGAACTCATCGCTGAAGGTGTCCGCGGGCGGTACATTCTGGTCAGAAGTGACCTGAATGTGCCGCTCGACGGCTCTACAGTGACCGACGACGGCCGCATCAAGGCCTCGCTTCCGGTCCTCAAGAAGCTCTCGGACGCCGGTGCCCGTGTGCTCGTTACTGCACACCTGGGACGCCCCAAGGGCGTTCCTGAAGACAAGTTCTCCCTGAAGCCCGCTGCAGCCCGCCTTGCTGAACTGGCGGACTTCCCTGTACAGCTTGCCGCAGACACTGTGGGGGACTCCGCCAAGGAGCTCTCATCCGGCCTCAACGACGGTGACGTACTCATCCTGGAGAACGTCCGCTTCGATGCCCGCGAAACCAGCAAGGACGACGCCCAGCGCGGCGCATTTGCCGACGAGCTGGTTGCCCTCACGGGAAGCAACGGCGCGTTCGTGGACGATGCTTTTGGTGCGGTCCACCGCAAGCACGCCAGCGTTTATGACGTGGCCACCCGGTTGCCGTCCTACTTGGGCGACCTCGTCCACACCGAGGTAGAGGTTCTCCGGAAGCTCACCACGGACACACAGCGCCCATATGTCGTGGTTCTTGGTGGATCCAAGGTCTCGGACAAGTTGGCAGTGATCGAGAACCTCCTGGGCAAGGCGGACACCATCCTTGTTGGCGGCGGCATGCTCTTCACCTTCCTGGCCGCAGCGGGCCATAAGGTTGCGGGCAGCCTTCTCGAGGAGGACCAGATTCCCGTAGTCCAGGACTACCTCCAGCGCGCTTCTGCTGCTGGTACCTCCTTCGTGATCCCCACCGACGTAGTGGTGGCCAGCCGCTTTGCAGCTGACGCAGACCACGAGGTCGTCAGGGCGGACGCCATCGAGGACAGCGCTTTCGGTGCTTCCGGCATCGGCCTGGACATCGGACCGGAATCCGCGTCCGCGTTCGCAGCCCAGATCGAAGGCGCCAAGACCGTCTTCTGGAACGGCCCCATGGGTGTCTTCGAATTCGAAGCCTTCTCCAGCGGCACACGGGCTATTGCCCAGGCGCTGACGGACACGGTCGCCTTCACAGTGGTGGGGGGTGGCGATTCCGCCGCAGCCGTTCGGACCCTTGGGTTCGAGGACTCGCAGTTCGGACACATCTCCACTGGTGGTGGCGCAAGCCTGGAATACCTTGAAGGCAAGGAACTTCCCGGCCTGAGCGTTCTGGACCGCTAAGTACAATCCGGCCGGCAGGGCGCCACGGCGTCCTGCCGGCCGTTCCATATTTCAACGCATTCTTTGGAGTTCATGTGACTACCTCTGCCAACGGCAACTTTGTCCGCAAGCCCTTCATCGCCGGCAACTGGAAGATGAACATGGACCATGTCCAGGGCATCACCCTGCTGCAGAAGCTCGCTTGGACGCTGTCCGACGCCAAGCACGACTACAACCGTGCCGAGGTCGCTGTCTTCCCGCCGTTCACGGACCTCCGTGGCGTCCAGACGCTGGTCCAGGGTGACGACCTTGAGGTCGTCTACGGTGGCCAGGACCTCTCGCAGTTCGACTCCGGAGCCTACACCGGTGACATCTCCGGTCAGTTCCTCAGCAAGCTGGGCTGCGCTTACGTCCTGGTGGGCCACAGTGAGCGCCGCACCATCCACAACGAGTCCGACGACGTCCTGAACGCCAAGGTCAAAGCCGGATTCCGCCATGGTGTCACCCCTGTACTCTGCGTCGGCGAAGGCCTTGAGATCCGCCAGGCAGGAACGCATGTGGAGCACACTCTCACCCAGCTGCGCGCCGGTGTTGAGGGACTCACTGCTGAGCAGGCTGCGGAACTCGTGGTTGCCTACGAGCCCGTCTGGGCCATCGGCACGGGTGAAGTTGCCGGTCCGGAGGATGCTCAGGAAATGTGCGCAGCCATCCGAGCCGAACTTGCCGAACTCTTCGACGAAACCGTCGCAGCAAAGACCCGCCTGCTTTACGGCGGTTCCGTCAAGGCCAACAATGCAGCGGCCATCATGGCCGAAAATGATGTTGACGGATTGCTTGTGGGTGGCGCAAGCCTGGACCCCGCTGAGTTTGCTAACATTGTCAGGTTCGAGAGCCACCTCGTCACGGACTAGTCCGGCTCCCGTTTTCCGCTTCTTCGAAAGGCCGTCGTGGACGTTCTTCAAGTCATTCTGCAGATCTTGCTGGGAATCACCAGTCTTCTGCTGACGCTGCTCATCCTCTTGCACAAGGGACGTGGCGGCGGTTTGTCCGACATGTTCGGTGGCGGAATGAGCTCCGGATTGAGTTCGTCCGGTGTAGCCGAGCGCAACCTGAATCGCTTCACCATCATTCTCGGTATTACATGGGGAGCTGTCATCATCGGCCTTGGCCTGATCATGCGCTTCACCTCAGGTGGCGACTCTTAGTCACCACCGCAACTGATCTGTCACAAGAGGAGTGGTTCCTGCCAGGGACCACTCCTCTTTTTGTCAGCTACCCATCCCTGGTGCCGTCCTCGAGCCCTTCGCATTAGAATGACCGTGTTGGCCGAAAGGCCCGCAGGCCGTGACGGCCGACCACCGAGTCGCTAGGGGTTCGAAAATGGTTCATGGCACGCCAGGATATCGGGGCACCCGCGTAGGCGTGGCCCAAGGTTCTACTCCGAGAAACCAAAGCGACCATGGCGAGGGAGTGCAGCTGCCGCGAATTCGGGTTCCCTATTGGTGCGCCAAAGGACACGAAACGCGGCTTGTTTTCCTTAAGCTGCCGGACGATCAAATACCCAGGAACTGGGACTGCCCCAAATGCGGTCTCCCTGCCTCACGGGATCCCGGCAATCCAGCCTCGGCCAGGCCGGGGGATGAGCTCTTCAAATCGCACCTCGATTACGTTAAAGAGAGACGCTCCAGCCAAGACGCAGAAATTGTCCTGGCTGGAGCGTTGGAGCGGCTACGCGCCCGCGGGGTCCTTCCGGACCAACTGCTGGGGGACGCGTGACGCTGCGTTCTCGTCGATAAGCCACAGGGTCCGCGCACGGCCAACGGGGCCGGCTGCGGGCACCTGGACCGGGTTGGCGCCCGCCAAGGCCAGGCCAACAGCTCCTGCCTTGTCCTCGCCGGCAACAACCATCCAGATCTCCTGGGCGGTGTTGATGGCGGGCAGCGTCAAAGAGACGCGCGACGACGGCGGCTTGGGCGAATTCTCGACGCCCACCACCGTGCGTTTCTTCTCCCGGATGCCGGCCTGCTCGGGGAACAGCGACGCCACGTGGGCGTCCGGGCCTACGCCAAGAAGCAGGACATCGAAGCGCGGCAGGATGCCAGGCTCATCGGCGCGGTTATCAGACATGTCAGCTGCGTGCTCGGCTTCGGCCGCTGCTTTGAGTTCCTCGGCGTAGGCAGTGGCGGCTTCGTCAGCCGTGGCAAACTGGTCCGTCGAGCCAGGCTCGTGGATCCTGGCAGGATCTACGGCCAGGTGGGCCAGCAGGGCGTGATGCGCTTGACGGGTATTCCTGTCATCGCTGTCAGCGGCAACAAAGCGCTCATCACCCCACCAAAAGTTAACTTTCGACCAGTCGACGGCCGGTGCTGCAGCTGAATCGGCCACAGCCTTCAGCGTTCCGATACCGACGGTGCCGCCGGTCAGGACCACCGTGGCCTCGCCATGCTTGTCCTGGACATCCACAAGCTTGGTAATGAGGCGTGCCGCGATGGCGGCCATCAACACCTTGGAGTCGGGATGGATGCTAACTCTTGGCTCAGCGTGCACTTGTCTGGACTCTCCTCTGGCTGGTAAGTGGCAGTCCCATCGTAATCACTTCTCCGAAGACTTCGTCGGGGTCAAGCCGTCGGAGTTCTTCGGCGAGGCAATCTTTAAGACTGCGCCGGGGGAGGGTGATACGCTGTGCCGGCTGTCCGGGCTGGGTCAGTTCCGCCACAGACAGTCCGGGACGGAAAAGCTGGACGTCGCCGCTTGCTCGGGTCAGCCGGACCCGCCGAATGCCGGTACCTGCGGGGTCCGCCACAATCGTCACGGGCGCCTCCAGCGCCAGGCTCAGCCAGGCTGCCAGCAACAAGGTGCTGGGGGAGTCCGATGCGCCTTCAACCGCCACGGCCGAGACGGGGTCGCTGTCGACTTGGTCGAAAACTGCTGCGAGTTGCATGCGCCAGTTGGTCAGTCGGGTCCAGGCGAGGTCGGTGTCGCCGGCCTTGTACGTTGCCCGGATGTTCTCCAACGCCCGGCGGGGGTCGGGTTCGTTGGCCGAATCGGTGATACGCCGGTGGGCGATGCGGCCGATGGAGGTCTCGCAGGCGCTTTCCGGGGCGCCGTGCGGCCACCACGCCACGATCGGGGCGTCCGGCAGGAGAAGGGCGGCCACGAGGGATTCGCTTTCGTGGGCCATATGCCCGTGCCCGCGCAGAACGATGACTTCGGACGCGCCGGCGTCACCGCCTACCCGGATCTGCGCATCAAGGCGGTCCGGACCTTCCACACCGGCATCGGCCAGGACAATGATCCGGCAGGGGTGTTCCCTGCTGGCTTCATTGGCTGCCTCGATGGCTTCTTCTTCCTGCCCGGACTTGGTCACCACCACGAGGGTCAGCACACGACCCAAGGCAATCACACCGCCCTGTTCGCGCAGGGACATGATCTTCTTGGAGATCTTGGAGGTGGTGGTATCGGGAAGATCTACAATCATGGCCTTCTCCAGGTTCGTCCGTCGCGGGCCAACAGGGCGTCGGCCGAGGCCGGTCCCCAACTGCCGGGTGCGTAGGGTTGCGGTTGTTCATCCAGGCCGGCCCAGTATTCCTCGAACGGATCAAGGATCTTCCAGGACAGTTCCACTTCCTGATGGCGTGGGAACAGCGGCGGCTCGCCCAAGAGTACATCCAGGATCAGCCGCTCATATGCTTCGGGGCTGGACTCGGTGAAGGAGTGGCCGTAGCCGAAGTCCATGGTGACATCGCGGACTTCCATCTGCGTGCCCGGAACCTTGGAACCGAAACGGATCGTCGCGCCCTCATCGGGCTGGACACGGATCACCACGGCATTCTGGCCAAAGTCGTCCTCGCCATGATCACGGAACAACAGGTTAGGTGCACGCTTGAACACCACGGCGATCTCGGTGACGCGACGGCCCAGGCGCTTACCGGCACGCAGGTAGAACGGCACACCATTCCAGCGGCGGGTGTTGATGTCCACCCGGATCGCCGCGAACGTCTCGGTCTTCGAATCGGCGGGGATGCCATCCTCGTCCAGGTACCCGAGGACTTCCTCGCCGCCCTGCCACCCACCGGTGAACTGACCCCGGGCCGAATGCGTGGAGAGATCATCGGGGAGCTTGACCGCGGCCAGGACCTTTTCCTTCTCCGCGCGCAGGTCATCGGCGTTGAAGGAGATGGGCTCTTCCATGGCCGTCAATGCCAGCAACTGGAGCAAGTGGTTCTGGATCACGTCACGGGCAGCGCCCACACCGTCGTAATAGCCTGCACGGCCGCCGGTGCCGATGTCCTCGGCCATGGTGATCTGGACGTGGTCCACGTAGTTGGCGTTCCACAGCGGTTCGAACAACTGGTTGGCGAAGCGCAGCGCCAGGATGTTCTGGACCGTCTCCTTGCCCAGGTAATGGTCGATCCTGAACACGGCATCAGCCGGGAACACGGATTCCACGATGTCGTTCAGCTGACGGGCCGACTCAAGATCATGCCCAAACGGCTTCTCGATGACCACACGGCGCCACTGCCCCGGCTTCGCCTGCGCCAGGCCGTGTTTCGACAGCTGGCGGCAGACCTGCTCAAACGCCTTGGGCGGGATGGACAGGTAAAAGCCGTGGTTCCCCCGGGTACCGCGTGTCTCATCCAACTCATCAAGGACATCTCCGAGGCGCTCAAAAGCGTCGTCGTCGTCGAACTCGCCCTGAACAAAACGAATGCCGGAAGCGAGCTGTTCCCAGACCGCTTCGTCGAACTTGGTTCGCGCGTGGGCCTTGACGTTTTCCTTGACTTCTGCCGCGAAGTCGGCGTTATCCCAGTCGCGACGGCCGAAACCGACCAAAGCGAAGCTGGGGGGCAACAGGCCACGGTTGGCGAGGTCATAGACCGCCGGCATGAGCTTCTTACGGGCGAGGTCGCCGGTGACTCCGAAGAACACCAACGACGAAGGCCCGGCAATGCGGTTCAGGCGCCGGTCCCGCGGATCCCGCAAAGGATTCCGCAGACCGGCGTTTTTCCTGCCGTTTTCAGTTTCTGGCATGTTTGGTTCTGTGCCTTAGCTTTCGAGTGCGCTGGCCTGGCCGGCCAACGCAGCGACGACTTCCTGGAGTTGGGCTACGCCGGCGGCACGCTCGGTGAGGTGCAGGCGCAATACCGGGCGGCCATGGCCTTCCAGGACCTGGGCATCGCCCGTGGCCTGGGCAGCAATGAGCTGGCCGAAAGTGAAGGGCCGCTCAGGGATTTCCAGATCGGTGGAGGATGCCGCAGTCACCTGCAGGAACACTCCGATGGCCGGTCCACCCTTGTGGAACTGGCCGGTGGAGTGCAGGAACCGCGGACCCCAACCGAACGTCACCGGACGCCCACTGACGGCCGCGAGTTCATCGCGGATGCCTTCAAGGGGTGCGTGGGAGATACGGTCCAGGTAGGCCTGGACACTCAAGTAACCATCCGTGCCGAGCTGGCTGAGCAGTGCCTGCACAGCTTCGCTTGCCGTTGAGGCGTCCCCGAGCCATTCGCCTCCGCGTACTTCCACAGCGCCGTCCGTGAAGGCCGCGGGGGTGGGTTCGGGACGCGCGTCCAGCAAGCCGCGCGCGGCCACCTTGGCGGCCTCGACGTCGGGCTGGTCAAACGGGTTGATGCCCAGCAGACGACCCGCCACGGCGGTGGCGAACTCCCAGGCGAACATCTGGGAGGCCAGTCCACCGGCAATGGCTACCTCGTTCTCACGGAGCTCGACGTCGTCATCCGCACTGACCAGCCGCACCACCAGGACGTCCTCGGCCCCGCTCAGGGCTTCAGGAGAATCCGGGCCGGCAACGACCGGCAAAACACCAGTGCCCAACTTGCCGGTGGATTCGGCGATGAGCTGTTCGGCCCAATCAGCGAAACCGACAATGCCGGACCCGTCTTCGGCAATGATGATCTTGTTGCGCAGCGGGCTGGTTCCGCCCAAAGCAATGCCCAGCGCCAGGCCGATGTTGTCAGCGGAGTCCTCATTGAGGATCTCCGCCGCTTCCTCTGCCTCATCCAGGAAAGCCTGGATGTCCACACCGGCAAGTCCACACGGAACCAAGCCAAAGGCAGTCAGTGCCGAGAAACGGCCACCGACGTTGGGGTCGGCGTTGAACACCGCACGGTAGCCTGCCTCGCGGGAAGCCTTATCCAGGGGCGAGCCCGGATCCGTGACGATGATGATGCGGCTTTTGGCGTCGATTCCGGCGTCGTTGAACGCTTTTTCGAACACGCGGCGCTGGGAGTCGGTTTCAACGGTGGAGCCGGACTTGGAGGAAACGACGATGGCCGTTTCAGCCAGCCGGTCCGCCAGGGCAGCACCAACCTGTTCAGGGTCAGTGCTGTCCAGCACAGTCAGCTCGACGCCGGCAGTACCGGCAATGACCTCCGGAGCCAGCGAAGACCCGCCCATGCCACAGAGGACAATGCGGGTAACTCCTTCGGCGCGAAGAGCGTCGCGAAGTTCCAGGATGTCGCCGACCAAGGCCTGGGACACCGTGGCGGCCTCGACCCAGCCGAGACGGATCGCGGACTCTGACTCCGCGTCAGGACCCCAAAGGGTGTGGTCCTTGGCGAAAATCCGCGTGGCGATCCTGTCCTCGACCAGGCCGTCAATGTGCTTGGCGATGGCCTGCTGTGCGGCACCGCTGGCGTCGTAGCTGATTGTGCTCATAGTGGGTTAGGAAGCCTTCCGTGCGGTGGCGAGGGCGCCTTCGACGTCGGCGAGGAGTTCCTTCCAAGAGCCTACGAACTTCTCGAGGCCTTCGGTCTCCAGCAACGTCACGACGTCGTTGTAGGAAACGCCGAGGGCTTCGAGTGCATTGAGGGTCTCGTTTGCCTCGTCGTAGGTGCCAGTGATGGTGTCACCGGTAACGACGCCGTGGTCGAACGAAGCGTCCAGCGTCTTTTCCGGCATGGTGTTGACAACGCCGGCGGCCACGAGTTCGGTCACGTAGAGGGTGTCCGGGTAGGCCGGATCCTTGACTCCTGTGGAGGCCCACAGAGGACGCTGGGGGAGGGCGCCGGCTTCTGCCAGCACTGCCCAGCGCTCGGTGGAGAAGAGCTCTTCGTAGACCTGGTAGGCCAAGCGGGCGTTGGCGACGCCTGCCTTGCCCTTGAGGGCCTTGGCTTCGTCGGTACCGATGGCGTCGAGGCGCTTGTCGATCTCCGAGTCAACGCGGGACACGAAGAACGAGGCCACGGAGTGGATCTTGGAGAGATCGTGGCCGTTGTCCTTTGCCTGCTCGAGGCCGGACTGGAAGGCGTTGATGACCGCGCGGTAGCGCTCCAGGGAGAAGATCAGGGTCACGTTGACGCTGATGCCCTCGGCCAAGGTAGCCGTGATGGCTTCGAGGCCTTCCAGGGTTGCGGGGATCTTGATGTGGACGTTGTCCTTGTTGACCTTGGCGTAGAGGTGCTTGGCCTCGGCGATGGTACCGGCGGTGTCCCAGGCAAGGCGGGGGTCCACCTCGATGGAAACGCGGCCGTCCACGCCGTTGGTGGCGGCGGCGACCGGTGCAAAGAGATCGCAGGCGTCTGCAACGTCAGTGGTGGTGATTTCAAAGATGGTCTCTTCGACGCTGGCGCCGGCCGCGGCCTGCGCTGCGATGGTGGCGTCGTAGTCCGTGCCTGAGGTGATGGCGGCGTGGAAGATGGACGGGTTGGTGGTCACACCAACTACGTTCTTTTCGTCGATGAGCTTCTGCAGGGTGCCTGAGTCCAGGCGGGTGCGGGAGAGGTCATCGAGCCAGATGGAAACGCCGGCGTCGGAGAGCTGCTGCGTGGGAGTGCTGGTCATGTGTTTTTCTCCTTGTGAGAGGGAAGCAGACTGTTATGCGTTGGAGTCTGCGAGGGAGTCTTTGGCTGCGGCCGCGACGGCTTCGGCGGTGATGCCGAATTCGTTGAAGAGCCGCTTGTAGTCTGCCGAGGCGCCGAAGTGTTCCAGGGAGATGGAGCGGCCGGCGTCGCCGACGAATTCTCGCCAGCCCAGTGCCAGGCCTGCTTCAACGGAGACACGGGCCTTCACGGATGCCGGGAGCACCGACTCGCGGTAGGCCTCGTCCTGCTTGTTGAACCACTCAACGCACGGCATGGACACAACGCGGACGGCGATTCCTTCAGCCTGGAGGGCTTCGCGGGCCTGCACGGCGAGCTGGACTTCCGAGCCGGTCCCGATCAGGATGACCTGCGCGTCAACGGTTTCGCCGTCCTTGGAAGCTTCGGCCAGCACGTAGCCGCCCTTGGCGACACCTGCGGTGGAACCGAACGTGTCGCCGGTTGCTTCGCCTTCGCCGCGGGCGTACGTGGGGATGTTCTGGCGGGTCAGGACGATTCCGGCCGGGTTCTCGTGGTTCTCCAGCATGACCTTCCATGCCGCGGAGACCTCGTTCGCGTCACCGGGACGGACAACGTCCAGGCCCGGAATTGCACGCAGCGAGGCAAGCTGTTCCACCGGCTGGTGGGTGGGGCCGTCTTCGCCCAGGCCGATGGAGTCGTGCGTCCAGACGTACAGCGACGGAACCCCCATCAGCGCGCCGAGGCGGATGGCCGGGCGCTGGTAGTCGCTGAAGATCAAGAACGTCCCCGAGAAGGCGCGCGTGCGGCCATGCAGGGAGATGCCGTTCACGATCGACGCGGCAGCGTGCTCACGGATACCGAAGTGCAGCACCCGTCCGTACGGGTTGCCCTTCCAGGCATCCGTGGAGCGCGAGGTCGGGATGAACGACGGCGAGCCTTCAATGGTGGTGTTGTTGGACTCCGCGAGGTCGGCCGAGCCGCCCCACAGCTCCGGCAGGACCGGGCCGATGGCGTTCAGGACCTTGCCCGAAGCCGCACGGGTGGAAACGTCCTTGCCTGCTTCGAACACGGGGAGCGCAGCATCGATGCCCACGGGGAGCTTCTTGGCTTCAACACGCTCCAACAGCGCAGCGGCGTCCGGGTTGGCGGACTGCCATGCCTCAAAGCTGGACTGCCAGGCAGCGCGTGACTCGGCCCCGCGGTCCAGGACCTTGCGGGCGTGTGCCAGAACTTCTTCGTCAACGTCGAAGGACTTGGCCGGGTCGAAGCCGAGCACGGTCTTCAGAGCCGCGACTTCCTCGGCGCCCAGGGCGGATCCGTGGATCTTGCCGGTGTTCTGCTTCTTCGGCGCCGGGTACCCGATGATGGTGCGCAGCGAGATGATGGACGGCTTGTTCGTCTCTGCCTTCGCAGCGAGCAGTGCTGCGTAGAGTTCCTGGACGTCTTCGACGTAGTCGCCGGTCTTGGTCCAGTCCACGCGCTGGGTGTGCCAGCCGTAGGCCTCGTAGCGCTTGAGGACGTCCTCGGTGAAGGCGATGTCGGTGTCGTCTTCAATGGAAATGTGGTTCTCGTCGTAGATCACTACGAGGTTGCCCAGTTCCTGGTGGCCTGCGAGCGAGGAGGCCTCGGAGGTGACGCCTTCCTGGAGATCGCCGTCGGAAGCGATGACCCAGATGGTGTGGTCGAACGGCGATTCGCCGGCGGGAGCATCGGCGTCGAACAATCCGCGCTGGCGACGCTGGGAGTAAGCGAAACCAACAGCGGAGGCCAGGCCCTGGCCCAGCGGGCCGGTGGTGATTTCCACACCGGCGGTGTGCTTGTACTCGGGGTGTCCCGGGGTCAGCGAACCCCACGTGCGGAGCGCCTCAAGGTCCTTCAGTTCCAGGCCGTAGCCGGACAGGAACAGCTGGATGTAAAGGGTCAACGACGTGTGGCCGGGGGACAGGACAAACCGGTCGCGGCCAAGCCAGTCCGGGTTCTTCGGGTCATGGCGCATCAGCTTCTGGAACAGCAAGTATGCTGCCGGAGCCAAGCTCATCGCCGTACCAGGGTGGCCGTTGCCGACCTTCTCCACGGCGTCGGCGGCCAACACGCGAACGGTGTCAACTGCCTTCTTGTCCAGATCGGTCCATGACAGTTCTTGCTCTTCCAAATGTGGCACGAAAACCGAGCCCCTCTCTGTGCTGACGGCAGGCATATGGACACGGCACGCAGGAAGCACAGGATGGCGCCCGCTGCAATGTGTCTACCAGCCGTTCACCATTGAAACGTTGATCTCTCATCCAGACGCACGGATATCCGAGAATACGGTTTCCCGGATCGTCAACGTGTGCTGATCTGCTCAACAGCTTAGCCCTAAACGTGTCATGGAACTCAGGGAATCCCACTAACTGGACAGAAATTCCCTTATATGAATCACGACGGCCCCGAAGCGGAGTGAAGATTCGGAAACATTGACGAATTTTGCGGACATTGGGCTACTTCCAGCCACGGTATGATATTTGGAGGCCACCAGCGGTTCATGCGCCCGTGTCAGCTTTCGAAGACCGGGACGGCAGCCGTTGCGAGAACCCCAGAGCATAGAACAGAGTGACTGCCGCCGTGAGCACAACTGATACGCCCCTCAACGCGTCCCCGGCCCGGGGAAGCATCGGAATTTCCCGTAAGTTCAAGGCGTATCTGGCACTCACCAAACCCCGGGTCATCGAACTCCTCCTGGTCAGCACCCTGCCCACCATGATCTTCGCCCAGCGCGGCTTCCCCTCCATCGGCCTGATCCTGGCCACCCTCGTCGGCGGAGCGTTTGCAGCCGGCAGCGCCGGCGTCTTCAATTGCTACATCGACCGCGACATCGACAAACTGATGCACCGCACCGAGAAGCGTCCCTTGGTTACGGGTGAAGTGACGCCGCGCGAGGCCCTGATCTTCGCCTGGATCCTTGGCGCAGCCTCAATTGCGATCCTGTGGTTCGGCGCCAATCCTCTCTCCGCCTGGCTCGGGCTCGGCGCCATCGTCTTTTACGTGGTCATTTACACCATGATCCTGAAGCGACGCACTGCCCAGAACATTGTGTGGGGCGGAGCAGCAGGGTGCTTCCCGGTGCTGATCGCCTGGGCCGCGGTCACCAATACGGTGGAGTGGCCTGCAATCGTGCTCTTCATGGTGATCTTCCTGTGGACGCCCCCGCACTACTGGCCCCTGTCCATGCGCTACGGCGAGGACTACCGCAACGCCAAGGTGCCCATGCTGGGTGCCATCGCCGGAGCCAAGGTGGTTTCGGTACAGGTTGTCCTCTACGCCTGGGCCATGGTTGCCTGCTCACTCTTGATGGTGCCCGTCGGCGGTGCCGGCTGGGTTTACACGATCGTCGCCGTTGCCGCCGGCGCCTGGTTCCTCTACGAGAGCCACGCCCTGTACAAACGCGCACAGGGTGGCGACGTCTCCAACAAGGGCGCCATGAAGGTCTTCCACGGCTCCATCAGCTACCTGACGCTGCTCTTCATCGCACTGGCAGTTGACCCGTTCATTGGCTCAGCGATCGTCGGCGGCTAAGTCCCGCAGTTCCTCAAGTAACAAACGTTCGACGCCGACACTCACCTGAGTGCCGGCGACTTGCTGTTCCGCTCACATCCCTAGCCCTTGATCCCAACGCTCGCTCACATCCCTAGCCCTTGTTCCCAAGGCTCGCTCACATCCCTAGCCCTTGATCCCAACGCTCGCTCACATCCCAAAGGACGCAACCAAGTGAGCCAGCGGGGGTGGTGCCTGGCCAGCGGGCAGCGCAAAGACCAGCAGGGGTGCGTAGCGAATCTTGTTGCCGCTCCGGCCCCCGAAGAACCGCTGCAGTTGGGCTTCCACGGACCGTTCACGCAGTGATGGCTGGCGTTGGAGGAGCTTGAACGAGGCCAGCTCGCCCTGGGCCTCGATGACCTCGAGCACTGCCTCGATTCCCAGGCATCGGATGATTTCATCCTCCAGATCGGCGTCACAAACCTGGAACCCGCGCTCTTCCAGGGTTCCGGACCCCATGCCGGCACGCAGGAGTGCCCTGGCAATGCCTCTGGACTCACCTGCGTCACAAAGCCCAAGTAATCGGTGGTCCGCTCCCTTCGGGCCGTAGCGCTCGAGGTAGTGCACGATACTCGTGGCGCCACCCATCGGGACAATTTGCACACGTTCCGAGGCCAAGTCGTGGTCACATCGCAAGGCCAGGGCCTCCACGGCCAACCTGTCGCTTTCACCCTCGACCAGCACAGTTGTCGCCTGCATAGGACAAGTATGTCGGACGCGACGGCGGAGGGCTCTGACACGCTTCCATACCTAGAGGTCCCATTGCGGCACCTAGTTTCTGACTTCTGGGCACCTATTTCCTGCCCAAACGCCACCTAGTTTGAGTTCTGGCGTCTAGGTGGTGCCGTGCGCACCCTAGCGTTCGTAGTGGAACAGAGTCGTTCCGCACCACAAGAGCATTGGGGAAACAGTGAAAGCACTTCTGCGTACAGCCGGGATCCTGACGGTTGCTTCAGCTTCGGTCCTGACCGGGGTAAGCGCTGCCCAAGCCGCGCCGGCATGCTCCACAGCGCGAGTATGCCTCTATGGCGATTACTGGTTCACGGGAACGCAGCGGTCTTTTGGCTGGGTCACTTCATATTTGGGCGGCCCAGCAAACGACAAAGCGAGTTCAATCGTCATTGGCCCGGCTGCAAATGTCCAATCGCCCTACGTCTATCTCTACCGGGACCTGAACTACTCAGGCCACGCCGTCATTTTCCGTGGTGGCAACGCGGTGAACGATCTTCGGGGCGTGTCAATGTACTCCGGCGTGAACTGGGACGACGAGATCTCAAGTATCTGGGGTTAGCCTTGCGACCTCCAACATTTCCATGTGTCGCGCAGATCATCACGTCGCTGGCCGTTGTCACGTGTCTCACCACGGCCTGTGCCAGCCCATCAGCGCCAGCCCCCACCGTACCTCCGGCCGCCAGCCTGCCCGATGTCGATCGTTCGGCCGGAGCCGGGGCAAGGGCATCGCTCAACGAAACAAGCGGTGAGGTGGTTCTTCCCATGAGTTCCTACTGGTACTCGGACCGCGAGAACGTCATCGTCAATACGGCGGTTGCCTTCCTTATTTACGACTGTGTCGAGGAGGCCGGTTTCACAGTGGCACCCTGGGGCGGCGGAGGTAAGGCCCTGCAGGACTACAGGTATGGTCAGTGGTCCCGGTCCCTGGCTGCGCGGAACGGTGCCATGCCGGAGATCCGTGTTAGTCCAGGAGTCATGGATCAGCAACCGGAGCGCCCTGCCCTTAGCGCACAGCAACAGGAGATGGAAGTAAAGTGCACCAGTTCGGTGGGTCGGGCTGGTCTGCCCGAACTCCTTGAGGGGCTGGCGGGCGATACGTCCATTCAGAATCAGGTTGTGCAGATTTCAGTAGCCCTCACCGATCGGGACCCCGAATATCTGGCATATCGCAGCACGTGGGAAGACTGCGTGGAGGCCAAGGGTCTAAAGCTTGCTGCTGCGGACTCATGGTCGTTCCAGGATGGCAGCTCCAAGGAAGATGAAATCCGGACGGCTTTGATTGACGTTGACTGCAAGGAGGCCAGCGGCGGCGCCCGCATACCTTATGACATTCTCGCTCAGTATCAGGCAGCACAGATGAAGAACCATCAAGCGGAACTCAACGCCTTGGCGGAAGAGAAGACGGCTGCAGTGGAGCGTGCCAGGCGAATACTGCGGGACCACGGAGTGGCAGATGCAAGACTCTGAATCACTGCAGATTGCCCGCGCCATGAGGCGCATTCCGCGCTGGTGGCTGATTCCTGTGGTGGTGCTGGTCGTGCTTGCAGGTTTGGGCGCCGCCTACTGGGCAGGCACTTCCACCACGGCAGGGACGGAGTCGACACCGCCCCTGGCAGCCGTTGTTCCGGTGTCAGCGACGGTGGAACGCCGGGCCGTGGTGAAACAGGTGGTCCTTTCCGGGAAAGTCGTTGCGGGAGCAGAGTCCGTTCTTCAGGCAAGCCATGCCGAGGGAGTTGACAGGCTGGTTGTGACAGCAGTGGCCAAAGAGGCTGGAAGCCACGTGGCCCCCGGTGACTTGCTGGCCGTCGTGTCCGGCAGACCACTGCTGATACTCCCTGCGGGTGTGCCGTTGTATCGGGATATCACCCAAGGTGAGGCGGGACCCGATGTGGAATCCCTTCAGACGGTCTTGACGTCGTGGGGTTATGCGTGTCCCGTGACGGGAAGCTTTGACCTGCCAACCCAGCAAGCATTGGGATTCTGGTACAAAGCCGCAGGGTTTAAGGCCCCCACTGCCTCCGATCCCATCTCTCAGGGGGAAGCCGGTAGTGCAGCACCCAAGCCATCGTCGTCGGACATCATGTTCCGCTGGCGGGAGTTCGTTCAGGTCCCCGGTGACACCGGGAAGGTCGCCTCCATCGCCGGATCTGGTGCCATCCTGGCAGATGATGGGGTCGTGGCACGGATCAGAGTTGCCGACGACGCCATAGTTGCCCGCGCAGACGTGGTCCAAGCCGAGCAATTCGCTGTCGGCATGCGTGTCACGGTCAGGGCCGGATCGACTGCGCTTGACACTACTGTGGCGAAGGTCAGCAGCTTCCTGGAGGGTGAACACAGCGAGAACACTATTCCAGGAAAAGACATCACTGTGGCATTGCCGCCGGGCGCACAGGGATTTGCGGCCGGGCAATCAGTCACCGTAACTGCAGGCAGCGCAGCTACGGAGTCCCTCGCCGTTCCACTGATAGCCATTCGTCAAGAGGGCGGTAGGCCTTACCTCCTGGTCCAGGCGAATGACCAGAAGAACGACCAGGCGAACGGCCAGCCGCGCCGTCTGGAGGTAAAGATCACGGCCCAAGCGGACGGATGGGCGGCCATCGCGGACGTCGACGGACTACTTGTTGGCGATGAGGTCACCTTGCAATGAGCACTTCCCATGCATCATCGGATCCCGCGCAGCCCCGCCCGATTCTCAGTCTGCGCGGCGTTAATCGGCGGTTTACCGGAGTGACAGCACTGGATGACGTGTACCTGGACATCCATGAGGGGGAGTTCGTCGCCATCGTCGGGCCCTCGGGTTCGGGAAAGTCGACCCTTCTGAATGTCCTCGGCCTCCTGGACACACCGACTCACGGTACCTACCTCATTGATGGGGTGGACGTCGAAGGCCTCAACGAGAGACGAAGAGCAGACCGCAGAGCAGGCATTTTTGGCTTCGTCTTTCAGGAATCCCACATGGTGGGGCGTGATGCTGCAGCCCGCAATGCGGTACTGGGCCTACGTGCTCGCGGTATAGCGTTTGCGGTCCAGAAACAACTTGTCTTGCCTTCCTTGGCGAGATTCGGCCTTGAGCGCAGGGCAGCAACCCCTGCTGCGTTGTTGTCCGGGGGTGAGCGGCAACGACTTGCCATCGCCAGGGCCGTGATGGGTGCGCCCAGGGTAGTCCTTGCCGACGAACCCACGGGCAGTCTTGACACAGCAAACGGCGAGCTGGTCATCCATCATTTGCGCGAACTCAGTGAGTCCGGAACCACCGTAGTCATGGTGACCCACGATCCCGACATTGCCGCGGCCGCGGGCCGCATCATCACCATGCGCGATGGAGCCATCGTCCAGGACACGGGCGACAGCAAGGGCCGTTTCGGCACGCCACCCGCTACGGCTGCCGGTTCCGCGGGCAACGAACACACGTTCGTCCGGCGCCGACGTCACGAGGCCGTGGATGTTGTTGCTGACGCCCTGTCTGCCCTCACGGTTCGTCCGGCCAAGGCCCTTTTGCTGATCATGGCATTCCTTCTGGGCAGCGGAGGGCTGGTGACGGCCATCGGACTGAGCGAGAGCGCCTCCGTCAAGGTATCGGCCCGCATCGATGCCGCCGCCAGCGACGAAGTCCGGGTGACTCGCGAGGCAGGTTATGCATCCTGGGAAGCCGTCAGCACCGATCTCCAGGCATCAAGGAGACTCTACGGCGTTCACGACGCCGGTGTTATCGCTGAGCTCTCCTCGTCGGTGGTGCAGCCATCAACTTTCCGGCCCGGGTCCTTTCCCGATCCGCCAGGGTTCACCGGGGCTGTCCGGATCGTCGACTCTGGGTATCTTCGACTCCAAGGCGCAACAGTTTCCTACGGCGATGCCGCCCTGCTGGATCAGTCATTTGGAGGGCCTGTTGCCGTCCTGGGCCAGGATGCCGCCCAGCGGTTTGGAATCGCGAAGCCAGGTGCCGGTGTCGTGGTGTGGCTGTATGGCCAGCCCGTCCCGGTGGTGGGAATTGTTGACAACCCTGGGCGGGACCCTGTTCTGCCCTCAGCTGTTCTGGTGGGCGTCGGATCCTATCCCTTGACCAATAACGTGGCAGCCAGCCTGGTTTTTCGGACAACTCCAGGGATGCCGGCAGCTATTGCAGAGGCGCTGCCAAAAGCACTCAGTCCGAGCGAACCGGGCAACGTCAAGGTGCAGACAGTGGCGGACCTGCGTGAGCTCAAACAGGGGATTAATTCGGACCTCGGCAGGCTGGTAGCCATTGTCTCCGTCGTACTGCTCGCCATGGCCTGCCTCAGCGCCGGAACTACCATGTACCTGGGCGTGCTGGCGCGATCAAGCGAGATTGCACTGCGACTGGCCCTGGGCATGCGGCGGGGAGTGCTGGCCTCGATGTTCCTCACCGAAGGTGCCGCGGTGGGAGCGTTGGGCGGGGCTGCAGGCGCAGCGGCCGGAATGGGCTCCGTCTTGGCCTACGCATCCAGTGAAGGCTGGGCGGCAATGATTCCTTGGTACGCGTCGATGTGGGGCATGGGGGCGGGACTTGTCAGCGGTACCCTGTCCGCCGTATATCCGGCCATACTGGCCATGCGGTCCAACCCGGCGCACCTGATCCGGGCTTAGGACAGGCATAGGAGTTCAGTTATCGGACCGGGCTGTGCTTCGCAACGTCCGCGGCGTTGGTGGCAGCGCTCATGAGCATAGCCGCGCCGAGCATGTGCGCACCCACCAGCAGGGCGGGAATTCCGTTGTAGTACTGGGTGAAACCGATGACAGCCTGCAGCAGTGTCACGCCCAGCAGCAGGTATGCCGCCGTTCGGAACGGACCGTTGATCTTGTAGCGGACCACCAAGTACACCGCGAACAGCGTTCCGGCCGTGATCAAATAAGCGGGGACGGCGTGGATGTGGGAAAACAGGTCCCAGTCGAGGTCGTTCCGGGGTGCGTCGGCGTCTCCAGCATGAGGGCCGGCACCAGTGACCACGACACCCAGCATCACCGACACTGCCGAGAAAACAGCAACGGCCAGCATCACAGGGCGGGCCGTGGCCGGGAGCGCGGGCAGGATCCGGTTCATATAGCCACCAGTACGGCCATAGGCCCGGTTGACCAGCAGCGTGGCGAAGACCACCAAAGCCATGGAGACCAGGAAGTGCAGGCCCACCACCCATGGGTTAAGGCCGGACAAAACCGTGATACCGCCGATGACCGCTTGGGCCGGGATGCTGGCCAGCAGGCCCAGGGCGAGGATGAACAGGTCGCGGCGCTCTTTGCGGAGGTTCCACAAGTACACCAGCATGAGCGCGGCAACGGCTGCCAGGGCGAAGGTCAGCAGGCGGTTCCCGAATTCGATGAACCCGTGAATGCCCATTTCCGGAGTATTGACCAGCGAGTCGTTGGTGCATCGCGGCCAGGTGGGGCAGCCCAAACCGGAGGCGGTAAGGCGGACGGCACCTCCGGTCACCACCAGGACGGTCTGCCCAATGAGTGACAACAAAGCCAAGCGGCGGACGGCCTTATTAACCTCGGTAGGCAACTTGGACGTGAACCGCTGAATGGTCTTTGGAAGGCGCGATGCCGTGCTCACAGTTTTCTCACTTCTCAGTTCTGCATTGTTGTTGGTGCCCGGTTGGATTAGTTCCACTTGAACCAGCGGATGGCTGCGGCGCCGGCAATTACCGTCCACAGCAGGAGGACAAGGACGGCGGGGAACGGAACGGCGCCCACAAGGAAAGCGTCGCGGAGCGCCTGGCCAAGGGCACCCGACGGGAGGAAGTGGACGATGCCCTGCAGCAGGCCGGGAAGCCGTTCGGACGGCACCACGATTCCGCCCAGCGCACCCAGCAGTATCCACAGCAAATTGGTGATGGCCAGAGTTGCCTCCGGTCGGACCGTGCCCGCCACCAGCAGTCCAAGGGCAGTGAAGGCGGCAGCGCCAAGGACCAGCAGACCAAGCCCGGGGAGCCAGGCTTCGGGCCTGGGCTGCCATCCCAGCAAGGCGGCAACGGCGCCCACCACCACTACCTGCAGGAAGAGGACCACCAGTACGGCAAGGATCTTGCCGGCGATGAGCCCGCCCCTGCCCAACGGTGTGGTGGACAGGAACCGGAGGACTCCGTAGCGGCGGTCAAAGCCGGTAGCAATTCCTTGCCCGGTGAAAGCCGTGGACATCGCGCAAAGAGCGAGGATGCCCGGGGTGGCAACGTCCACACGTGATCCCCCCAGGCCATCAAGGAGGGGAGTCACTACCAGTCCCACCAAAGCCATCAAAGGCAGGACGATGGCAAGGATCAGCTGTTCGCCGTTCCGCAGCATGGTGATGGTCTCATAGCGTCCCTGCTGCATGATGCGGCGTGGCAGCGATGCGGGTCCCGCGTTGGGAGAGAGGAGCTTGCTCATCGGAGGTCCCTTCCGGAAATGTCCAGGAACACGTCTTCAAGGCTACGGGCTTCCAGGCGGAGTGATGCAGGCATGATGTTCCGCTCCGCCCACCACGCGGTCAGGGCCGCAAGGTCTTTCGGTGTGATCGCACCCGTGATGGAGTAGCTTCCGGAGCGGGTCTCGGTCAGTTGAAGGCCCGGTCCCAAGATGCCGGCAAAGTCGAGTCCGCCCGGCGCATCGAAGTGGAGCGTCCGGTCCGTGATGGCAGAATCCGTGGCGTGGTCATGGCGAAGCAGTTCCGCAACGGTTCCCTCCACCACGTTGTGGCCGCCGTCGATGATGTACACGTAGTCGGCCAGGCGCTCGGCGTCGTCCATCAGATGCGTGGTCAGGACAATTCCCATGCCAGCGTCACGGAGTTCGGCGATCAGGTCGAAAACCATCTGGCGCGATTGCGGATCCAGCCCCGCACTGGGCTCATCGAGGAACAGGATCTCCGGATTGCCGACCAATGCGGCGGCCAGAGCCAAGCGCTGCTTTTGGCCGCCCGACAGCCTGCGTACGCTTGTCCTACTGAATTGGCCGATTCCCAGCCGTTCCACCAGCGCGTCAACATCCATGGGGTTTTGGTACATGCCGGCAACGTGCCGCAACAATGGGATGGGACGGGCCGACGGCGGCAGCCCGCCATCCTGGAGCATCACCCCTACGCGCGACCTCAAGTCGGCGCCGGCCGAATCAGGGTCTGCGCCAAGGAGCGAGATACTTCCGCCGGTCCGCTTCTGCAGTCCTTGCGCACATTCAAGGGTGGTGGTCTTGCCGGCTCCGTTGGCACCGAGCAGGGCGGTCACTTGGCCGCGCTCCGCCACAAGGGACAGTCCGCTGACCACCCGGAGCATTTTGCCGTCAAGGGAGGCCAAAGGGCCTACATCCTTAATGAGTCCGTCTATGGTGAGGACAGGGGATTCGGGTGAGCGCACCAGAGTATTCTACGTGAAGTAGTACGGTCACACTTGGCGGGCGACTGAGGTCAGTCTTGCCTTACTGGATGCATGAAACAAATTACGACATGATTGTGTTGTGTATTCCATGAGCAGTCCAACTTCCATGCCCTCAACACGGCATGCTGCAGCGGCAGAGGCATTCGTTGCCCCGCCTGCGCTGCCGGACGCGGATGACCGCACAAGGGACCGGGTCCTGAGCGCCGTTCTTGAGAACGGACCGGTGAGCGCCGCGGAACTTGGCGATCTCCTCGGCTTCACACCCGCTGCAGTCCGCCGTCACCTTGATCATTTGGCGCGCAGCGGCGTCATAGAGGTCAAGCGTGTGGCTAAGGCCGGTTCCGGCGCGGGACGCCCCGCACGCCGTTACGTCCTGAGCTCCCAGGGGCAGTCCACTCTGGGCGATGACTACCTGAACATTGCCAGCTCTGCGCTCCGGCGCCTCCAGGAACTCGCCGGCGAGGATGCAGTCCGTGAATACGCGGAGGAACGCTTCTCCGACATGGAACGTCGTTACGCCCCTGAGGTCGAAGCCGCCGGGGAAGACATCACCGCCCGGGCCATGGCGCTCTCCAAGGCACTCAGCCGCGACCGCTTCGTTGCTTCAGCGCATTCCATTGAGGCGAAGGCCCCGTTGCCTGCAGCGCTGTCCAGCGTTCAGTTATGCCAGGGCCATTGCCCCATCCAGCGGCTCGCCGCGGAGTTTCCGGTGTTTTGCGACACCGAGACCAAGGTCTTCTCGCGTTTGGTGGGCGTCGATGTCCGGCGCCTCTCCACACTCGCGCAGGGCGGCCACGTCTGCACCACCCACATACCTACCGGGCGCCCGGCTGCCACGGCATCCCCAGATGTCGCAGAGCAGTCCGGGAACCCGTACCAGGAATCAAACAACCAGCAAGAAAGGCCGTGATGACGGACCAAATAGCAGAGAAAGCGGTAGCTGACGGCACTGTGATCTCGGAGATTCTGGAGAAGAATCCCGAACTGCACGGTATCGGAAACTACGAGTACGGCTGGGCCGACAAGAACGACGTGGGCGCAAACGCCCGTCGTGGCCTCAACGAGGAGGTCGTCCGCGACATCTCCTCGAAGAAGAACGAGCCCCAATGGATGCTCGATCTGCGGCTCAAGGGCCTGAAGTACTTCGACCGCAAGCCCATGCCTACCTGGGGTGCAGACCTCTCCGGCATCGACTTCGACAACATCAAGTATTTTGTGCGTTCCACCGAGAAACAGGCCGCCACGTGGGAAGACCTTCCGGAAGACATCCGGAACACCTACGAGAAACTCGGTATTCCTGAAGCTGAGCGCAGCCGCCTCGTCTCGGGCGTCGCTGCCCAGTACGAGTCCGAGGTGGTCTACCACCAGATCCGTGAAGACCTGGAAGCCCAGGGCGTCATCTTCCTGGACACTGATACCGCTTTGCGTGAGCACCCGGAGATCTTCCAGGAATACTTCGGCACCATCATTCCCGTGGGCGATAACAAGTTCGCATCGCTGAACACGGCCGTCTGGTCCGGCGGTTCCTTCGTGTACGTCCCCAAGGGCGTCCACGTGGACATTCCGCTGCAGGCCTACTTCCGCATCAACACGGAAAACATGGGCCAGTTCGAGCGCACGCTGATCATCGCCGATGAGGACTCCTACGTTCACTACATCGAAGGCTGCACGGCTCCGATCTACACCTCGGATTCCCTGCACTCGGCCGTCGTGGAGATCATCGTGAAGAAGGGCGCCCGCGTCCGCTACACGACCATCCAGAACTGGTCCACCAACGTGTACAACCTCGTCACCAAGCGTGCCATCTGCGAAGAGGGCGCCACCATGGAGTGGATCGATGGCAACATCGGTTCCAAGGTGACCATGAAGTACCCGGCCGTGTACCTTGTGGGCGAGCACGCCAAGGGCGAAACTCTCTCCATCGCTTTCGCCGGCGAAGGCCAGCACCAGGACACCGGCTCCAAGATGGTACATATCGCGCCGAACACCAAGAGCTCCATCATTTCCAAGTCCGTGGCCCGCGGCGGTGGCCGTGCTGCATACCGCGGCTTGGTCCAGGTCCGCGAGGGCGCCAAGCACTCGGCCAACACGGTCCGTTGTGACGCCCTCCTGGTGGACACCATTTCCCGCTCGGACACGTACCCGTACATCGACATCCGTGAGGATGACGTTGTCATGGGCCACGAGGCCACCGTTTCCCGCGTCAGCGAAGAGCAGCTCTTCTATCTGATGTCCCGCGGCATGCCTGAAGACGAGGCCATGGCCATGATCGTGCGCGGCTTTATTGAGCCGATTGCCCGTGAACTCCCCATGGAATACGCCCTCGAGCTGAACCGCTTGATTGAACTGCAGATGGAAGGGTCCGTCGGTTAACAATGACTGATATCACTACTGAAAAGGCGCGCATCGGCGCGCCCTCGGCCCAGCCGTTTATCAACGGCTTCACCGAGGAAGGCGAGAACCTTTCGCCCGTGAACACCGGTACGAACACCAGCACGACGTCGGAGCAGCCTTCCGCTGGTCCGCTGGCCGGCGCTTCGGCCAAGAGCCACTCGCATGGTGGCGGCGTAGGCATCCCGGACAGCTCGCGTGCCGGCCGCCTCACCTCCTACAAGCTGGCAGACTTCAAGCCGCTGAACGGACTCGAGGAAGACTGGCGCTTCACACCGCTGAAGCGGCTTCGTGGCCTTCACACCGACGTCCTCAACGGCGCAGCCCCGGCTGTCAGCGTTACCGCGCCTGCCGGCGTCGTTGTTGAAACCGTTGGCCGCGATGACCAGCGCATCGGCCAGGCAGCCATCCCGGAGGACCTTGTGTCCGCCAACGCCTGGGAGAACTTCGCCGAGGCAACGGTCATCACAGTGCCCGCCGAGCTGCAGGCCGAGAGTGAAGTTTCGGTCCTGATCACCGGTGCCGGCGAAGCACCGTCTGCCCAGCACATCGTGATTGTGGCGGAGCGCTTCTCCAAAGCCGTTGTGGTCCTGGACCACCAGGGCACCGCGGTTGTCTCCGAGAACGTGGAGATCATCGTTGAAGACGGTGCTGAACTGACCGTTGTTTCCTTGCAGGAATGGGCAGACAACGCTGTGCACGCATCATCGCAGCAGGCAAAGATCGGCCGCGATGCCAAGTTCAAGCACATTGTGGTCAGCCTTGGCGGCGACCTCGTTCGCGTCACGCCGTCCACGCGCTTCACGGCTCCCGGTGCCGACGTCGAAATGTTCGGCCTGTACTTCGCCGACGCCGGACAGCACCTTGAGCAGCGCCTGTTCGTTGACCACGCGGTGGCCAACTGCAAGTCGCGCGTTCTTTACAAGGGCGCCCTCCAGGGCCGCAACGCCCACAGCGTATGGGTTGGCGACGTCCTGATCCGCAAGGAAGCAGAAGGCACGGACACTTACGAGGCCAACCGCAACCTGGTCCTCACTGACGGCGCCCGCGCCGACTCCGTACCGAACCTCGAAATCGAAACCGGCTTGATCGAGGGTGCGGGCCACGCCAGTGCCACCGGCCGTTTCGACGACGAACACCTGTTCTACCTCATGGCCCGCGGCATCCCTGAGAAGGTTGCCCGCCGCCTGGTGGTCCGGGGCTTCCTCAACGAGATCATCCAGCAGATCAAGGTGCCGGCAATCGAAGATCGCCTGACCGCAGCTGTTGAGCGCGAACTCGCCGCGACCGACAACTAAGACAGGCCAGGCAGAGCAACAATGAGTGAAGAAACCAAAGGCGAACTGGTATGCAACGCCAATGACATCCAGGTCAAGCAAGCGCTGCGCGTCCTGATTGATGACTACCCCGTAGCCATCGTCAAGGACTCGATGGGCGAGATCCACGCCATCGCCGATACCTGCTCGCACGCGGACATCTCTTTGTCCGAGGGTGAGGTTGAAGGCTGCGCGATCGAGTGCTGGGGCCACGGTTCCCAGTTTGACCTCCGCAGCGGACAGCCGCTCCAGCTGCCTGCTTACGACCCCGTCCCTGTTTTCGCCGTCACCATCGATGGAGACGACGTGTATGTGGACGTGACCAACGTTGTGAACGGCGCTTCGGTAGATCACTACTGAGCGCCCAGTACCGCCAGACTTACGAACGGAAAGAAAGAAGAGCATGTCAACTCTTGAAATCAAGGACCTGCACGTCAGCATCGAGACGGAGCAGGGCACCAAGGAGATCCTGAAGGGCGTCAGCCTCACCATCAAGACCGGTGAAACGCACGCCATCATGGGCCCCAACGGCTCGGGCAAGTCCACCCTCGCCTCCACCATTGCCGGGCACCCGCGCTACAACGTCACCAGCGGCACCATCACGCTGGATGGTGAGAACGTATTGGAAATGAGTGTCGACGAGCGCGCCCGCGCAGGCGTCTTCCTGGCCATGCAGTACCCGGTAGAGGTTCCCGGTGTCACCATGACCAACTTCCTGCGGACCGCCAAGACCGCAATCGACGGCGAAGCACCGGCCCTGCGCACGTGGACCAAAGACGTCAAGGCTGCCATGCAGCAGCTCCGTATCGACGCCGACTTCGCACAGCGCAATGTCAACGAAGGCTTCTCCGGTGGTGAGAAGAAGCGTGTTGAGATCCTTCAGCTCGAACTCTTCAAGCCGAAGTTCGCCATCCTCGACGAGACCGACTCCGGCCTTGACGTGGACGCCCTGAAGGTTGTCTCCGAAGGCGTTAACCGCGCTCACGAAGAGGGCAACATGGGCACCCTGCTCATCACCCACTACACCCGCATCCTGCGCTACATCAAGCCGGACTTCGTTCACGTATTCGTTGACGGCAAGGTTGTTGAAGAGGGCGGCCCCGAGCTCGCCGACCGTCTTGAAGACGAAGGCTACGACCGCTACGCCCCAGGCGCCGGCGTTGCCGTTGCTCCTGCCGTGCAGGCCTAGTTAGGATCGTTCCATGACCGAAATCAACACGGCGCGCACCAGCCTCGAGGACGTCGAGGAAGCGCTCAAGGACGTCATTGACCCCGAACTCGGAGTCAACATTGTGGACTTGGGCCTTCTTTACGGACTGAAGTATTCCGACGACGACGGCGCTCTCCTGATCGACATGACACTGACCACTGCGGCTTGCCCGCTGACGGACGTGCTCGAAGAGCAGGTTGGCAAGTCCCTTGACGGCGTGGTTGATGATTGGCGCCTTAACTGGGTATGGATGCCGCCATGGGGTCCCGAGCGGATCACCGATGACGGCAAGGACCAGATGCGGGCCCTGGGCTTCAACATCTGATCAGCAATTTCTGCCCGCTTCCGGCGGGCATAGGGAAGGGTTCCGGGCCATTGGCCTGGAACCCTTCCTTTGTCGTTTGGCCGCTACCTTACGGCGTGGCTACCCCAAACGTGTCGCACTTGTTGATGTCGCCCGTGGTGTAGCCCTGATAGAACCATTTCTGCCGCTGCTCGCTGGAGCCGTGAGTCCATGACTCAGGAGAGACGCGGCCCGTAGCCGCCTCCTGGATGCGGTCATCGCCGACCGCGGAAGCAGCAGAGAGCGCATCCTGCAGATCCTGCTCGGTCAGGGGATCAAGGAAGGGTTTGCCGCTGGCATCCGTTTGCGTCGTTGCGTGCCTGACCCACAATCCCGCATAGCAGTCAGCCTGCAGTTCCACCCTGACGGCGCCCGACTGCGGACCTTGGGGATCCTGCTGTGCCTGGTCCAGGTTTCCGATGACATTTTGGACATGGTGTCCGAACTCGTGGGCCACGACATACTCCTGTGCCAGCGGTCCTCCGGAGGAACCAAAGCGGGTCACCAGTTCGTCGAAAAAGCCAGGGTCGAAATATGCGGTGGTGTCTGCGGGGCAATAGAACGGACCCACGGCGCTGGTAGCTGCACCGCAGCCGGTGTTGGTGGCCTCACTGAAGATGACGGTCTTGGGCCGTGGGTACTGGACGTTGTAGTCGGCAAGGTAGCCAGGCCAGAAAGCGTTCAGGCTGTTCACCGTTCCGGTGATCCGGCAGTCCAACCGTTTGTCCGCGTCAGCGCCTGTCTGGCATTCCTGGACACCTCCGGCGCCGCCACTTTCGACGGCGGGCGGCTGGGTTCCGCTGCCTGTCAGGTCACCCAGGATGTTGGGGTTTATGCCGAAGAGAGCCAGCAGCAGCACCACAATCCCGCCGCCAATGCCACCGCCGATCTTGGTCCCGCGGCCCATTCCACTGCCACGTCGGTCCTCCACTTGGGAGGGGTCAAGCTGTGCGCCGTCATTGAAACTCATACAGTCAGAATAGACGTCACTATTGGTGCCCGGGGCCTGACACTGCCGTAAAATTGTGTGGATGCCTTTCCTGGACAAACTTCAGCTCTGGGCCGATGAGCGCCCCCACGACACCGCGGTCGTTGTGGGCAGCAGCCGGCTCACCTGGGCGGGACTCCGCGACGCCGCAGCAGCGCTGCTGGGCGATGCGACCACTACTGCTGTTCTCGCCGAGCCCAACTCCGTTCGCTTTGTGGAGCGCTACACGGCAGCGGTGGCGGGGGAGCGGCGCTGCGCCGTGCTAGACCCCGAATGGCCGCTTCCGATGATCGAAGAAGTCACGTCGCGCATCGGCGGGACCACCAAACCCGTCGAGACCGGCTTATCGGACGGGGACCCGTCCAGTACCTTCCTCATCGGCCTTACTTCGGGCACTACCTCCGTCCCCAAAGCCTTCACCAGGTCCCGCCGCTCCTGGCAAATGTCCTTCGAGGCATCCATCGAGTTCTTCGGCCTCGCACAGGACGACCGCACACTTGCGCCCGGCCCTCTGTCAGCCAGCCTGAATCTGTACGCGCTCTCGGAGTGCCTGTACGCGGGTGCCGCGTTTCACACTCTCGAATCCTTCGACGTGGGGGACGCCCACTCAGCCATCAGTCACGACGGCATCACGCGACTGGTCCTCGCGCCCACTGCGCTGCGGTTGCTCAGCGAACGGGGATTGGCAGGAGACGTTGACGCTTCAGGAATCCGCAGCATCATCTGTGCCGGTTCCAAGTTGGACGCCCGAACCTTGGAGGCGGTCCGGCGGTGGGCGCCCCGAGCGGCCATCTACGAGTATTACGGCGCTTCCGAACTGAGCTTTGTTTCCGGCACCCGCCTGGCTGCGGGAGAACCGATGGACGCCGGTGGTACCGGCATTGGCTCGCCTTTCCCGGGTGTGGAACTGAACATCCTCGACGACGCCGGGAAGCCACTGCCGGACGGCGGGCACGGCAATATCAGCGTTCGCAGCGGAATGGTCAGCAACGGCTACCTGTGGGGAGACGATGGACAGGCCCTGAGATGCCTCGACGGCTGGTACACCGTAGGGGATCAGGGTTTCCTCGAGAAGGGCACCCTGCACATCCTTGGCCGGCGCTCGGACATGATCATCACTTCGGGAAAGAACGTCTACCCGCATGAGGTGGAGCTCGCCGTCGCCTCGGTGCCCGGCGTGGATGGCGCTGTTGCGGCCGGAGCGCCGGACGATATCCGTGGCCAAAAGGTGATCGCCGGCGTCGTGCCTGCCTGCGGTGCGGTCACAGCCACCCAACTCCGCACCGGACTGGATGGTCTGCTGGCACGGGACAAGTGGCCGCTTCAGTACTACTTGTTGGCGGAGTTGCCCCTGACCGACCGGGGCAAAGTCAGCAGAAAAGTGCTCCTGGACTGGATCAAAAACCATGACCCGCGGGCGCAGCTTCTTGGATAGCGGCGACGACTCCGCCAGAGAACCCGACGAGTCCCGGCAACCCGTCATTATCGCCGCGCTTCGATCTCCGATTTGCCGGGCCAACGGCCAGCTCAAGCATCTCCGTGCCCCGGACCTCCTAGCACCCGTGCTGGCTTCCCTCGTGGAAACAGCAGGCGTGGACCCGGCGGACGTGGACGACGTCATCGTGGGCAACGCCGTGGGCGGCGGCGGGAACGTGGCCCGGTTCGCAGCCCTTCAGGCCGGCCTGCCCATCAGCGTGCCCGGGATCACCGTTGACCGGCAATGCGGCTCAGGCCTGGATGCCATTGCGCTGGCGTCCCGCCTCGTGGCGGCCGGCGGTGATCCGCTGTTTCTGGCGGGCGGCGTTGAAAGCATCAGTACCGCCCCGGCAAGGGCCAACAGGAACGACGACGGCGAACTCGATTTCTACTCCCGGGCCAGCTTTGTGCCGCCGGAGTTTGGCGACCCTGACATGGGTGTTGCCGCCGAGAACGTTGCCCGCGAATTCGGCGTGACACGTCTGAGTCAAGACGAGTATGCGCTCCGGAGCCATCGCCGTGCCGTTGAAGCGGCCAGGACAGGCTCTTTCTTGGGGGAAATCGTTCCCTTGAAGTGGGACGAAAAGACGGTGGATTCCGACGACGGCCCCCGGGCGACCTTGCGGGCACCGTTGATGGCCAGATTCCCTGCAGCATTCGTGTCCGGCGGAACGGTCACGGCAGCGAACTCCTGCTTCGACGCGGACGCAGCATCCGCCGTCGTCATCACGTCACTGAAGCGTGCCCGCACCATGGGGGCCACCGACGGATTGTTGGTGCTGGGGTGCGATACCACCGGCATTGATCCGGAACTCCTGGGTATCGGAGCAGCCTACGCGGCCAAACAGCTCCTGGATCGCCACGGAGTGGCCGCAGATGAAATTGATCTGATGGAGTTCAACGAGGCGTTCGCTTCCCAAACCATCGCATGCCTGGAGTATTTGGGCGTAGATCCTCAGAAGGCAAACCTTGATGGCGGAGCACTTGCTTTAGGCCATGGCTACGGAGCCTCGGGAGCGGTCCTGGTGACGCGGCTGATGGCCCAAGCACGCCGCAGTTGCTCACAGCAGGGCGAGTTCCCGCTGGCGTTGGCAATGATCAGTATTGCAGGGGGCATGGGAACCGCCGCTCTCCTGCAGTACGCCAGGCTCTAGGCCTCCTTCGGGTTTAGTCGCGCTCCGGTTCGCCCAGCCCGCGGGCTGCCAAAGCGTCACCGGTTTGGCGCGCGTACGCAACAGTGGTGATGAAGACGGGCAGAACCAGTGCACGAGGATTGCGTTCAAGCCCCCGCGCCCGCGCTGAGTCCCGCACGTCAGAGAAGGCACCGGCAATAAAGGGAATGCTCCTGAGCATCACCGCGATGGTCAACGCAAAACGTTCAGGGTCGGCACCGAAACGCCGGAACGGTTTAGCCAGTGCCACCACACCGTCCAGCAGTTCCTGCACGGGGGTAGTTGCGGTCAGGACAGAAGCTGCCACCACACACACGAGCACGTTCAACACGATGCGCGCCGCGGTGGGCCCGCCGAGTTGCCACCACTGGAAGAGCCCAATGACCAGCAGGATGGGAGCCACCAACCAGATGGCCCGCAGAAGGCGGCGGAAGCCGGCTCCAGTCAGCATGAAAAGCCCGCACATGACGGCGAAGATCACCAAGGACACAGCCCAGTCCACAATGAGGAAGGACGCCGCTCCGCAGGCCGCTACCACCAAAAACTTCAGCCACAGGGGCGTGCGGTGGATGATCGAATTTCCGCGAACATAGTTCGCAATTAGGAAGCCGTGCCCTCTCACCTGGACACATCACCCAAGCGGGCGCCGGGCAGGGGAGCCGCACATAGCTCACGATAGCGGGCGACGCCTTCGGCAGCACCACCGTCGAACACAATGCGTCCGGACTCCACCACCAACACCCGGTCCATGTCCAGCGCCAGGTCGAGATCATGCGTTGACATGATCACTTGTTGATCCAGGCCGGCCACCGTATGCCGCAAGAGTTCTCGGTTCCGGAGGTCCAGGAGGGTGGACGGTTCGTCGAGCACCAGCACCGTGGGATCGACGGCCAGGACTGCGGCAAGGGCCAGCAACTGCCGTTCACCACCGGACAGTTCGTAAATGCTCTGATCGGCCAAGTGCAGCAGCCCAAAACGATCCAGGACTGTTTCTGCCCGGGCCGCCCGCTCTTTGGAGTTCTTGATGGAACGGCGTAAAGAAAGCTCCACGTCTTCGCGCCCTGTGGGCATCACCAGTTGGGACAAAGGATCGGTAAAAACAAAACCGACGTTGGCCCGGACACGGCGCACGGCGGCAACAGTGTCATCGCCGTTAACCTCCACGCTGCCTTCGGACGGTTCAACCAAGCCATTCATGAGCCGTAGCAGGGTGGACTTCCCGGATCCGTTGGCACCGATCACTCCGATCCGGCGTTCGGTCAGTTCAAGGGAAAAATCGTGCAGCAGGGTCTTGGGCGTGTCGCTGCCATCGACGGCGACACGCACCGAAACCCTGCTGAAACTGATGGAATTCATGGAGTGATTGTTCCCGCTTTACTTGACCCGGCGTACCAGGACATCCGGGAAGGCCTTGTGGATTGCCATGGCGATGATGACGGCCAGGACGTTCTTAATGATATCTCCGGGGACAAAGGGAAGGTCGGCGAGGAAGGCTTTGGCGAAGTCCAACCTGGCGTTGACCATCATGCCCACCACGCCCAGCCCATGGATGATGACGATGCTGCTCACCATGGTGGCGGCAAACAACCAGAGGGCCCGGAACTTGACTGTCCGGCGGATGACGATGGCCGCGAGGTAGCCGGTGGCTGCTGCAGCCAAAGGGAACGCAACGATGTAGCCTGCGGAGGGAGTCGCCAGGATACCCAATCCGCTGCGGCCGCCGCTGAAGATCGGCAGCCCCGCCAAACCCAGCAGCACATAAAGCCCGACGGCGGCAAAGCCGCGCCCGGCGCCCAGCACCAATCCGCTGAGCATCACTGTCAGGGTCACCAGAGTGATGGGCACGCCAAGGGCGCCTACCGGGATGCCGGGAACGATCGCGGAGACTGCCACGAGGGCCGCGAAAACCGCAATGAGCCCGAGGTCGGTGGCCGTCCACCGTTTACGGGACGTTGGCTTGTGCTGCACAGCGGCAGAGTTGGTCTGGCTCATGACGGGTCCAATCAGGTGTGGTGCGATGCGATGAATGTGGAGCTTTCTTCCCCTGTTCCTGAGAATACGGATGCAGCGGACGTGGAATTTTGGAGCCTTCCCACAAAGCCGGCCCGGAATTGTTTGGCCGTTGGCACAGTTTCCCCCGTCGGGGCCCGATGTCACCCCGCGGCCAGGGTACCGGTAGACTTGAACAGGCTGTTCTCACAGCCGCATCCCGCCGCACTTATCGGACCCACCGGTCCCCGCGAGCGTTCCCCATTGAAAGGCATCACCCGAATTGATTACCGTCCAGGACCTCGAACTCCGCGCCGGCGCACGCCTGCTCATGGACCAGGTCAACTTCAGGGTGGACAAAGGGGACAAGATTGGACTCGTCGGACGTAACGGTGCCGGCAAGACCACCCTCACCCGGGTCCTCGCCGGCGAAGGCCTTCCCGCAGGCGGCAAGGTCACCCGCACCGGTGAAATCGGCTACCTTCCGCAGGACCCGCGGACCCCGGACATGGAGCAGCTCGCCCGCGACCGCATCCTCTCCGCGCGTGGCCTGGACGTCGTGGTAGGCAAGCTCAAAAAAGCCCACGATGACATGGCCAGCGACGACGCATCCGTCCAGCGCAAAGCCATGAACCGCTACGACCGACTGGAAGCTGAATTCCTGGCCGGTGGCGGCTATGCGGCCGAAGCTGAAGCCGCCGCGATCTCCTCCAACCTCGCACTGCCGGACCGACTCCTCAACCAGCCGCTGAAGACTCTTTCCGGTGGCCAGCGCCGCCGCGTGGAATTGGCGCGCATCCTGTACTCCGACGCCGAGACCTTGCTCCTCGACGAACCGACCAACCACCTCGATGCCGACTCCATCACGTGGCTGCGCGACTTCCTGAAGAACCACCAGGGTGGCCTGATCGTGATCAGCCACGACACCGAACTGCTGGAAGCAACGGTCAACAAGGTGTATCTGCTGGATGCCAACCGCGCCCAGATCGATTACTACAACATGGACTGGAAGCGCTACCAGCTCCAGCGCGAAACGGACGAGCGCGCAAGGAAGCGCGAACGTGCCAACGCTGAGAAGAAGGCCCAGGTCCTGATCGACCAGGCCAACAAAATGCGTGCCAAGGCCACCAAGGCTGTCGCTGCCCAAAACATGGCCAAGCGTGCTGAGCGGCTTTTGAGCGGGTTGGAGGCTGTACGCGAGAACGACCGCGTGGCCGCACTGCGCTTCCCGGATCCCTCTCCCTGCGGCAAGACTCCGCTCACCGCGGAAGGCCTCAGCAAGTCTTACGGTTCGCTGGAAATCTTCACGGACGTGGACCTCGCCATCGACCGCGGTTCCAAGGTAGTCATCCTTGGTCTCAACGGTGCCGGCAAGACTACCCTGCTGCGCATGCTGGCAGGCGTCGACAAACCGGATACGGGCGACATCATTCCCGGCCATGGCCTCAAAGTGGGCTACTACGCCCAGGAACATGAGACGCTCGACGTCGATCGCACCGTCCTGGAAAATATGCGCTCATCCGCGCCGGACATGAAGGATGCCGAAGTCCGCGGCATCCTTGGTTCGTTCCTTTTCTCCGGCGACGACGTCGATAAGCCCGCAGGCGTTCTCTCCGGTGGTGAGAAGACCCGCTTGGCCCTCGCCACCATCGTGGCTTCCAGCGCCAACGTTCTCCTCCTCGACGAGCCCACCAACAACCTGGACCCCGCCAGCCGCGCGGAGATCCTGGGCGCACTCAAGAACTACAGCGGCGCCGTCGTCATGGTCAGCCACGACGAAGGCGCTGTGTCCGCACTGAACCCGGAGCGTGTTGTGCTGCTTCCGGATGGCGTGGAGGACCACTGGAACGAGGACTACCTGGACCTGATTACGCTGGCATAGGCCTGCTTGGCGGTCCGCTGCGCGGCGCGTGTGGTTGGGTTCCGCTGCGCGGCGCGCTTGATGTGCCGCGTGCTCGCTCGTTCCTCGCTTAGACGCACGCTACGCACATCAACCCCTCCACTCCGCTGGTGGCCAAGTCACCCCATGCGATTTATCGAACCTGCAGGGGTTCCGCGCTCGTGATTCGTGCCAGTTCTTCGTAGCCGATGGAGAACATGGAGTTGTGGTCTCCTGCTCCGGCCCAGAGGACAGCATGTTCGTGAAGTGAGGTGTCCAAGATGGTTCTTAGTTTCTTGGGATGGCCCACTGGCGCCACTCCGCCTACTTCCTGGCCGGTGTGCTCCAGCACGAATTCCGGCTTGGCACGGCGGATCTTTCCGGTCCCAAGCTGCTTAGCCACCAGTGCCGTATCAACTTTGGCTGCTCCACTGGCAAGGATGAGGAACGGTGCGCCGTCCAGCTCGAAGATCAGGCTGTTGGTGATTGCAGCGACGGCACATCCCAGCACGGCAGCAGCGGCGGCCGCCGTCGGGACCTTGTCCTCGAAGATCCGAACCGTGTCCTGGGCTCCGGCCGCTGCCAGGGCTGACTTTACGTTGAGTACGGGTTCCGGAATCACTCAGTAGCCTTGGGCATCCAGGATGGCGTCTTCCTCTTCTTCGGACGTAGCGCGCTTGCTCTTCCGGGGAGCCGGAGTACGCTTCTTCGGCGTGCCACCGGCGGCGATGATCTGCTCATCCTCTTCCTCTTCGGCGTCGATGGCCGCGTTGCGGGCCTGTTGCCGTGCTGCGTAGCCGAACCCGATGAACATCAGGACACCGAACGCAAACCACTGCAGGGAGTAGGAAAGGTGCGTCCCCTCTTCGGTTGCCGGTTTAGGGAAGGGCGTGGGCATCGGTTGAACTGCAGGATCTTCACTGGCCAGCTGCCCGTAGGCCCCGGTGGCGATGGGGTAGGGGAGCTCGCCGGCGAAACTGGCCAGGTCTATCGAGGCCAGCTGCCCGTCCACCGCTCCACGGTCCAACTTGGGTTCAGCGGGTTTGAGGCGCGCCACCACGGTAACCTGGCCCGTTGGTGGGGCCGGTACAACATCGGGACGGCCGGGAGTGTTGTTGCCGATGGGCAGCCAACCACGGTCAATCACCACCGCTTCGCCGGTGGTGAGCCGGAAGGGAACCACGACGTCGTAACCTGGCTGGCCGTTGAGCGGGCGGTTTCGGACGACCCGCTGGCCGTCCGGGTCGTAGCTGCCGCGCAGCTGGACCTGGGTCCATTCCCGTTCAGGATCCAGGGTGTTGAACTGGTCCTTGATTTCCGCGTAAGGGATAGGCGTGGCCGAGTAGTTGCTCACCACGCGATTGATTTCCGCCAAAGTCTCAGCGCGGCGGTCCATCTGCCAGCGGCCCAGGAAAACACATGCGGTGGCAAAAATGACAGCCAGGACAAAGTACCCCAGCCACTTGCTGGAGAAGAGGAAGCGGTACATTCAGCCGGCCTCGTTCGCTGCAGCTTCGCCCGCTGTGAAGGCGAGGGTTTCTTTCCACAGGCCCCGGGTGGTCAGGTATTCCTCCAACCACTCCCGGTGGTCTCCGCAGGAAAGCCATACCTTGCGCCGTTCCGGAGTGTGGATACGCGGGTTGTTCCATAGGAGTTGCCACTGGGCACCGGTCCGGCACCCCTTCCGGGAGCACACCGCCGGAGCCGTGGCGCGTTCGGAGTCCTGGCCGGCCGCATCCGCGCCGCCAAGGTTGAAGATGTTCATGAAGCCGCCCGTTCGTCGCCGGGGTATCCGGCCTCGCTTGCAGGTCCCGTTGTAGGACCGCCTGGATTGCTGGTTGGTTCGTCGTCCACCAGCTCGCCTTGGAGCACCGTGGGTCCATCGGCAGGTGCTTCTTCCGGCTGGGAGGAGCGCTCGATTTCGGGGACAGCCACGTAGTCCAGCAATGACTCGCTGTGGTCCTCCGCCTTGTCATTCCCGTTGGCGATGACAACGGCGATCCAAGGGAGGAAAACTGCGCCGGCGATCGCAATGATCTTGAACCATCCATCAACCACGAAAATGAGGACGATACAGACCATTCGGATCCCCATGGCCACCGCGTACTTGATCATGCGCTCCCGCATGTCCTCGGAGTGAGCGGCGGCGGCGTCCGTGATGCTGTGGACCTCGGGGTCGCCGGAAAAAGCGTCCGGTTCCCCGGGCACTTGCTGCAGGGGACTGTTTTCTCGTGTCACAACTGAATCATCACGCTCCAAAGGCCTATCCCAATTCTCTCACCAAGGCCCTAACCGCCCAAACCGCGCAGGTGGGTGGTTACCCACGGGTTGGGATGGGCGGCAGATAAGATCGTCACAGGAAAATCCCCCTTCAATGCGGCACTTCGATGCCGCGGAACCTGGAGCCACAGCATGTCTGAAGCAGTCACAACCGGCCGCAGCGTCTTGATCACCGGCGGCAACCGCGGCATTGGCCTGGCCATTGCAGAATCGTTCCTTGCCAACGGCGACAAGGTGGCGGTGACCTACCGAAGTGAAACAAAGCTGCCCGAAGGCATCCTGGGCGTTAAGGCCGATGTCACGGATGAGGCCTCCGTTGACGCTGCTTTCAAGATTGTCGAAGAAGCCCATGGACCCGTTGAAGTCTTGGTTGCCAATGCCGGCATCACCAAGGACACGCTCCTGCTCCGCATGAGCGAAGACGACTTCACCTCGGTCCTTGATACCAACCTCACCGGCGCATTTCGTGTGATAAAGCGGGCGTCCAAAGGAATGATCCGGCTCCGTAAGGGCCGCGTGGTCCTCATTTCATCCGTCTCCGGCCTCTACGGCGCACCCGGCCAGATCAACTATTCCGCTTCCAAGGCCGGCATGGTCGGCATCGCACGGTCCCTGACCCGTGAGCTCGGCAGCCGGGGCATCACGGCCAACGTGGTGGCGCCCGGCTTCATCAACACTGACATGACGGCCGAATTGCCCGAAGACACCCAGAAGGCCTACCTGGCCAACGTTCCTGCAGGTCGTTTTGCCGAGGCCTCCGAGGTAGCTGACGTGGTGCGCTGGGTTGCCAGCGACGAAGCCGCCTACATCTCAGGGGCTGTGATCCCGGTAGATGGTGGCCTGGGTATGGGCCACTAGCCTGAAGAGCGGTTTTTTGTCCGGGGCCCACAAGCGATTTCGTCCTTGCCGCTGGCATGATGGAAGGCGAGGCCCACGGAATTTGGATGAAGTGAACAAAAGGAGCATGAATGGGAACGCTGGATAACAAGACCGCCATCGTCACGGGATCTTCCCGTGGAATTGGCGCCGAAGTTGCCAAGATCCTCGCAGGCGAGGGTGCCGCCGTCGTCGTCAACTACCGGCAAAAGGCGCCCCGCGCCAATAAGGTAGTGGCCGGCATCCAGGAAGCAGGTGGCCGTGCGGCTGCCGTGGGCGCAGACCTCACCACCGATGAAGGCGTTCACGCCCTCGCCAGCAAAGCCATGGAGGAGTTCGGATCCCTTGACGTCTTGGTGCTGAACGCTTCAGGCGGCATGGAATCGGGCATGGAAGAGGGATACGCCCTCAAGCTCAACCGCGATGCCCAGGTCAACATGCTCAACGCGGCCGTTCCGCTCATGCCTGAGGGTTCGCGCGTCGTTTTCGTGACCAGCCACCAGGCGCATTTCGTGGAGACTGTTCCCACAATGCCGGAGTACGAGCCCGTCGCGAAGAGCAAGCGCGCCGGGGAGGACGCCCTGCGTGAACTGATTCCCCACCTCGCGGAGAAGGGAATCTCGCTGGTGGTGGTCTCCGGTGACATGATCGAGGGCACAGTGACCGCCACCCTGCTGGATCGGTCCAACCCGGGAGCCATCGAAGCGCGCCGTGCCGAGGCAGGCAAGCTTTACTCCGTGGAGGAGTTCGCTGCCGAGGTTGCCAAGATGGCCACTGCGGACGTCGAATCCGGACACACGGAATATGTTGGCGGTGCCGACTACTTCGGCAAGACCGCCGAGTGATCAGTACCCCATAGCTGTGGCCCGGAACGTTGTTTCCGGGCCACAGTTGTTTAAGCCCCAGCCGTATAAGGCCACAGTGCCGGATTAAACTCCCACGCGTTGAGTACCAGTTTGATAAATAATGCAGATTCTTGCGTCACGAAATGGCAATGATTGTTTTGCAAAATTGGCTTTGCATTATGTGAATCCTTCTGGTTGACTCTCCAAGGCAGCCTCGCACGTAGTTGTCAGCACGTTGCATAAACCACAATGGGCGGGTTTATGCATGCCTTAGGAGCTTCTTTGGACCTGTTATTACATGCTGATGATATTCACGCATCATACGATCAACGGCGCATCCTCAAGGGTGTTGGGCTTTCGTTGCATCGCGGCGAAATCCTGGGATTGATTGGAACCAACGGCGCCGGCAAGACCACCCTGATGGGCGTCCTGGCCGGATCCCTCAAGCACGACCATGGGCGAATCACCCTGGCCGGTGAAAAATACATGCCGGATTCCATCGCAGAAGCACAGGCCTGCGGAGTGGGACTGATTCCCCAGAACTTCCACATAGACCCGGCGCTGACCATCACCGAGGCCATCTTTCGCGGGACCTTCCAGTCGGGCCGGACACACGGGGAACTCCGAGATCAAGCGGGCAAGCTGATCCGGGACATCGGCATCAGCATGGACCCTGACGCGAAGGTCGGAACGCTGATTCGAGCCGAACAGGCCCTGGTGGAGGTCCTCCGAATGGTGGCTGAGGAAGCCCAACTGGTGATCATGGACGAAGTGGCAGCGTCACTTCCGGACCACGATGTCGCGGTTTTGCATCAGGTGCTGAGAATGCTGACACGGCAGGGCCGGGCCATCATTTACATTACCCATCGCCTTGATGAGGTCCGTTCCATAGCCCACCGCATCGCCGTCATGCGGGACGGCAAGGTGCACAAGATCGTGGAGGCCAGCCAAACCGACGTCGATGAACTTGCCTTCCTCCTGCTGCAGCAGGAACTGGAGCCGACTTCCCGGCCCTCCGGCCCGGCGCCCGGGGGAGAGGCCCTGCGGATCTCCAACCTCAGCGTGGAGGAAAAGGTCCGTGACGTGAGCTTTAGCGTGGCCAAAGGCGAAATCTTCGGCCTGGTCGGAACCCATAGATCCGGCGTCTATCAACTCATAGCAGCACTGGCGGGCATCCATCCCTCCACCTCTGGAACGATCTCCCTGAACGGTAGCCACGTCCAGATCCGCGGGCCCCAGGATGCGCAGCGGTTGAAGATCGGCTACTCGCCGGATGCCGATACCTTAGTGCCCGGGACCAGCATTGCGGAGGGGCTTCACCAAGGTGCCGGGGCGGGCGCTGAAAGCCTGCGGGATGAGATCACCCACCTCAGGGGTGTGGCTGATGTAGTGCACCGTATGCGCATCAATACCACCAACATCCAAGGCGACCTCTCCACGCTTTCCGGAGGCGACCGCCAGAAGGTGGAACTGGCCCGATGGATCTCCACCGACTGTGACGTCCTGATCCTGAGTCACCCCAGCCGCGGGATTGACATTGGGGCAAAAGAAATCGTCTACAAGATGCTGACGCAGCTCAGCAAAACCGGTGTGGCCATCATTCTCCTGTCCTCAGACCTCTCCGAGATGGTCAACTGGTGCCACCGGATTGGCGTCATGAGGGACGGGGAACTTGTCACCATCGATGCCAATGCCAACACCAATGAGGATGTCCTTGTGCACCACATGCTGGGGGTTAAGTTTGAAGCGGGCGGCAGCGAGGCCCGCCGCGTGAAGGTTTGATATATCCTGCTTGACCGACGAATGCTTGACCGACGAATGAGGGGCGGCTGCGATACTCGCGGCCGCCCCTCATTCGTTAACGCCCTGGGATCAGATGGCCACGGCCTTGGCGATGTTGTTGAGCTTGTGGCGTGCCAGCGCCAGGTTCGCATAGTTCCGGTCCAGCACCAGGTACACAAAGAGCCCCTTGGACCCCGCCGAATTCAGGACATTGATCAGGTGGTACTGCGTATCCAGGGTGATGAGGACGTCCTCAATGGTGCCGTCCAGTCCGAGGTCCGCCATGGTCCGGAGCTTGGAACTGACAACATTGGAGTTTCCAGCAGCGGCGACTCCGAGGTCGAAGCCTGGGTTGCCGCCCTGCGCCAGTGCCATTCCGCTGGTGTAGTCGACAATGGCCGCACCTGTGGCGCCTTCAATGGAGAGCAGTTGTTTCGTAGCTTCATCAAGTGAGCTCATGATCAGTTCTTCCTGTTCTGTGGTTTCATCACTGGCAGCCATGAAATAGACGGACGGAATTTCCGGGTGGGACGTCATGCCGGGTCCGGAGTCCCATTGGTTGGGAACCATTCCCGTTGCCACCGCGTCAGGGTGCCGTTCACGAATGATCTCGTGGAGAGGTGTTGGAAGGGGTTCAAATCCTTCGCTGCGTTTCCACCATTTCCACGTACGCTCCGAACGGTTCACTTACTGACCCTGCACTTCCGTCATTCAGACTGCCGCATGTTCCACGGATTTCTTCATCGAGTTTTTCACTCTACACATCAATTACCGGCAAACGGAATGAATGTACATTTGCCATGGAATCCACGGCAAAGAATGCGCAATTAATGACGATTCGATAAATTATTTGAATATCCGCGTCACGAAATCTACATTGTTGTTTCACGCCACAGGCCGAAGAACAGCGCAGAGTGAGTGCAGTACTTTTTGGGCGCGCAAAAGCTGCCCGCTGCTATGTGCGGGCCGCCGGGGGTCACGGCCGGCGGGGGGCAAAGCAGGAATCAGACGTTGGCGATATGCCGGACGGCGTCAAGGTAGGGCATGTTGATTGCAGCATCCGCCACCGCACGAACAGCCGGCTTGGCATTGAACGCAATACCAATTCCTGCCGCACTGAGCATGTCCAGGTCATTGGCACCGTCGCCTACGGCGATGGTGTGCTCAAGACTGATGCCCTCCGCCGCTGCCCACTCACGCAAGTACTTTTCTTTGGCCGCCCGGTCGATCACAGCGCCAAGCACCTTGCCCGTCAACACGCCGTCGACGATTTCGAGCTCATTGGCGATCCAATAGTCCAGCCCAAGGTCCGCGGCAATGGGACGAAGGATCTGGTTGAAGCCGCCTGACACCACCGCCACAACGTGGCCTTCTTCCTTGAAGGCGGACACGAGTTCTGCAGCACCAAGGCTGAGGCGCACCTCTTGCCGGACTGACTCGACGACCGCCACGGGCAACCCTGCGAGCACGGCAACCCGGGCATGGAGACTCTGGGCGAAGTCCAACTCACCGCGCATGGCGGCCTCGGTGACAGCGGCGACTTCCTCGCGCTTGCCTGCGTGGGCTGCCAGCAATTCAATGACTTCCTGCTGGATGAGCGTGGAATCGACATCCATGATGAGGAGCTTCCGGGGCGCCTGGCGCAGGCCTTCGGGAACAATGGCTGTATCAATACCCTCACTGGCTATCGCAGCAACGTGTCGCCGCACTGTTTCAAGATCCGCCAAGGTCTCCGCACCCGCGGCAAGACCGGCAGTCATGACACTGAAGCGGTGGTCGCCACCCTGTGATTCCGACGACACTTCGACGCCGGCGTCAGCAAGTACCTTCCGAAGCTTAACGAGGGATGAGGGGGACAAATTCACGCCATAGCTGACCGCAGCCAAGTTCGAAGTCATGGCCCCAATCCTACTGAGGGCAGCGTATCCACCCGAATTCGTTTCGGCTGGCAAACACCGCGAAGTGACCGGTTATCAGTCATATGCATTTTTGTCCTAGTGTCTACTGCTATGAGTGATGTTCTGGAATTGGCTTCCGTCAGCGTTGTCCGAGGCAAGAAAACCCTGCTGGACAAGGTTGACTGGCAGGTCAACGAAGGGGAACGCTGGGTCATCCTGGGACCGAACGGCGCCGGCAAGACCACCCTTCTCCAAATTGCTGCGGCCCGGCTCCACCCCAGCAGCGGAAAAGCCGGGATCCTGGACGAGGTCCTGGGCCGCGTTGACGTCTTCGAACTCCGCCCCCGGATCGGACTCTCTTCTGCTGCGCTTGCTACCCAGATTCCCGAGCACGAGAACGTCCTGAACGTGGTGGTCACCGCCGCCTACGGTGTCACCGGCCGGTGGCGTGAAGGCTACGAGCGCGACGACGAACGACGCGCCTTTGGGCTCCTGAACGACTGGGGGATGGGCCCGCTGCTCAACCGGACCTTTGCCACGTTGTCCGAAGGGGAGCGCAAGCGTGTTCAGATTGCCCGCGCCCTCATGACGGACCCCGAACTGTTGCTCCTGGATGAGCCGGCAGCGGGTCTGGACCTCGGCGGCCGGGAGGAACTGGTGCACAAACTCGGCGAGCTCGCCAGCGATGAAGCGGCACCCGCGATGGTCCTGGTCACCCACCACCTCGAAGAAGTTCCGCCTGGTTTCACCCATGCCATGCTGCTCCGCGAAGGTGGAGTGGTTGCTGCGGGCCCCATCAAGGAAGTGCTCACCGACGAGCACCTCAGCAGCACGTTCGGCCTGCCCTTGGACGTATCAGAAAACGCCGGGCGCTACACCGCTACTGCCCGTCGCTAAGCCGGAAGCATATAGTCAACAGTGGACATTCTTAGTAGCATCCTGGTCTTTTTCGCGGGCCTGTGGGCCGGCACCATCAACGCGGTGGTCGGTTCCGGCACTCTCGTAACCTTCCCCGTGCTCATCGCCATTGGCATCACTCCCGTAGTTGCGTCCATGAGCAATGCGATGGGCCTCGTGGCAGGTACAGCGGCGGGGGCGTGGGGTTACCGCCGCGAATTGGCGGGCAGGGGGCGGCAGTTGATGAAATTGCTGCCGGCCTCGCTGCTGGGCGGCATCACCGGCGCGTGGCTTCTGCTGCACCTGCCGGAGAAAGTGTTCCACTACGTTGCCCCAGTCCTGCTGGTGGTGGCACTGCTCATGGTGGTGTTCCAGCCCAAGCTGCAGGCGTGGGTGCGCAGCCGGGAAGAGAACCCCGAGCACGCCATCCGGGACCGCAGCCACGGCATCCTCCTGGTCGCGCTCGTCTACCTCGCAGGCGTTTACGGTGGCTATTTCGTAGCAGCCCAGGGGATCTTGTTGGTAGGCATCCTCGGTGTGTTCATGGCGGGAACCATGCAAAACGCCAATGCCATGAAGAACTTCCTGGTACTGGGCGTGAACATGGTGGCAGCCATCTCATACCTGATCTTTGCCTTCGACCGCATCAACTGGCTTGTGGTCCTGCTCATTGCTGTCAGCTCAACCATCGGCGGTCTTGTGGGCTCGAGGGTTGGCCGAAAGCTTTCGCCGCGAATCCTCAGGGCGGTCATTTTCACCCTGGGCATCGTGGCCCTTGGCTTCATGATCGCCAACCTGCTGAAATAATCTCCCGGTGACCTTTCACTATCTCGAGTCCGCAGACGATCCCCGTGTGGCGGACTACACCACGCTCACCGATGTGCATCTGCGAAAGCTGCGCGAGCCCGAGGAAGGCATGTACATCGCGGAATCGTCCCGGGTGCTGCGGCGGGCGCTGGCCGCGGGACACCAGCCACGGTCCTTCTTCCTGGCCGAGAAATGGCTGGAGGATCTGGACGACGTTTTCCAGGCTTTTCCTGACGTTCCGGTCTTCATTGGCAAGGCTTCCCTGCTCGAGGAGATCACGGGGTTCCATCTGCACCGCGGCGCCATGGCGGCGATGCACCGGCCCGCGCCCGTTCCGCTGGAAGAGCTCCTGGCGAACGCGCGGCGCGTGGCCGTGCTCGAGGACATCGTTGACCACACCAATGTGGGAGCCATCTTCAGGTCCGCTGCTGCCCTTGGGGTTGACGCCGTCCTGGTCTCTCCACGCTGTGGAGATCCCCTCTACAGGCGCAGTGTCCGGGTCAGCATGGGCACGGTCTTCCAGGTTCCCTGGGCGCGCCTGGAAAGTTGGCCCGGGGACCTGGAGCGGCTCAAGGAGCAAGGCTTCACCGTGGCGGCAATGGAGTTGACCGAGGACGCGTTGGATCTGGACGATCTTGCGGCAAAGCAGTATCCCAAACTGGCCTTGGTACTCGGTACAGAGGGTCCCGGCATGAGCCAGGACACGTTGGCCGCGGCTGACCTCGCGGTCAAGATCCCCATGCGTGCCGGCGTTGACTCACTCAACGTCGCCGCTGCCTCGGCGGTGGCCTTCTGGGAGCTCCGCCCACGGGACTGATCGCGGTTCGTCTGGCGGCACGCTTTCCGCTATGATTGGTTGTTGGCCCGGCAGCTGGATTATTTATCCTGCAACAACCGGACCACCTCCATTCATACCTGGCAGCTGGCAAAATCCAGTTGCGTGAACAAAAGGTCCCATTATGAAGTCTGATATCCACCCGAAGTACGAAGCTGTTGTTTTCAACGACCTGGCTTCCGGTACGCAGTTCCTGACCAAGTCCACCGTGTCTTCCTCGAAGACCATCGAGTGGGAAGACGGAAACACCTACCCGGTTATCGACGTCGAAATCTCTTCGGAGTCCCACCCGTTCTACACGGGCAAGCAGCGCATCATGGACTCCGCTGGCCGCGTCGAGCGCTTCAACGCCCGCTTCAAGGGCTTCGGCGGCACGAAGTAACCCACTTCACCCCAAGGCTTTCACAGCCCGCATTGCCGGATCCCCGGCAATGCGGGCTTTTGCGTTTTCCGGCAAGATGGAAAGCATGACTTCCAGCGCTGAGCAGCAACCCACCATCAACGACGCCGATAACCGCCTTCACGGCGAATATAAAGTACCCGGCGGCAAACTGGTGGTAGTTGACCTGGACGTCGTGGCAGGGAGGTTCGCCAACGTCTCCCTGAGCGGTGACTTTTTCCTGGAACCGGACGAGGCCCTGCAGGCCATCAATACGGCTCTCACCGGACTTCCGGACAATGCAACGGCAGCAGATATCGCTGCAGCCGTCACCGCGGGGCTGCCCAGGGATGCCGTACTGTTCGGGTTCTCCGCGGAAGCCGTAGCTGTCACCGTCCGCCGCGCGCTGGCCAAAGCCACAAGCTGGGCCGACCACCAGTGGGAAGTCATCCCACCGTCGGTCCTGCCCACCCAGGTGAACGTCGCCCTGGACGAGGTCCTCACAGAGGAGGTAGGTGCCGGACTGCGCAATCCCACGCTGCGCTTCTGGGATTGGGAGGAGCCATCCGTGGTGATCGGCAGCTTCCAGTCGGTGCGGAACGAGGTGGACCCGGACGGAGTAGCCCGCCACGGCATAACGGTGGTGCGGCGCATCAGCGGTGGCGGGGCCATGTTCATGGAGGCCGGCAATTGCATCACCTATTCCCTCTACCTGCCCCAGACCTTGGTGGACGGCATCAGTTTTGCCGACTCCTACGCGTTCCTGGATGCCTGGGTAATGGCAGCCTTGGAGAAACTGGGCATCACTGCTTTCTACGTTCCCCTCAATGACATCGCTACCGAACAAGGCAAGATCGGAGGCGCAGCACAGAAGCGCCTCGCGAACGGTGGCATGCTCCACCACGTCACCATGAGCTACGACATCGATGCCGAAAAGATGGTGGATGTCCTTCGCATCGGCAAGGAAAAGCTCTCGGACAAGGGGACACGCAGCGCCAAGAAGCGTGTTGATCCGCTTCGACGCCAAACGGGGCTGGCCCGCGCGGCCATCCTCGGGGCCATGCAGGAGGTCTTCGTGGAACGTTATGGCGCTGAGGAGTCCCGCCTCACCGAGGCCGAGCTCGGTGAGGCGAGGAAACGCGTAGAGACGAAGTTCGGCACCGACGAATGGTTGAACCGGGTTCCGTAGCCTGCCGGCGGGAACTACACCCCTGCAGCTTGTGCCGTGAGCGCCCGCACCAAGTGGCTTCGCTGCTCTATGACGATCCGGCGCAGTGCTCGGGGAGCGCCGGTGTGCGTCGTCAGCCAATCATCTGTCCGCACCAGGACCGCGTGCTCCGAAGGCTGCATGCCTTCGGCCAGGTCCTGGGCGCCCGGGAACAAGCCGCGCACGATCCTTCCGGCAATTTCGATGCTGCGTTCTGCCCATACCTGCTCGAGGCAGTCGAAATAGCGTTCCACATACGGTTCCAGCAGGAACCCCGGCGCCGTGGCGAATCCGGTGATTGTTGCGCTCAGGATCTCGTTGGACAGCCCAGCGCTGTTAACCGTGGAATCCCAAGCAGCTGACTTGACTGCGGCATCCGGCACGGCGGCCGATGCCAGGGCGTGGCCCTCCCTGCCTGACGCTGTCTTATCGGCCTGCAGTTCGCGGTCCAATTCGGCGCGTGACGCCTGCCCCTGGGCAGAGAGGGCCTGCCAGAAGCTCCACCGCAGTTCTGCGTCGACTGCAAGTCCGTCAATGACGGTGCTGCCTTCCAGGATTCCACGCAGCAAGGGAAGTTCACTGTCCCCATGCCGGGACACGTCCGCCAAGGTCCTGGCCCACGCCAGCTGATGATCGGAGCCGGGGGCCGCTGCTTTCATCCTGGCCGCAACTACTGCGAGGAAGTCTTTGCGTACCCCTTCACGGGCTGCCGCCGGAACGTATCGTTCAATGGCGCCGGAGGCATTGCCGAGCACGTTCAACAGGACCCCGATGCCGGTCTCCGAGGACGCGAACTGCTCCACTGCGGCCACGTAGCGCACGGCAGGCGTCACACCGTCACGGGCAGAATCCCACAATGCGGTCCAACACAGGGCGCGGGCCATGGGATCGGTGATTTTATGGAGCGAGGTCCGGACAGTGTGTTCGGAACCCGGATCCAGTCGGACCTTGGCATAGCTCAGGTCATCGTCGTTCACCAGCAGCAAGGCAGGACGGCGCTTACCGTTCAGTTGGGGCACCAACGTACTGGGCCCCGCCACATCCACCTCATGGCTCTCTGACCGGACGAGCAGGCCCGAAGCGTCAGCGTCGTACAGACCCAGACGCAGCCGATGGGGCCGGAGTTCCTGATGACCCGTGATGGGGTCGATGGCGTCCTGCCGAAGCGTCACGGCGCCAAAGACGCCGCCGTCGTCCACTATTTCTGCCGAGATGGTGGAGATTCCGGACGTCTGAAGCCATTGACGGGCCCAGTCCCCAAGGTCCCTTCCTGAAGCGGTGCTGAGTGCACTGAGGAGATCCTGGAGGGACGTGTTGCCGAACGCATGGTCCCGGAAATACTGACGGGAGCCGGCAATGAAAGCATCAAAGCCGACGTAGGCCACCAGTTGCTTCAGGACCGAGGCACCCTTGGCGTAGGTGATCCCATCAAAGTTCTGCTTGGCTGCTTCCAGGTCCGGGATGTCGGCCACAATCGGGTGCGTGGTGGGCAGTTGGTCCTGGACATAGGCCCATGCTTTGCGTTTGTTGGCGAAGTTCACCCATGCGGTGTCCCAATCGGTGGCACGGTCCACGCCAAGTGTCCCCATGTAGTCGGCGAACGATTCCTTGAGCCAGAGGTCGTCCCACCAGTTCATGGTCACGAGGTCGCCGAACCACATGTGCGCCATCTCATGCATCAAGGTGTTGGCGCGGGCCTGGTACTGGGCATCGGTGGCGCGGGAGGCGTAGACATACTTTTCCGTGAAAGTGACCAGCCCGGGGTTTTCCATGGCTCCGAGGTTGTATTCGGGCACGAAGGCCTGATCATACTTACCCCACGGGTAGGGGTAGTCGAAGAGCTCGTTGAAGAAGGCCAGCCCGCTCTTGGTCAACCGGAACAGTTCGTCGGCATCGAAGGACTCCGCCAACGAGGCCCGGCAGTAAAGTGCCAGCGGCACGTCAAGGCGGGTGTCGCCGTCGAACGTTGTTCCCCAGTGATCTGTTGCCTTGAAGTAGGGCCCCGCGAGCACGGTGGTGATGTACGTGGACATGCGTTGGGTTGTGGCGAAATCCCAGCGCGCGGCGCGGGTGTCAACATCCTCCGGTGTCCGCAGTTCCTCAACTCCGTTGGACGCGACTTCCCAGCCGGCCGGAGCGATCACGTGAAAGGTAAACCTGGCTTTGAGGTCCGGCTGTTCGAAGTTGGCGAAGACGCGGCGGCTGTCCGCCGGTTCGTACTGGGTGTAGAGGTAGCACTGGCCGTCGGCTGGATCAACAAAGCGGTGCATGCCCTCGCCGGAGCGGCTGTAGAGGCCCCTGCCGGTCACGGTGACCGTGTTGTCGGCCGCCAGTCCGTCAAGGATGATCCTGTCGCGATCCACCACCGATCCGACGTCCAACGCCTGGCCGTTCAGCACCACCGACTGCACACCACCATGGATGAAATCCAGGAAGGTGGCAGAGCCCGGCTCGGCGGAAAAAGTGATGGTGCTGGTACTCGGGTAACCGGAAACGGCGGGATCTTCCGCGTCTCGGACATCGAGGGTGACGTCGTAGCTGTGGGTGGTGATCAGGGCTGAACGGGTAGCGGCTTCATCGCGCGATAGATTGTGATTCGACACACAGCTATCTAATCATGATCAAGGCGGCGCCCAGGCCCAGCGATGCGATGAGCAGCCAGGAGCCCAAGGCCACCAGAGCAGCACGCCCTCCCGTGTGGATCAGGGTCCGCATGCGTACGGCCGAGCCCAGCCCGAACAGCGCCGTCGCCAGCAGAATGTCCTGAACCGCTGCCGCGACCTCCAAGGCTACCGGCGGTGCCCATCCCAAAGACCGGACGGCTACCAACGCAAGGAAGCCCACCACGAACATAGGGACAATCGGCGGGAAACTTCTTTCCGTTCCGGCCGCTCCATTGGCGCGTTCCCGGACATCGAGGACCCGCTGATGAAGGCCCGCCGTGGCTGCTATCGGTGCCAACAGGACAACCCTCGTCAATTTCACGATGACGGCGATCGCCAGCGCCGAGGTCCCGGCGGTTTGGGCGGTGGCCACCACCTGGCCCACATCATGGACGGAGGCGCCTGTCCATGCACCGAACTGCGCCGGACTGAGGCCCAAGGGGTGCATGAGCAGGGGAAGCACCCCAATGGCCAAGGTGCCGCAGAGGGTTACCAGCGCTACTGGCAGGACCGTGTCCTGGTGCTTGATCCGCCGGACTGCGGCCATGGCCCCGATCGCCGAAGCGCCGCAAATGGAAAAGCCTGTGGCGATCAACAAGGCCGCTTCGCGGGGGAGACGCAACAAACGGGCCAAGCCATACGTCCCGGCGAAGCTCACCAATACCACCCCGGCGATCAGCAACAGTGCCACCCACCCGAGTCCGAGGACATCACCCATGCTCACTTTGAGTCCCAGCAGGACAATGCCCGCACGCATGAGGTGCTTCCCCGCGAAGTCGAGCCCCGGGCGGGCGCGCCCCGCCGTCAGGACAGCCGTGCCCGGTATATTTGCTGAGAGCAAGCCCAACGCAACAGCAAGCGTCATGGCAGGAACCGCCGGAAACACGGCGTGAATTGCGAAGGCAAGGCCCGTAGCGGCGATGCTCAGGACCAACCCGGGCCCCAGCCGGGACAGCTGGGGCGCAAGACTGTTGAAGGGCATGCCTCAACCCTGCCGGATGGGGGCATGGAAAGGCGAACCGGGGGCATCCGGAAACCGCGACACAATCAGTGCGTAATGCGCTCGACTCAAAAAGGTGATTGTCTAATTCACATGTCTGACCTATTCCAGGATTACTCCGAGGCCGCTGCGCGCAGCGGCGCCTATGACGAGATGTTTGCTCCCGGCCACGTTGCCAGAAAATCCTACGGTCAGGTTTCCGGCGCCTTGCGGGAGCTGTCCCTGGCCGACGTGACAGCCCGGGCCGACTCCATGGCGCGCACGTTCCTGGACCGCGGTGTCACCTTTGACTACGCGGGGGAGGAGCGCCCATTCCCGCTGGACATCGTTCCCCGCGTTATCCCTGCTGACGAATGGAATGTCCTGGAACGCGGGGTAGCCCAGCGGGTCAAAGCACTGGAGGCTTTCCTCAACGACGTCTACGGACGCATGGCGGTAGTCACCGATGGCGTGATCCCCCGGCAGCTCGTCACCACCAGCGCCCACTTCCACCGGGCAGTCCATGGATTCGAACCATCCGGCGGTGTGCGCGTCCATGTGTCGGGCATCGACGTCGTCCGTGATGCTGCCGGGACCTTCCGGGTGCTTGAGGACAACGTCCGCGTTCCCTCCGGCGTCAGCTATGTTCTGGAGAATCGCCGGGCCATGGCCAAGGGCCTTCCAGAGGCTTTCGGCCAGCAACACATCCGTCCCGTGGAGGAGTATCCCCGACGACTTCTCTCCGCACTCCGTAAGACAGCGCCGGCGGGCGTGGACGACCCCACGGTGGTTGTCCTGACGCCGGGCGTGTTCAACAGCGCCTACTTCGAGCACACGCTCCTTGCCGGACTCATGGGTGTGGAACTGGTGGAAGGCCGCGACCTCATTTGCCGCGGCAACCGCGTCTACATGCGGACCACTGCGGGCGAACAGCGCGTGGACGTCATCTACAAGCGCATCGATGACGACTTCCTTGATCCGCTCCAGTTCCGTTCCGATTCCATGCTGGGTTGCCCGGGCCTGGTCAATGCCGCACGTGCCGGGGGAGTGACCATAGCCAACGCCGTGGGCAACGGCGTAGCTGATGACAAGCTCGTGTACAGTTACGTGCCTGACCTGATCCGGTACTACCTTCACGAAGAGCCGATCATCGCCAACGTCGACACTTTCCGGCTTGAGGAAAAGGAGGCCAGGGAGCATGTGCTGGACCGCCTTGAAGAACTGGTGGTGAAGCCCGTGGACGGCTCAGGCGGCAAGGGACTTGTCATTGGACCTGATGCCACGAAGGACGAGCTCGATGCCCTGCGCAAGCGGGTTATTGCCGATCCCCGCGGATGGATCGCGCAGCCCGTCCTCCAGTTGTCAACCGTGCCGACGCTCTCCGGGGACAAATTTGGACCCCGCCACGTGGACCTCCGGCCGTTCGCAGTCAACGACGGCGACGACGTCTGGGTCCTGCCCGGCGGACTCACCAGAGTTGCACTCAAGGAAGGTTCCTTGATAGTGAACTCCAGCCAGGGCGGCGGTTCCAAGGACACCTGGGTGCTGGCCGACTCGCCGAAGCTCCCCGCTGAGGTCATCCCGCGCCAGTCCGTCACCGTCCGTGAACAGGTATCCGTGTGGCCCGTGGAAAGCAACTGGCGTGACCGCCAAACGGAGCAGCAACAGTGACCCCGCTCCATACCCACTTGAACTTCGACCTGCACCACTCGAAGGAGGCAGTTCCATGCTGAGCCGTATTGCTGAGTCTCTCTTTTGGATCGGACGCTACGTAGAACGCGCCGATGGCACGTCCAGGATCCTGGATGTGCACCTCGAACGACTGAACCACCTGCCCCTCGAAGAGCAGCGGAGCGTAGCCCGGGAACTCCTTGCCGTGATGGGCGCCAAGCCCCAGAGCGAGGATTTCGGCCTCCCTGAGCTCCTCCATGCCCTGGCGTATGACAAACAGAGCGCGTCCTCCATTGCCGGCTCCCTGGGGGCTGCACGCGAGAATGCACGGCGTGCCCGGGAAACTGTCTCGCAGTCCCTGTGGGAAAGCCTCAACACCACGTATTACGGCCTCAACCAGCATCGCAAGGACGTGGTGGGAACCTACCGTTTCTGCAACTGGGTCCTGGAGCGGACAGCAATGGTCCGCGGCCTTGCGGACACCACCGTCAGCCATGACGAGAGCTGGTTGTTCATGGTGCTGGGCCGTTCCCTGGAGCGGGCGGACATGACTGCCCGCATGCTGTCTACGCGCGATGTCCAGTCTGCAGGAATGTCGTGGGTCAACATGCTCCGGTGCGCAGGCGCCTATGAGTCCTTTATCCGTACACGCAGGGCGGCTTTCGGAGACCAGCATGCCGCGGAATTCCTGCTGTTGGACCGCTTGTTCCCGCGGTCCATCGTCTACGCCCTGCGCGATGCCGATGAATGCCTCGCGAAACTGGACCCATCAGCCCAGCGTGTGGGCTTCATCAACGATGCCCGGCGCATTGTTGGCCAGGCCCGCACGTTCCTCGAGTTCCACCGCACAGACGACCTCATGTCCGAGCTGCCCGAGCACATGGAACGCGTGCAGAAGGCCGTGACGCAGGCGTCCGATGCGATTTCCCGTAAGTACTTCAATCAGGCTGATGAGCACGCCTGGGTGGGAGAAGTTTCATGACCCGGCTGAGCATCGTCCACAAGACGGCTTACAAGTACAACCGCCGCGTGACGTTGTCTTATAACGAGGCCCGGATGACACCCCTGACCGACGGCCAGCAGGTGGTCCTGGAGTCCTCGCTGAAGGTCTCACCCAACCAGGCGTCCGTCAGCACCTACCGTGACTATTGGGGTACCAGGGTCACGGCATTCGATATGCAAATGCCGCATGAGAGCCTTGAGGTCCTTGCCACGGCCACCGTGGAAGTGCACCGGACCGAACGCGTGGCAGTCGAGGACGACATCGTCGGATGGGACGTCATTGCGTCGGACAAGGTCCAGGACGAGTTCAGCGACTGGTTGCCCCAGTCCAGGCTCAGTGGACCGGGCGAGGAAGTCCTGGGCATTGTTCCCGGTGTTGTGGAGGGGAAGAATCCCCACGAGGCAGCCTTGGCAGTGTTCGCCTGGATGGCCGGTGAGATGACCTATATGAAGGGCACCACCGGGGTGACGACCAATGCCGAACAGGCCTGGTCCCAGCGCCAGGGCGTGTGCCAGGACCTGGCCCATTTGGCCATTGGGGCATTGCGCTGCAGCGGCATCCCCGCCCGCTATGTTTCGGGGTACATACACCCGAGGTCCTCGGCCGACATTGGCGAAACCGTTGCGGGCCAGTCGCACGCGTGGCTGGAATGGTGGGATGGGGAATGGCGCAGCTGGGACCCCACCAACCACAAGCCGGCAGGTGATTACCACGTCACGGTGGCGCGGGGCCGTGACTACCGCGATGTTCCCCCGCTGAAGGGCATCCTGTCCGGCGGCGGCGGTTCGGGACTCTCGGTTTCCGTGGAGATCACGCGCCTCGCGTAGGAGTTGGCTCGTACAGGAATTTGAGTACAGATAAGGCCCCAAAGAACTGCTCTTAGGGGCCTTATCTGTACAAAAACTTCAGATTTTACCAGGGCGAGGGCTTGTAGTCCTTCAGGAAGACTCCGTATTGGTCCTCGCCCTTTTCGCCCATCACGATGGGGTCGTAGACTCTCGCGGCGCCATCCACCAGATCCAATGGCGCATGGAAACCTTCTTCCATGAGCCTGACCTTCGTGTAGTGCGGGCGTTCGTCGGTAATCCATCCCGTGTCCACTGCCGTCATGAGGATGCCATCGGAGTCCAGCATTTCCTGGGCGCTGGTCCGGGTCATCATGTTCAACGCGGCCTTGGCCATGTTGGTGTGGGGGTGTCCGGGGCCCTTGTACGCACGGGAGAACTGCCCCTCCATGGCCGAGACGTTGACGATGTACTTCCGATGCGCCGTGGATCGCTTCATGGCATCCCGAAGGCGGCTCACCAGCAGGAAGGGAGCAGTGACGTTGCACAGTTGGACCTCGAGCATCTCCAAGGGATCCACCTCGTCCACCACTTGAGTCCAGCTGTTGATCGACGCGAGGTCAGGAACCAAGCCGCCGGCATCGATCGCCGTTCCCGACTCGATCCGTTCCAGTGACGCCGATCCGGTGGAGAGTGCCAGGGAGGTGATGGCATCGCCCGCCAGGACGGGGTGCTCGGTGACGCTGCTGGCAAGGGCCAAGGGGTGTTTGTCATGGGCATGGCCGAACGTGACCAATTCGGGGCCACCGTTGGCAGCGTCAAGGGCCGCGGGCAATGGCTCGTCCTCTGCATCCACCAAGGGCTTGTACGCATTGCCGGAGCGCCGAACGGTCTGGGCCGCGTTGTTGATGATGATGTCCAGCGGGCCGGCCTTGTTGAGGGAGTCCGTGAGAGCCATCACCTGGGCCGGGTCACGGAGGTCGATGCCGACGATCCTCAGCCGGTGCAGCCACTCGCCGCTGTCTTCCATGGCAGCAAAACGACGGGCCGCGTCTTTGGGGAAGCGGGTGGTGATGGTGGTGTGGGCGCCATCCCTGAGCAGGCGCAGTGCGATGTACATGCCGATCTTGGCGCGTCCGCCGGTCAACAAAGCCCTGCGTCCTGTGAGATCGGTGCGTGCATCACGCTTGCTGTGGCTGAAGGCCGCGCATTCAGGGCAGAGCTGGTGGTAAAAGGCATCAACCTGCGTGTAGTGCTTTTTGCAGATGTAGCAGGGACGCGAGCGGATGAGGTGACCGGCGACCTCGCCGGTGGCGGAGGGCGCCAGCTTGTTGCCGCGGGTTTCGTCGTCAATGCGGTCCGGAGCGGCGGTTGCCGTCAGGGCGATGACGGCCCGGTCTGCCTCGGCGATGGAATCGCGCTTGGTGACCCGGCGGTGTCGCTTGACGGCTTTGAACATCTTGCCGGTGGCACGGCGGACTGCAACGTAGTCCGGGTGCTCCTCGTCATAGACGTGGATCGTGGTCAGAACCTTGAGGCAGGCCTGGATCTCTTCAGGCGTCAGATCGGTGGAGCTCATTGACCTGATTTTACAGCCTTGGGAGCCAGTGGCCTGCCCCGGGTTCTGTCGGCGTCAGCCGGGCGCCCAACGCTTAGTGCGAGGCACCCTGCGCTGCGGCGTCCGCGACGCGTGACTGGATTCCTGCTGCTACCTTTTCGGCCGAGTCGCGGATGTCCGGATCATCATGGGTGGCCGCCTTGACAGCCTCGGGCAGTCCACGGCGGTGTTGCGCGGACAGCGCGAGCTCCGCCTCGCCGGGCTCGGGCACGAGCTGGCCCTTGGCCAGTACCGTGATGCCTGACTCCGTCACCTTGTATCCCCGCGCCTTGTCCAGGGCGGGGTCCAGGCCGATGGCCGCTCCTGCAGGAACCTTCACGTTCTTGTCCAGGATGGCCCGCTTAATCACAGCGCCTTCGCCTACCCGAACCTTGTCCATGAGGACGGAGTCCTGGACACGGCTGCCGGCGGCCACATAGGCGTCGTTGGAGATCACGGAACCTTCGACGATGCCACCCGAAACCACCACGCCGCTGGCAACAATGGAATCGAGGGCCGTACCCACGGTGTTGTTCTCGCCACGGACAAACTTGGCAGGGGGCGAGATGCTCTGGCGCGTGTAAATCGGCCACTCGGAGTTATAGAGGTTGAAGATCGGCACGGGGGAGATGAGGTCCATGTGGGCGTCATAGAACGAGTCGATGGTACCGACATCGCGCCAGTAAGTCCGGTCCCTGTCGGTGGCACCGGGGATGTCATTGAGCGTGAAGTCATACACGCCTGCTTCGCCCTGGTCCACGAAGTAGGGGATGATGTCCCCGCCCATGTCGTGCTTGGTATCAAGTCTTTCAGCGTCAACATGCAGGGCTTCCACCAGGGCGTCTGCGTTGAAGACGTAGTTGCCCATGGATGCCAGGAACTGTGTGGGATCTGCTGCCAGCCCGGGGGTGCTGGCAGGCTTTTCGACGAACGCGGCGATTTTCTGGGGATCGTTCTGGTCTACCTCGATCACGCCGAATTGGTTGGCCATGTTCAGGGGCTGCCGCACAGCAGCAACAGTCGCTTTCGCGCCACTGGCAATGTGCTGCTCCACCATTTGGGAGAAGTCCATGCGGTACACGTGGTCGGCGCCGACCACAACCACGATGTCCGGGGCGTCGTCATGGATGAGGTTCAGCGATTGGTAGATGGCGTTGGCACTGCCAAGGAACCAACTCTTACCCACGCGTTGCTGCGCGGGAACAGAAGCTACATACCGGCCCAGTTGCGTTGACATACGCCAGGTTTCCGAGATGTGCCGGTCGAGGCTGTGCGATTTGTACTGCGTCAGTACAACGATTTTCAAATATCCCGAATTGACGAGATTGGATAGTGCAAAGTCAATTAACCTGTAGCCGCCTGCGAACGGAACCGCGGGCTTGGCCCGATCCGCCGTCAGCGGCATGAGTCGATTGCCTTCTCCGCCTGCCAATACGATTGCCAGAACTTTCTTCAACGCCATGGTCACAGCTCCCCGTACGTCTTCGTATCCCCCAAAAGTCCGATTTTCCGGACTCTTTCACACTAGAACACATACGCCGGAACGACTACGTTGGTTAGCGTGCGAATAGACATTGTGACTAAAGAATTCCCTCCGGAAATTTATGGCGGTGCCGGTGTCCACGTTGCCGAGCTCAGCCGGGTGCTGGCAAAGCACGTCGACCTTCACGTCCGGGCCTTCGGCGCGCCGCGTGATGCCGACTATCACGGGGCTTCGGTGGCGTCCTACGCCACGCCCGACGACCTCGGCGATGCCAACGCCGCCCTCCAAACCCTGGGCGTGGACCTGAGGATCGTTCCGGACATTGCGGGAGCGGACCTGGTCCACTCGCACACGTGGTACGCCAACATGGCGGGCCACCTCGCCTCGCTGCTGCACGGAATTCCCCATGTGCTCAGCGCCCACAGCCTTGAGCCCCTGCGCCCGTGGAAGGCTGAGCAGCTGGGGGGCGGCTACGCACTGTCCTCCTGGGTGGAGAAAACAGCCTATGAGGCAGCCGCTGCGATCATCGCTGTCTCCGACGGCATGCGCCAGGACATCCTCCGCAGCTACCCGGACGTCGATCCCGACAAAGTCCGAGTCGTCCACAACGGCATTGATGTTTCCCTCTGGGAACGCGATGAAGAGGATGACGCAATTCGTGCGCTGGGCATCGATCCCGCCAAGCCCAGCGTGGTTTTCGTTGGACGCAACACCCGCCAGAAGGGGGTGCCGTACCTGCTTCGGGCGGCGTCAAGCCTGCCTGACGACGTCCAGTTGGTCCTGTGCCTGGGAGCCGCCGATACTCCCGAGCTTGCCGCCGAAACTGCACGGCTCATCGAGGAACTGCAGACCAAGCGCCAAGGGGTCGTCCTTATCGAGCGGATGCTGCCCCGAAAGGAACTCATCCAGGTGCTCAGCCATGCCACGGCATTCGCCTGCCCTTCGATCTACGAGCCGCTGGGCATCGTGAACCTCGAAGCCATGGCATGCGGTGCGGCGGTAGTGGCCAGTGCCACCGGCGGGATTCCGGAAGTGGTCCAGCACGGCGAAACCGGACTCCTGGTGCAGCTGGAGCAAGTCACCGACGGAACCGGGACGCCCCTGGACCCGGAGAAATTCGTCAGCGACTTCGCGGCAGCCTTGAACGAGGTGGTGGCAGATCCTGCACGTGCCCGCGAAATGGGTATAGCGGGGCGCCGCCGCGCGGAAGAGCACTTCTCCTGGGAATCCATTACGGAAACAACGCTTGAGGTCTACCGGTCGGTCCTGCGCTAAACCGGCAGCGCTCCAACAGCAGAAAATGAAAGCACGACGGCGCCGCCCCCTTTGGTGGGGACGGCGCCGTCGTGCTTTTCAACAGTTCCGCGAATGTTAACCTCGCGGCTGGTTGGCTCTGCTAGCGGGTTTTGGACGCTTTCAGGGCAAGAAGGGTTTTCTCGTCTGCGGGTGCACTGCCGCTGGCCCGCTGCTCACGGAAGTGCTTCCGTGCCTCGTCCTGACGGGTGGATTCTGCGCCGGTCGCGATCGAGGCCCGCAGGTGCTCAGGACCGTAGCCGAAAGCATCAACGAGGTCCACAGCGTGCGGGCGGATCTTGACGAGCAACCTGTTGATATACGTGCCCACCGTTCGGCCACGCTGCATCGAGAGCCTGCCGTTCATCAAGTACCAGGAAAGGTGCTTCTCAATCAGGGACAAACCGAACAGGTCGCGCAGCCAGGTCAGCACGCGCTTGGTTCCCTCATCCGTGACATGGGTCAGGGCCTCGGTGAAAGCTTCCCACTGGAGCAGTTCAGCGTGTGCCTGGGCCGCTTCTATGAGTTCGTGTTGGTGCTGGTTGAACAGGGCCGCGGCCTGGTGCTGGGGGAGTTTGTTGGCTCCCTTCAGTGCAGAACCGACCTCGGCGACCATGGACTGCACGCGGTCAGCCAGGAGGGTGCGCTGGCCTTCCTCGTCCCGCAAAGCCAAAGCCGCCTTCTGAACCGATCCGGTGTCGGCCACAAACTGGGCCACCTGGCGAAGGCCCGTCCGGTGGAGGGCCACACCGGCAGCCTGGTCCACCACATAGCGTGCAAGGACACCAAAATCAGCGCTGCGGAATTCCTTGGCGTAGTCGGCAAGGAGCCGCTTGGCCACCAACTGCAGCAGCACGGTGTTGTCGCCTTCGAAGGTGACATACACATCAAGGTCCGCACGGAGGGAGGCAAAGCGGTTTTCGATCAGGAATCCGGCGCCACCACAGGCTTCGCGGCATTCCTGGAGCGTGTCCAGGGCATGCCAGGTGCTCAGCGGCTTGAGGGCGGCTGCCAGCGTCTCCAGGTCCTGGCGGTCGGCGTCGGTGTCGTGCGCGCCGGAGAAGACGTCGTCGAATTTCTGCAGGAGTTGCTCGTGCGCGAAGCTGGCCGCGTAGGTAGTGGCGAGCCGGGTGAACAGTCGGCGCTGGTGACGCTGGTAATCCAGGAGGACTTCCTCATCGGTTGCCGAGGATGCGTTGAACTGACGGCGTTCGGTGGCGTACTGGATGGCCGTCTTCAAGGCCACCTTGCTGGCGGCAACCGCTGCTCCGTCCAGGGAAACACGCCCTTGGACGAGGGTGCCGAGCATGGTGAAGAAACGGCGCCCGGGGCTGCCGATGCTGGAGGAGTAGGTGCCGTCAACAGCCACATCCCCGTAGCGGTTCAGCAGGTTGGTGCGGGGGATCCGTACATCCGTGAAGTGCAACCGGCCGTTGTCGATGCCGTTGAGTCCGCCCTTGATGCCGTCGTCTTCGCCACCGATGCCGGGGAGGAATTCCTTGGTAGCGGGATCGCGCAGTTCCACATAGAAAGCGTGGACTCCGTGGTTGACGTTCTTGGTGATCAACTGGGCAAACACCACAGCGGCCAGGCCGTCGTTGGCTGCATTGCCGATGTAGTCCTTCCACGCCGCACGGAAAGGTGTGTTGATGACGAATTCCTGGCTGGCTTCGTCGTATGTCGCCGTGGTGGCGATGCTGGCAACGTCAGAGCCATGGCCGGTCTCGGTCATCGCGAAGCAGCCGGGAATCTCCAGGCTCATGATGCCGGGGAGCCACTTGTCCTGATGGTCCACCGTGCCGAGGTGCATCACGGCAGAGCCGAACAGGCCCCACTGGACGCCTGCCTTGATCTGAAGGGACGGATCGGCGGTAACGATCTCTTCGAAGCCTGCAATGTTGCCTCCGTGATCGTCGGAGCCACCCAACCGGGTGGGGAAGGCACGATGCACGGTGTTGTTGTCCACCAGGAACTTCAATTGCTCGAACACGCGGGCGCGGTGCTCGGTGTGGTGCAGCCCTTCGATCTTTTGTACCACCGGATTGCCGGCCACTTTGCGTGCCTCATGGCGGATATGAGCCCACTTGCCGAGGAGTTGCTCTCCCAGCGCGGCCACGTCCACCACAGGCTCGGCGCCAGTGGCGGCAGCGTCCTTACTGCCCGTGGGGTCTTGGGCGGATGCAGTCCGGTCCACTACTTCAGTCATGTTGCTTCCTTCTTTGGTTCCGACAACTGATGAGTCATTGCTGGTGTCAGGTGGATGTCTTGAGTGCTGGAGCAATGCCGAGGCACAGCCAGTCAGTGATTTGCGCCGCCATGGTTTCCTGGTCCGGCTTGGCTCCGCCTGCCGGGCTGCCGAGCCACATCTCTCCGGCGTTCCTGACGAGTCCGATTGCGGCGGTGGGCCAATACACAAGCACCGCTTCCTTCTCTTCGCCCAGGTACTCCCGCATGGGGGTGGCGATCATTTCAGTGATTTGCTCAAAGAAGTTCCCCAGCGCTCCAGACGCGGCGATGGCGTCCTGCGCTGACGCTTCACCTGGGGTGAGCCGGGTAATGAACGCATAGACGTGGGGGCTTGATTCGGCCATCTGCAGGTAGGCGGAGACCATGGCAAACAACCCTTCGCGGGGTGTCTGGGCCAACTGTGCGGCTTCCTGCATGCGGCGCTGCATCTGCCCCAGCACTACCTCGCCCATGGCTTGCTGAAGTCCGGCTTTGTCACCGAAATAGCGGTAGAAAACGGACTTGGACGTTCCGGCGGCTCCCGCGATGTCCTCCATGGACGCGTCACTGCCTAGCCTGTGAACGGCCTTGCGGGCTTGCCGGATGAGTTCGGCACGCCGCTCCTCGCGGTGGGACTGCCAGCGGGCGGTCCGGCCGTCGACGGCGGTATTCTGCGCGTCCGCTGCAGCACTGGCGAATTCTTCGTGGCGGTTGTTCACGATACCCAGCGTATCAGGTACGCTGGGTATCAGTAACTGGCATTGATCGAAGGAGACCAGCATGGCTGCAGCAGACGTCACCACGGGTGGAACCGGCGAACCGGCTACCACCACCCACGCACCACGCAAAGCGGTCATTGTGGGCGGCAACCGCATCCCGTTTGCCCGCACGGGGGGAGCGTACGTCAAGTCCTCCAACCAGGACATGCTCACCGCGGCACTGGACGGGTTGATCGCCAGGTTCGGGCTGCAGGACGAACGCATTGGCGAGGTAGCTGCCGGAGCCGTGCTCAAGCACTCGAGGGATTTCAACCTCACGCGGGAAGCCGTCCTCGGCTCAGCGCTGTCACCTGAAACCCCTGCATATGATCTTCAGCAGGCTTGCGCAACCGGGCTTGAAACAGTGATCGGGCTGTCCAACAAGATCAAGCTGGGGCAGATCGATTCAGCCATTGCCGGCGGAGTGGATTCGGCGTCCGATGCCCCCATCGCCGTAAGCGAGGGACTGCGCGAGATCCTGCTGGACCTGAACCGCGCCAAAACCCCTGTACAAAAGCTCAAGATCATCGGACGCATCCGCCCCAAGGACCTGGCCCCGGACGCACCGAATACGGGTGAGCCTCGCACCGGCCTGTCCATGGGGGAGCACCAGGCACTCACTACGGCGCAGTGGAAGATCACCCGCGAGGCCCAGGATGAACTTGCCTTCAACAGCCACCGCAATCTCGCTGCAGCTTACGAGCGTGGCTTCTTTGATGACCTCATTACCCCGTACCGCGGCCTCAACCGCGACTCCAACCTGCGCGCAGATACCACTTTGGAGAAACTCGGATCGCTGAAGCCGGTCTTCGGCAAGAACCTCGGCGCGGAAGCGACCATGACGGCGGGCAACTCCACACCACTCACTGACGGCGCGTCCACCGTCCTGCTCGCAACCAATGAGTGGGCCGACGCCCACGGCCTGCCCAAGCTCGCAACGGTCCTGGACGGAGAAGCCGCCGCGGTAGACTTCGTGCACGGCAAGGACGGCCTCCTCATGGCGCCCGTGTTCGCCGTTCCGCGACTCCTGGCCCGTCACGGCTTGACGTTCGAGGACATCGATTTCTTCGAAATCCACGAGGCATTCGCCGGCACGGTCCTGAGCACGCTCTCCGCCTGGGAGGATGAGGACTTTGGCCGCACCAGGCTTGGACTCGATGGCGCACTCGGAAAGGTGGACCGGGCCAAGCTCAACGTCAACGGCTCGTCCTTGGCTGCCGGGCACCCATTCGCCGCTACAGGTGGCAGGATTGTGGCCTCCCTTGCGAAAATGCTGCATGAGAAGGGCGCAGTTGACGGGCGTCCGGCCCGTGGCCTGATCTCCGTTTGCGCCGCAGGCGGCCAGGGCGTCGTCGCCCTTCTGGAAGCAGCATAGGGGAGCTCCATGACGGACAAATACACACAACTGGTGAGCCGCGGACTGGGCAGGGACGTTGCCAAACGGCTCGGATTGCCGCAACCGGTGGAACTTCGCCGCTACCAACCCGGCAGCCCGCTGGTCACCGGCCCAGTCCTGGTCAACGGAGACAGCCCAGGTGCGGATGATATTGCCACCACACTCCTCGGATGGGGTCTTGATGTCCGGCGGAACGCGTTGCCCAAGGAAAAGCTGGGGGCCATCATTATGGTCCTCGATGCCGTCCAGCATCCCGCAGACCTTGCCAAGCCGGTACTGACCGCAGGCACTTCGCTCCGTGATCTGGGCACCAACGCAAGGGTGGTCACCATCTCCCGGACGTCCCAATCAGCCCAAACCCCTGCCGCGGCTGCTGCACGCCAAGGCATTGACGGGCTGGTGCGGTCCTTGGCTAAGGAACTCCGCACTGGCTCCACCGCCAATGGCATACTGCTCGACGACGACCTCGCCACCACCAGCCCGTCGGCATTGGGCGCACTGAGGTTCTTCCTCTCCGGGCGTTCTGCCTATGTGGACGGACAGTTCCTGACGGTCAGCTCGGCGTCAGGGGCTTTGCCCAGCGACCCGGACAAGCCGTTGGCCGGCAAGGTCGCAGTCGTCACCGGGGCGGCCCGGGGTATTGGAGCTGCCATCGCCCGGACTCTGCACCGCGACGGCGCCACAGTGGTTGCCGTGGACATCCCGGCGGCCGGGGACCACCTGGCTGCAGTGGCCAACGAGGTACGGGGCACCGCCCTTCAGCTCGATATCAGTCGTGACGACGCCGGGCACCGGATCATCGAACACGCAGTGGAACGCCACGGCCGGCTCGACATCGTGGTCCACAACGCGGGAATCACCCGTGACAGGCTGCTCGCGAACATGGATGAAAGCCGTTGGCAGTCAGTGATCGCCGTTAATATCACAGCCCAGCTGAGCATCAACGAGGTCCTTCTCGCGTCCGAACACTTCAAGGTCGCACCGCGCATCGTGTCGGTGGCTTCCACCAGCGGCATTGCCGGAAACAGGGGCCAGACCAATTACGGCGCCTCCAAGGGCGGGGTGATCGGGATGGTGCGGTCTACAGCCCCGCTGATGGAACCTTTTGATGGAACCATCAACGCGGTGGCCCCCGGATTCATTGAAACCGAAATGACGGCCAGGATGCCCTTCGCCATCCGCGAGGCTGCCCGCAGGCTTAACTCACTCAAGCAGGGCGGACAGCCCCGGGACGTCGCCGAGACCATTGCCTTTTTGGCCAGTGATGCCGCTGGAGGAATTTCAGGTCAGGTATTGCGGGTCTGTGGTCAGCAATTGGTGGGAGCATGACCAATCCCCAGCCAGTGATCCTTGGCGAGCTGCCCTCACTGTCCAAGCTCTACGTCAACGCGGCAACAAGCGCCGCCCGCCGTCGGGTGTTGGGCGCGTCCACGAGCCAGCACACCGTGCCCTCGGTCAGCCACGAAGTGCGTAACGTCAAGGCAGACGTGGGAAACCTGACCGCTTACCAACATCTGCTGGGGGAGACCGCCAGCGACACCCTGCCGGCCGGATATGTCCATGCCCTGGCCTTTCCGGTGTCGTTGAGCGTCATGAACCGGGATGATTTCCCGCTGCCGCTCCTGGGCATGATCCACCTGAAGAACCATGTGGAACAACGGGTTCCCATAGCCTTCTCCGAGGCCTTGGACATCCGGTCCTGGGCTGAGAACCTTGCTGGCCACAAAGCCGGAACGCAGGTGGATGTTGTGGCGGAGGTCCGCTCGGCGTCCAGCGGCACCCTGCTCTGGCGTGGCGCCTCCACCTACTTGGCCAAGGGCGTCTTCCTGCCGGGCATCGACAAACCCGGAAGTGCGAACGGAGCATCAGCACCCAGCGACTTTTCTCCTCCCAACCCCACCGCGCTGTGGCAACTCGGTTTGGACACAGGCCGAAGCTACGCAACGGTCTCCGGCGACTTCAACCCGATCCACCTCAGCGTCCTTTCTGCCAAGGCACTGGGCTTACGCGGGTCAATTGCCCACGGAATGTACCTTGCTTCCCGTGCGCTGGCTGACGTGGGGGCCGTCAAATCCGATTCGTATACCTGGGACGTTGCCTTTGAGGCCCCGGTGTTCCTCCCGGCACGGGTCGCCGTGGATATTTCCACGGTTCAGTCTGGTTCAGGCAGTTGGGAACGTTCGGATTATGTAGCGTGGAATGCCCGCAGCGGCCGGCGGCACTTCACCGGCACTGTGGCGGCGTTGGGCTGAGCAAGCTCCCGTCGATAACGGAACGACGGCGGTCACCGAAAGGTGACCGCCGTCGTCGTTAATCCTTGACTGCTGCCCTGGAAACGCAGGGCGGGACATAAGGCACGACGCCGGCACAACACGGGCCACAGACAAAACAAGGCCCGGAATCCGTGGATTCCAGGCCTTGCGATAGTGCGCGGAGGGGGACTTGAACCCCCACCCCCTTTCGAGGACTAGCACCTCAAGCTAGCGCGTCTGCCATTCCGCCACCCGCGCAGGTGGTGTTCGGTTGAGCCGTTTTGCACCTTCCGGTGCTTCACTTTCCTCCGAAGCAGCGAGAAAAACTCTAACACGGTTTCCGGTGGCGGAAAAATCGGCGCTGGTCAGGACGGCCTCGAGGGACACCCGGAGACTTCCGGCGCCATGCGTTCCTGACGCGGTGCCGGTCCGGTGAGTAGGCTGATGGGATACGGGACGGTGCCGCTGCGGGAGCCGCAGTGCACGTCGCCGGAACCTGCAGCCCAGCCACGCAAGGAGAGTTTCCATGTCTGTCATCCGCCCCGAAGATGAAGTTGTCCGGATCTGCCAGGAGCTGATCCGCATCGACTCCTCCAACTTCGGCGACGACACCGGACCGGGGGAGCGCGCGGCGGCCGAATACACGGCCGGCCTCATTACGGAAGTGGGCCTCGAAGCTGAAATCTTCGAATCCGCCCCCGGCCGCGCCAACGTCGTGACCCGGATGGCGGGCGAAGACCCGTCTGCCGACGCCTTGGTGGTTCATGGACACCTGGATGTTGTTCCTGCCCTGAAAGACCAGTGGAGCGTTGATCCGTTCAGTGGCGAATTGAAGGACGGGCTGGTCTGGGGCCGTGGTGCGGTGGATATGAAGGACATGGACGCCATGATCCTGTCAGTCATGCGCGACTTCGCCAGGACGGGCCGCAAACCCAAGCGCGACATCATTTTCGCGTTCTTTGCCGACGAGGAAGCCGGTGGCACCTACGGCGCCCGCTACGCCATCGAACACCGGCGCGAACTCTTTGATGGTGCCACCGAGGCGATCTCCGAAGTAGGTGGCTTCTCCGCCACCATCGGCGGCCAACGGACCTATTTGCTCCAAACAGCCGAGAAGGGCCTCTCCTGGCTCCGACTGGTGGCACATGGCCGCGCCGGCCACGGATCCCAGATCAACACCGACAACGCCGTCACCCGCCTGGCCGCTGCCGTCACCAGGATCGGCGAGTACAAGTGGCCGGTGGAGTTGACCCCTACCACCCGCCAGTTCCTGGACGGCGTTACCGAACTGACCGGCGTAGAGTTCGATCCCGACAACCCGGACATCATCCTGAAGGAACTCGGCACAGTAGCCCGCTTTGTGGGTGCGACGCTGCAGAACACCTCCAACCCCACGCTGCTGCGTTCGGGGTACAAGCACAACGTCATTCCGGAGTCGGCGGAGGCATTCGTGGACTGCCGTACGCTTCCCGGCCGGCAGGAACTGGTGTTCGAGACCATCAAGGAACTTGCCGGCGAGGGCATCGACATCAACTATGTCAACAAGGATGTTTCCCTGGAAGTGCCGTTCGCCGGCAATCTGGTGGATTCCATGATCGATGCACTGCACTCCGAGGATCCCGGCGCCAAGGTGCTTCCCTACACGCTTTCCGGCGGCACCGACAACAAGTCCTTGAGCAAGATCGGCATCACCGGGTACGGTTTCGCCCCGTTGATGCTTCCTGATGAGCTGGACTTCACCGGCATGTTCCACGGCGTTGATGAGCGCGTTCCGGCCGAGTCCCTCCAATTCGGCGCACGCGTCCTGAACAGGTTGCTGAGCACCTACTAGACCGCAATCAGCGAGAAAGAGGCCTGGAGATGTCTCCCGAGGAAATCCTCCCCGACGCCCTGCTTGAGCGGCTGCGCGGCCGCGCTGCCGGCTACGACCAAAACAACGCGTTCTTCCATGAAGACCTGGAGGAGCTGGCCGCGGCCGGCTACTTGAAACTTTTCGTACCGGAGTCCGACGGCGGATTCGGGCTCGGTCTCGAAGCGGCAGCTGCCTTGCAGCAAAGGCTCGCCACGGCGGCCCCGGCCACAGCGTTGGCCGTCAACATGCACCTGGTGTGGACCGGCGTCGCGCAGGTCATGGCTGCACGAGGCGATAACTCCCTGGACTTCGTCCTCAAGGAAGCGGGGCAGGGGGAAGTCTTTGCCTTCGGCATTTCCGAAGCCGGCAATGATTCGATGTTGTTCGACTCTGGCACCGTCGCCGAGCCGCTGCCCGATGGCGGTTACAAGTTCACGGGCCGGAAGATCTTCACGAGCCTGTCGCGTGGCTGGACCCGGTTGGGCACTTTCGGTAAAGACTCCGACGCCAGGGCCGGAGAGGGGGAGCTGGTGTTCGGCTTTCTTCGACGCGACGAGCCCGGACACGAAACGCTCAGCGACTGGGACACCCTGGGCATGCGGGCCAGCGCTTCGAACACCACGCTCCTGCATGGCGCTGTGGTCCCGGCGGAGCGGATCTTCCGCAAGCTCCCGGCAGGACCTAACAATGACCTGCTGATCTTCGCAATTTTCGCGTGCTTTGAAACCCTTCTCGCCGCGGTCTATACGGGGGTGGCCCAGCGTGCTTTCACTCTTGGTGTAGAGAACGTCAAACGCAGGGTGTCGGCCAAACACGGTGGACGCAGCTTCGCGCAGGACCCTGATATCCGGTGGAAGGTGGCCGACGCCGCACTGGCCATGGATGGCATCGCACCACAAATATCCAGCATTGCCCGCGACGTGGACAACCTGGTGGACCATGGAGCCCAGTGGTTCCCCCGGCTGGTGGGACTCAAATCCCGGGCTACGGAAAACGCGCGCTACGTGGTGGATCTTGCCATCCGTGTCACAGGAGGCTCCAGCTATTTCAGGGGCTCAGAGATGGAACGCCTCTACCGGGACGTCTTGGCGGGCATTTTCCATCCGTCCAACGACGAATCTGCACACAACACCGTGGCCAACGCCTGGTTGGGGCCGCTGGACGGTTAGGAGCCTAGACGGTCCGCTGGACCGAATACACCTTGCGGCGCAGCCAAAAACGGCGGCCACCGCCGAGGTAGAGCACGCTGCGTTCGAGCTCCCACTTGCCGTACTCGGAATGTTCGGCGAGCCGGCGCCGGGCGTCGGGCAGCGAATCGTCAGGTCCCACCGTCAGGACGAGGTACTCGTACTGACGTGCATAGTCTCGTTGACGCTCTACGGAGCTACCCGGAAATTGTTCTCTCATCCCTCTCCATTTTCGTCCTTTTCCGGCTAACGTGAAGGCATGAGCATCGATCCGCGTGTCGCGCTTCAATCATTGACCGCCGCCCTCGAAGAGCACCTGGCTGCGTCATCCGCCCGCCGCGGTGAGGGCGACCCCAATGTCGAGGCCGCTTTTTTCGCTGTTGCCGATGCTTTCGAAGTGTACGAGGACGCACTCTACGAGGCGTATTCCGAGGTTACTCCGCTTCAGGTCTTCGATGACGAGGAAGACGAAGACGACGAGGTGCTCGACGAAGACCTCGAAATCGTCGAGGACTAGGAACGCCATCGACCGGCCGCCTGCGGGCGGCCGGTTTTTTGTGCCTTGACGTCTTGTTGGCAGCGTTTCACGCCCGGATTTCCGGGGTTTTTACTCGTCAGGGCACGTAGTCCCGGCACCCCTGGGTAGGTACTTGCACGTAGGGGTCATAGGTAATCCTGCGCAAAGTTGAGTATCGACTACTGGTGCGCCTTCGGAGCGCCGCGGCTTCACTGATAGGTAGGCAACGGCAGGTCTGTAAAGAGGGCTGACATGGTAAGAGTTCCAGTCTTGCGGTACGGCAAGGCAGCGGCACCCCAGGGTGCGGCTCACGCCCCCGCGGGGTCAGCCTTCCGCGCTCACTCTGCCGCCGCCAACGTCAATCCGCCGGCGTCTCCTTGGATTGGCAAGCCCGCTGCTGCACAGCGGACTGAAAAGGCGGGACTGGCGGCGCTGGGGTCCGATGTCACCTTGGACCCCGTGCCGCCGCCAGTCACCCACCGCCGCGAGCGGGTCAAGGTACCGTTCAAAGACCGTTTGACGTGGACGCGATTCCTGACATACAGCCTCCGGCTCGCTGACACGGCGCTGGTTGCCGGAGCCGTCATCGCCGGGACAGTGCTGAACACCGATGGAATGGGAGGATCTCCCGGAGGGCCGGCGCAGGCCCAACACCTGGCCATGGGGTTGATCCTGGGAGTGGTCTGGTTGGCGGCCTTGGAGGTATACAGGACACGCGATCCGAAAGTCCTCGGTGTAGGCCCCGAAGAGTACAAGCGGGTACTTTCTGCCAGCTTCCGGGTTTTCGGGTTCCTGGGCATCGTTGCGGTGGTTTTCCGTTTGGAGGCAGTCAGTTCCTTTGTCCTGGTCTCCTTGCCGCTGGGCCTGGTGGCCCTGACCGGAAGCAGATGGGGCTTCCGCCGATGGCTGAGCCACGAAAAGTCCAGGGGCCGTTGCCTGTCCCGCGCGATCGTTGTTGGCGAACCCCAGGACGTCAGATACGTCATCAAGCAAATCAATCGAAAGTCCGGCGCCGCCTACGACATCCTGGGGGCCTGCCTCCCAGGTGCCCGCCGCGGTACAGTCCTGGCCGTGGACCACCTGCGCGTACCGGTCTTGTCCTCCATCTACGGCGTGGCGCAAACCGTCCGGCAGACCGGTGCCAACGCAGTGATCGTGGCAGGCCCGGTTCCTGGTGGAAACCAGTTCATCCGCGAACTTGGATGGCGGCTCGAGGAAAATTCCGCTGAGTTGGTTCTGGCAGCAACCTTGACCAACGTGGCAGGACCACGCATCCACTGGCGGCCCGTTGAAGGCCTTCCCCTGATGCACGTTGATATTCCGCACTACTCCGGCGGCAAGCATACGCTCAAGCGGCTGATGGACATCGCGGTATCTGCAGCGGCCTTGTTCGTTCTGGCTCCTGTCCTGCTCGTCCTGGCCGCCATCGTCAAGGCCGACAGCCCCGGGCCTGTCCTGTTCAAGCAGGAGAGGATCGGAAAGAAGGGCACTACCTTCCCGATGCTGAAGTTCCGTTCCATGGTGGTGGACGCCGAGGCACATCTTGAAGCCCTCAGCAGCCAGGATGAGGGCGCCGGTGTCCTGTTCAAGATCCGCGGAGACCCCCGCGTTACCCGGTGCGGCCGCTGGATGCGCAGGTACTCACTGGATGAGCTGCCGCAGTTCTGGAACGTCCTGGTGGGAAACATGAGCCTGGTAGGGCCCAGACCGCCACTGTCACGGGAAGTCAGCGGATACGAGCGCCACACGCACCGCCGGCTGTTGATCAAGCCCGGAATCACGGGATTGTGGCAAATCAATGGACGCTCGGACCTTCCGTGGGACGAGGCAGTCCGGCTGGATCTCTATTACGTGGAGAACTGGTCAATAGCGGGGGACCTCATGATCATGTGGCGGACCTTCCGGGCCATGACCCGACCGTCCGGCGCCTATTAGTAAACGCCCATGCAGTACCTGACAAGAACCGCGCTTTCAGCACAGAAGTCGAGTGGGAAATGAGCATACGAACTATTCCATCAGGACAACGGAACGGCCACGCACTGCGGCCCAGGCTTCGCATTGCAGTGGTCGGAGCAGGCTATTGGGGTCCCAATCTCGCCAGGAACTTGAAAGCCAGCCCTGACTGGGACCTGGTGGCCATTTGCGACCTGGACGTAGAGCGCGGCCTCAGGCTCGCCGAAACGGTGGGTGGCGTGGCCGTCGTCGAATCTTTGGATGAACTGCTGGACACCTACAACCTCGACGCCGTCGCGGTGGCGACGCCGGCTCATACCCATCACGGAGTGGTGATGACGGCGCTGCGCGCAGGCAAGCATGTGCTGGTGGAAAAGCCCCTGGCGGACAGCCGGGCAAAGGGTCTGGAAATGGTGGAAGAAGCCAAAGCCAGGGGTTTGGTGCTGATGGCAGACCATACCTACTGCTTCACCCCTGCCGTTTTGAAAATTCAGGAGCTCGTCGCCACAGGCGCGTTGGGCGATATCCTCTACGTCGATTCGGTCCGCATCAACCTGGGCCTGGTCCAACCGGACGTCAACGTCTTCTGGGATCTGGCTCCCCATGACCTGTCCATCCTGGACTTCGTCCTGCCGGGTGGCTTGCATCCCACAGAGATCGCAGCCCATGGGGCAGATCCGCTGGGTACCGGCCGTGACTGCGTGGGCCATTTGACGTTTGGCCTTCCCAACGACGCCATGGTGCACATCCACGTGAACTGGCTCAGCCCCACCAAGATCCGGCAGATGATCATCGGGGGGTCGAAGAGGACCCTCGTGTGGGATGACCTCAACCCGCAGCAACGCCTCAGCGTCTATGACCGCGGGGTCAGCCTGGAACACCAGCCCCGGTCCACCGCCGACAAGCGGACCTCCGCCATTTCCTACCGCCTCGGCGACACGTGGTCACCTGCACTGCAGGAACGCGAGCCCTTGGGCCAGGTGGTGGCCGAACTCGCAGCGTCCATCCGGAACCACACCATGCCCCGAACCAGCGGTGAATCCGGGCTGCGCGTCCTCTCTGTCCTGGAGGCCGTCACCCAAAGCCTGAGCACCGACGGGCAGTCCACCGTGGTGGCCGGCAACGAGGTCAATCTCCAGGTTGCACGGTGAAACGGCTCCTCGGCGCCAGCGTCCTGGTCACCGGTGGTGCCGGAACCATAGGCTCCACGCTGGTCGACCAGCTGCTCGACGCCGGTGCGGCGCACGTGGACGTCCTGGACAACCTGGTGCGCGGACGCCTCGCAAACCTGGACGACGCCCTGGCCACTGAACGGGTGGACCTGGTGGAAGGTGACCTGCGGGACCGCGACCTGGTACATGATCTCACCCGTGGCAAGGACCTGGTGTTCCACCAGGCCGCCATCCGCATCACCCAATGTGCCGAGGAACCTCGTCTGGCACTTGAAGTACTGGTGGACGGAACGTTCAACGTGCTCGAGGCCGCCGCCCAAAACTCCCCGGACAAGCTCATCCTGGCCTCCAGCGCTTCTGTCTACGGCCAGGCCGAGGAATTCCCCACCTCTGAACGCCACCACCATCACAACAACGACACGTTCTACGGCGCAGCCAAGTCCTTCAATGAGGGAATGGCAAGGAGCTTCCGGGCGATGTCAGGCTTGAACTATGTGGCACTAAGGTACTTCAACGTTTACGGCCCACGGATGGACGTCCACGGGCTGTACACCGAGGTGCTGGTCCGTTGGATGGAGCGGATCGCTGATGGCCGTCCGCCGCTGATCTTCGGCAACGGTCAGCAAACCATGGACTTCATCCATACAGCCGATGTGGCACGGGCCAACGTCCTTGCAGCAGTCAGTGATGTCACCGAGGGCGTATACAACGTAGCCAGCGGAACCGAAACCAGCCTCGCCGGGCTGGCCCAAACGCTGCTGGGGGTCATGGAGTCACCGCTGCACCTTGAGCACGGACCGGAACGGGCCGTCAACGGCGTGGCGCGGCGCCTGGCCGATACCTCGGCCGCACGGGCGGACCTTGGTTTCGAGGCTGCCGTCGGCTTGGAGGATGGACTGCGCTCGCTGGTTGCCTGGTGGCAGCCACTGCGCGATGAGATTGCCGCAGGACGGACCACCAAGAGCCCTGATGTTCCGGTAGTTGGTGCGAGATGACCGCCTCCGGGCTCCACCTGGCACGCATCGACGTCATGAAGCCGTGGCTGGGCGAGGAGGAGGCCCAGGCAGTGGCCGAAGTGATCGCCTCAGGTTGGGTGGCCCAAGGCCCCAAAGTCCGCCAGTTCGAAGAAGCGTTCTGCCTGCTCCAACAGGCAGACTTCGCCGTGGCGACGTCCAACTGCACTACCGCCCTGCACTTGGCCCTTGTAGTGGCCGGGGTGGGCCCGGGTGATGACGTGGTGGTGCCGTCGTTCTCCTTCATTGCCACAGCGAACGCGGCAACGTATGTGGGAGCGCGTCCGGTGTTTGCCGACGTCGACGTCACTACCGGCTGTGTCACCGCAGAAACTCTGCGGGCCGCCCTGACTCCGGCAACCAAGGCCGTGATCGCTGTTGACCAAGGCGGGGTTCCCGTTGACCTGGATCCCATCCGTGCCTTGTGCGATCCCTTGGGCATCACCGTGGTCGAAGATGCTGCCTGCGCCATCGGATCCCGGTATCACGGCCGGCCGGTGGGGGCAGGCTCGGACGTGGCGGCCTGGTCCTTCCACCCACGCAAGATCCTCACCACAGGGGAGGGTGGCATGCTCTCCACCTCACGGCAGGACTTTGCGGATAGATCAAGGCGACTCCGTGAACACGCCATGAGTGTCTCTGCTGCCGACCGGCACGCAAGCATCCTGGCGCCCCCGGAGGAGTACCTCGAGATCGGGTTCAACTACCGCATGACTGATCTTCAGGCCGCCGTCGGTCTCGTCCAACTGGGCCGGCTCCGCGAAGCCATCCAGCGGCGGCGGGAACTGGCCGCCACCTACGCAAACGCCTTCGCAGGCGTTGAGGGCCTCCGGCTGGTCAACGACCCGGACTATGGAACCAGCAACTTCCAGTCCTGCTGGCTGGAAGTCGGGCCGGGGTTTCCCGTGGGACGGGACGGGTTGATATCTCTTTTGGCCGAAGATGGAATCTCCGCGCGTCGGGGGATCATGGCAGCCCACCGCCAACCGGCCTACGCCGGCAAGGACAGCGGTAAGGCAGACCTGGATGCCACAGAATGGCTGACTGACCACACGCTCATCCTGCCCTTGTACCACCACCTTTCCCTGCACGACCAGGTCCGGGTCATCGATTCCGTTCTTCGGGCAGCAGGTCGACTGACATGAGTGAACTTCTCCTCATCGCCGCCAGCGGCCTGGCCAGGGAGGTCCTGGCCATGGTCCGCAGCAACGGGCCCTTTGACGTGATCGGGATACTCGACGACGACGAAGACAAACTCGGGCGGGTGGTGGACGGCGCACACGTCCTTGGCCCCATCCGGGACGCCCTGAAATTCCCTCATGCTCTATTGCTGGTGTGCATCGGATCCGGATCCGGGCGGGAGGCCGTTGTGATGAGGCTCAGGACCCTGGGACTGGATGAAGAGCGTTATGCCACGGCCATTGACCCCTCCGTGCAGATTCCCGAAGGCTGCATGATCGGCAAGGGCAGCATCCTCCTTGCCCATGTGAGCATGACGGCGTCCGTGACGATCGGCAACCATGTAGTAGCCATGCCCGGAGTCACTTTCACCCACGACGACGACATCAGCGACTTTGCGACCTTCGCCTCCGGAGTGTCGCTTGGGGGCAACGTTCACATTGGGCGTGCCGCCTACGTGGGGATGAATGCCAGTGTCCGCGAGCGCACGTCCATCGGCGCGAATGCCACGATCGGGATGGGGGCGGCCGTTCTCACCGACGTACCGGCGGAAGAGACGTGGGCCGGGGTCCCGGCCCGGGTCATCAGGCGGGGAAATTCCCCTGCCTTGGAGGGCATCCAATGAAACTGATGCGGCCTGTTCCCCTGCGGCACCCGGTAAGCGTTTCGGTGGTGGTGCCGTGCTACAACTACGGACACTTCCTGCCTGAGGCTGTTGCCAGTGCGTTGGCCCAGGAGGGCGTGGACGTTGAGGTCATTGTGGTCGATGATGCGTCCACTGATGGCAGCGCCGCCGTGGCGTGGCGGCTGGCCTCCGAGGACCCGCGCATCAGCGTTGTTCTCCACGACAGCAACAAAGGGCACATTGCCACGTACAACGACGGCCTCTCCAGGGCGCGGGGCCGCTACGTGACGCTTCTCTCCGCGGATGATGTGATCGCCCCCGGTGCGTTGGGCCGGGCTGCTGCGCTGATGGAAGCCAACCCCCGGGTGGGAATGGTGTATGGCCTTCCCCGGGACTTCACTGGCGAGCCCCCGGCCCCTTCCTCCCATGACCACAGCACATGGACTGTGTGGGAAGGCCGGGCATGGATTTCCCTGGCGTGCGCCCGTGGAAGGAACTTCATCCTTTCACCCGAAGTGGTCATGCGGACCGCGGCTGTGCTCAGCGTGGGTGCTTACAGCACCACCTTGCCGCACTCCGGGGACCTCGAGTATTGGCTGCGGGCCGCCGGCTCCTGGGATGTGGGCCGGATCAACGGGCCGGTTCAGGCGTTCTACCGTGTCCATGGGGCCAACATGCATCAGACAGAGTTCGCAGCGGCCGCCGTGGATCTCAAGCACCGCTTGGAGGCTTTCCGGGTTCTTGAAGACTCCCGCTTTCCGGGCAACCCGAAGAACCGGGCACGGCAGGTGCAGCGGGCCAAGTGTGCCCTCAGCAAGGAAGCTGCCCGGTTGGGGTTCAGGGAAATCAACCGGGGCGGATCGGTGGAGACCGCAGTCGAGCTCCGTAAATTCATCGAGGGCCTTCACGAGGTTCCCGGGAACATCCATCGGGCCAACGTGTTGCATGCCAGGATCTCCCGGGCAGCCCGTGGACGGAAACCCCGGACGGGACGGCTCGCCGCCGGTTTCGTGCGGAGCCAGCTGGATCGGGTCCGATGGCGGCTATGGGCCATGACGGGAATCTCGTGACCGCCGTCAGCGGCCAGGACCGCACACTGGGCAACCGGGCTGCGAGCGCCACGCTCTGGGGTGGCGTCAATATGGCCCTGGGCCGGATTGTCCAGTTTGCCACCACCATCATCGTGGCCCGGATGATTGCTCCGGAGCACTTCGGGGCGCTGGCGGTTGCCATTGTGGTGCAGACCATCGCCACCAACATGGCCGAGCTCGGTGCGACCGCCGCCTTGGCACGCGGCACCGGGGATCCGGACAAGATCGCCCCTACTGTCTTCTCCATTGCACTGGTCACCAGCGTCGTCATGACCGCGGCAGCCATCGCCCTGGCACCTGCCTTGGCGGCTGCCTTTGATGACCCCGCGGCGACGCCCGTGATCCAGGTGCTCTCGCTCACCATTCTTCTCCAGGGGGTTGGCGCCGTCCCTTCCACCATGGTGTGGCGGGAGTTCCTGCAAAAGCCGCGGGTCGTCGTCGACCTCTGCAGCCTGGTCACCGTGCTGGTGCTGGTGGTGCCGATGGCGTTGGACGGTTGGGGAGCGATGGCGCTCGCCTGGTCCAGGGTGGGTGGGCAGCTGGTGGCCATGGCCGGCTATTGGATCATCACTCCCAAGAGGTACGCCCCTGGCTTTGACCGTGCGGTGGCAGCGGAGATCCTGCGTCTGGGCATGCCGTTGGCCCTGGCCAACCTGGTGGTTTTCGTGACACTGAACGTGGACTATCTCCTGGTAGGCAGGATGCTGGATCCAACCGCATTGGGCCTGTACCTGTTGGCATTCAATCTGGCCGGGCTGCCAAGTTCAGTGATCACTGCGGTCATCCGGGCCACAGCGGTGCCCACTTTTGGCAGGCTCTTCTCCGAAGGAACATTGGGTGTGTTGGCCGCCCGGTTCGTGACCGGGGTTTCCTATGGCGCTTTTCCGATCTCCGCCCTGGTGATAGCGCTGGCCCATCCCTTGATCGTCACCGCCTATGGCGGGGCATGGGCGCCGGCGGGCGTTGCACTTGCCACGCTGGGGGTCTTCGGCGCCACACGGATCCTGGTGGAACTCTTCGCTGACCTGAGCGTGGGTGCAGGCAGGACCGGATGGCTCTTCTGGGTCCAGGTCGCCTGGCTTGCCGCCCTGACCCCGGCCCTTTTCGCCGGCATCACGTGGTGGGGGATTGCCGGGGCAGGGATCGCCCATGCCGCGGTGGCCTGCCTGGTGGTCATTCCCCTCTACGTCACGTCCTTGACCTCGGTCCTGCAGACCAGCGCCTGGCAGCTCCTGCGCGGAAGTGTCCGCCCGTTGGCGGCGGCTGCAGTGGCGGGGGGCTGTGTTTGGCTGGCCACCCAGGGGATAACCAACCCTGCCTTGGCCTTGGTCTGCGGCATAGTGCTCGGTTCGGTCCTGTATGTGCTTCTGACTTTCCGCCAAGGCAAAGAGCTCGTGGTTGAGATCCGTGGGCTGCTCAAGGCCGGGGATGCCACGCCTGAGCCGTCCCCTGCCGGCATTCCCGGAAGCACGGTCCAACCATGATGCCCATCACTCTGTCTGCCGCCCGCCTGGCAGCCCAGCGTGTCCGCCGGGATGGCTGGCGGCCTGTTGCCCGGCTGGTGGCGGCAAGACTGGTCACCTCCGCTGTGGAGGCCTGGCATCTGGCGGAACCGGGCCTTCCCCTGAGGGAGGAAGACATCATGGACTCCAGGCCTCCTGCCCGTCCCGCCCCCGCACCCGTCACCACCGGACGCCTCAGGATCGGCTGGATCTGCACACCGCCGGCGCCCGGTTCCGGGGGACACACCACCTTCTTCCGCATGGTGGAGGAGATGGAAGAGCGTGGCCATCAGTGCACCTTGTTCCTCTATGACACCAACGATGACGACACCAGCCGTCACGAAGAGACTATCCAACGCCACTGGCCGGCGCTGCGTGCCGGGGTTCGCAGCGCCACACATGGGATGGAAGGGGTGGATGCACTCATTGCCAGTTCCTGGCCTACGGCACATGTTGCCGCGGGACGGGCACCGGGCAGCGTCCACCTCTTCTATTTCATCCAGGACTACGAGCCGTACTTCTACCCCCGCGGGTTCCTCTACTCACTGGCAGAGGACAGTTACCGCCTGGGGTTGACCAACGTGGCACTGGGCGGCATGATCGCCGAAGTCATGCAGGAAGAACTCGGCGAAAAGCCCCAAGCCGTTGTTCCGTTCGGATGCGACACCGGCACGTACAGGCTTCCCGCGTCCACTGAGCATCCGCCGCGGTCCGGCGTGGTCTACTACGCCAAGAAGAAGGTGGACCGACGTGGCTACCTCCTGGCCAAGCTTGCCCTGCAACGCTTCCACGCCCTCCAGCCTGAGCAGGAAATCCACATCTACGGAGACAACGTCACTGGGTGGAGCATCCCCGTCACGAACCACGGCAACCTCACCCCGGCGGAATTGAACAGCCTGTACAACCGAACGGTCGCCGGGCTGGCCATTTCCTTCACCAACATTTCCCTGGTCCCCGGCGAGCTCCTCGCCGCAGGAAACATTCCCGTGTTGAACCAAGCGCCCTTCGCTTCAGGACTGCTCAACGACCCGGACGCCGTGTGGGCGCCGGGAACACCCACGGGCTTGGCTGCTGCGCTCGCGGACGTTGTCAGTGCACCGGACATCGAGGAGCGTGCCGCAGCCGTTGCCGGCAGGAAACGACTGGATTGGGCAGATTCCCGTACGTCATTTGCTCACTTCGTGGAAGCCTCCTGTGCCCGGCTCCCGCAAGAGACCCTTCAAGATTCCCTGCGTGGAGGCCTCACATGAGGCGGATGAAGAAGATCCTCATTTTCCCTCCGGCCCGCGAAATCGAGGTACGCGATCTTGAAGGAACGTCGGGCACCGCCGGCCATGTGGGCCTCCTGCTCAAATTCACGGCCTTTGCCGTGTTCTTCTTCCCTTCCAACATGGTGGTCAAACCGATCGGTGCCGTGGGGACGGTTCCGATCATGCTGGCCCTCCTGCTGCTGACTTTTTGGCTCTGCTCGGCATTCTTCGGCCTGCACCATCCACTGCAGACCCGGTATCCGGGACGGCTGGGGCTGGGACTGCTCTGGGTGGGAACGTGTGCGTCCTATGTGGCACTGTTCTCCGGCTTCACCGGTAATACCAACGTTTCGGCCCAAGCTGCGGCCGACCGTTGGCTGATCCTGATCCTGGCCTGCGGCGGGATCGCGTTGGTGGCAAGCGAAGCCGTCCGCACCCTGGACAACGCCATGTCACTGGTCCGGGCCATCCTTGCCGGCGCCTTCTTCTGCTGCCTGGTGGCCTTGGTCCAGTTCCTCTTCCGGGTCAACCCGATGCTCTGGATCCAGGAGGCCATGCCTGGATTCACCGACAACGGAGGAAACACGGCCTTCCAAGTGCGCGGGCTCATGACCCGTGTTGCGGGAAGCACGTTCCATTCCATTGAACTGGCCGTTGTCTGCGCCATGCTCCTGCCTTTGTCCATCTGGCGGGCCATCTATGACCGGACGGGCTACAAATGGTTGCACTGGACGGGTACAGCCTTGCTGATCGTCGCCATCGCCTCCACGGTGTCCCGGTCCGGCGTCCTCGGACTGTTCCTGGGAATGCTGGTGTTCATTCCCTTCCTCCCACGCTCAGCGCGGCGCTGGGCGGTGGTGGCCGCGCCGGCAGCCATGGCGGCACTCTTCGTTGCCATCCCCGGACTGGTGGGGACACTGACGTCCTCCTTCACCGCAGGAGACAGCGACCCCTCCCTCACAACCCGCACCAACAACTACCCCCGCGTGGCCGAGATGTTCGGTGAACTGCCCTTCCTGGGGCTTGGACCCGGAAACTACATGCCGGAGAACGCCCTCTACATCCTGGACAACCAGTACCTCAACTCCCTGGTCACCCTGGGCCTGGTGGGCTTCATCGGCATGGTGGCATACCTGATCCTGCCCGCCGTATCATCCTTCATCGCCGCCCGCGCATCCCGTATCCCTGCCCTGCGCTGCCTGGCAGGAGCGGCCGCGGCTGCCGGCGCCGTGGCAGCAGGCTGCTCACTGACGTTCGACTCCATGGCTTTCCCCGTGTTTGCCCTGATGTACCCCTTTATCGTCGGCCTCGGAGGAGGCGCTTGGATCATGATCCGCCGTGAAATCGAGCTCAGGAAAACCACAGCTCCTGACCTGTTCAAGAACGGTCCGCCCCACGACGGACATCTCCGCAACCCATCAACTCCGAATGTCGAGGCGATCACATGGACCCGGTAGCAGTCATCAAGACGTTGTGGCATCACAAGTTCGTCGTGTTGCCTGTCCTGCTGGTGACGGTGCTGGCGGCCGTCTACGTGTACTCCTTTGCCCCACGCTCCTATGAAGCCAAGGCAACATACGCGATTGTCAATCCAAAAATCCCCACCGCTGCCGAGCTGGAGAAGAACCCGGCCCTGAACCTGCTCAACTCGGACAACCCCTACCTTCGATCAGCGGATTCCTCGTTGATTGCCCAGGTAGTGGGTACCAGGCTGAACGATGACACCACCGGGGATGCCCTCCTCCGGGAGGGACTGAGCACGGACTTCACAGTCCAACGTCCGCCTGCTTCTTTCCTGATCGAGATTGCCGCAGCGTCCGAGACCAAGGACAAGGCCGTTGCCACGGTCAAAGCCCTGGGGTCCCGGCTGGAAGCTGACCTGCTGGCCATCCAGTCCATCAACGGGGCAGATGAGCGCTTCCTGTACACCTCGCTGATGGTTGCCGCGCCCGACAACGCCACCGAGCAGTTCTCCAGCCGTCTCCGCTCACTGATCGTTGTCCTGGTGGCCGGAATCGTACTCACCTTTGGGGCCGTGTCCATAGCCCGGGGCCTGGAAACATCGCGGGTGCGGGCCCGTTCGGCGTCCCCTGCAGGGGAGCGGAAGAAGTCCCGCCGCAAAGGCCATCATGCCCCCGACCCGAACGGGCCTGCAACCGGCGTCCCCGGCCTCGACGAGCTCACCATCCAGGAAATCCTGGCACCCTCCCAGGCAAGCCACAAAACAGAGCGGCTTTTCGCAGCAAACAGCCACGGGAGCGAACCCCTGCGGTCCACCAGCAACGGGAAGTCTCCCGTCAAGGAAACATCTGCCTGAAAGGTAGCCCGTGAAACCAAGGACAGCCGGGGTCCTCGGCGGGACTGTTCTCGCCGGCCTTGCCGTCGCCGTTGCGGCTGCTGCTGCCAGCGGAGTAGGTCCCTTCGCCGGGGCGGCCACACCCGAAGAAGGGCCAAGCAACGCCTCAACAACGTTGGCAGCAGGCCATGAAGGGGTGACGCTGCGCCCCATAGACGGTGGCGCCGACTACTACGGACGGTTCAAGGGCGGCCTCCCAGGCGATCCCTCGTTCTTCCCCATCGCAGTCTGGTTCGAAAGCGTCCTGGACAAAGGAAACATTGCCCTGGACACGGAAGCCGGACTCAACACCTACGTTGAGCTGACCGCCAACTCCGACCTGAACCTGGTGAAGGCGTCGGGCATGTACGCCATACCGACCTTCGAGTCCCCGGACGCCTCCGGCTTCGCCCTCAGCGACGAAGTAGACATGTGGGCAGGGCCCGGCAGTGCTCCCTGGACGGGAAAGTACCCCGGCGAAGGCCCCCTCTGCGTGCCGGAGAGCAGCAAATGCGGGTACACCGTCCAGAACGAGCGGCGCGCAGCAGCACCCCCGGGGGCCATGCTGTACTCCAACTACGGCAAGGGCATCGCCTTCTGGCTCTCCGACGAAGAATCCGTGGAATTCTTCAAAGGAATCCAGGACGTCGTATCCGCAGACACCTACTGGTTCACCGACCCCAGCATCTGCGCCAAAGGCGAAGGCGGTGCGATTGTTAACTACACCCGGGACCTGACACAGGATGAATGCCGCTTGGCAGCCAACTACGGCTGGACCATCGAGCGGGTACGGACCCTGCAGGCCGGCGGCAACGCCACACCCATTTGGGCCTTCGTCGAAGCCGGGCACCCCTTCAAGGACTCCGCCAACGCCACCACCATCACAGCGCCACAGATCCGCGCAGCAGTATGGAGCAGCCTGATCCACGGCGCCAGGGGAGTGATCTACTTCAACCACAACTTCGGCGGCCCCTGCATCTCCCAACACGTCCTCCGCGACTGCGGAGTACAGGTCCGCCCCACCGTGACTGCGCTCAACCAACAAATCACCGCCCTCGCCCCCGTCCTCAACGCCCCGTTCCTCGACGGTGCCACCACTGCCACAGGCCCCGTGGACTTCACCACCAAACTCCACAACGGAAAAGTCCATGTTTTCGCCGGGGCGAACAAGAACGCCGGCGGCCAGGCAAGCTTCCACGTCCAGTGCGGCGGCAGCACCGCCGTCGTGATTGACGAAAACCGGACCATCCCGATGGTGGGCGGCACCTTCACCGACACGTTCTCTGACGGAAACACCGTCCACCTTTACCGCATCGAAGGCGGCGGGAGCTGCGGCTTCTGACTAACGGCTGCTGTCGTCCCGCTCCCAGCCGGCTGACACCGAACGCCCCAACAGCGGACGACGGCGGCCGGCAACGGCGAAGGCCACGTAAACTACGGCGTCAACCGCCGTCAACGGCCCCCTGACGGCGGCAATAAGCTGCCGCACCGTCCGGGACGTCCCAGCCCCACGCTCCTGCCCGTCCTGTTCCGCGTTGCCACGGTAGGCCCGGCGAAGGACAGCCAGCAGGGCTGACCGGGTCCGCGGGGTTCGCACCACCACAGGCACCGTGGGCAGCACAGCCTTCTCCACCCCACTGAAAAGGCGATCCACGTAATAGTCATCACCCGTCAGGATCGGAAACCCACCCAGGCGATCATGGCCAGCCCTGCCCAGGGCGTACGCACCCGCACCCCACAGCCCCTGGGCGTTCGACGGTATCCTGGCCCGCGCCCGATAGTAGGACCGCACCAATGCCGAAGCGCCCACAGTGTCGTAGCGGAACGCCGGACGGGCCGCCAACAGCGGACCGTCCCCCAGTGCGGTCAAGACAGCGTGGACGGCCTCCGTGCTGACCTCGATGTCCGCGTCAAGATAAAGGCGGGGCCAACGCTCCGCCACCTGATCCGCCGCGTTCAAAGCAGCAGACTTCGAAGCCGCCTCTACTTGGAGGACCCTCACCCCCCGGAACCCCGAAGCAACGGTTTCCGTCCCATCCGTGCACCCGTTGCACGCCACAATGACCTCCACAGTGCCCCAAGCAGCCACCCCCTCCAGCGATTGAAGCGTCCGCCCAATGACGGAGGCTTCATTATGGGCGGGGATGATCACCGCACCTGATGGCGGCGCCATGCCCTGTATCAGGGACTGCTGCGCAGCAGACCGTTCGCCGCTGGAAGCATGAGGCAACGCCTTCCACCGCCTCCGGTCCACCACAGCCAAAGCAGCCTCACGATGCCCGGGCCTATTGAGCCGGACAAGCTCCGAAACCAACACCACAGCCCTGAACGCCGCCACCCTGCCCCGGCCGCCATACTTCGCTGCATACCGGACACGATTCACGGACATCAACGCCGTCAACTGCGGCGAAGACCCCGAACCCCCACGTTCATGCCACATCCGGGCCAACGGCTCACACCAGATCGAACGGCCCGCATCACGGACCCTCCGGCAATAGTCCGTTTCCTCCGAATACAAGAAGAACTGCTCATCCCACCCGCCCACGTCCCTGGCAGTATCGGCACTGATCAACAGCGCGGCACCCGTCGCCCAATCAACGCGGTGCGCATGGAGGTAACTCTCGGGATCAAAATCCATCTCAGACAACCACCCCGGCCTGCCCTGCACCCGGCCACCCAAAGCCGCATCACCCAGCGCTCGCAGAACGCCAGGCTCCCGCCGCAGCGATGGGTACACAGTGCCGTCGTCATCCAGCAGGACAGGAACCACCATTCCAGCGCCCGACAGTGCCATCCTTCGACGCATCGCAGCTACCGCACCAGGCTCCACCCGGAGGTCCGGATTCAGGATGAGATACGCGTCCGCGTCTCCGGCCATACGCATTGCGGCATTGATTCCGCCGGCGTACCCGAGGTTGCCCCCAGTGCGTACGGCAGTGATGTCGGGATGCCTCAGTACCTCGTCCATGGTCCGGTCATCGGGGGAGTTGTCCGCCACCACGACCTTGATGGACTGCGCCACCGTTTCTTCCCGCAGGCTGGCAACCAACGCCGGGACGTCCTCGGCGTTGTTGTACGTCACCACCAGCACTGCGACATCGGCCCTTGCCCCTGCCGGGACGAACTGCCCCGGAGCACGGCTGGGCCCGTCCTCCGGGGCGCTGGTAACGGCGGGGGAAAGGCCACCCGCAGCCGAGGCCACCGGGTCAGGCGGGGCGGCACTGCTACTGGAGGTCCTCAGCGTCAGGTAGGCCGCCGGGCCGTCCACCAGGTACCGGCGGGCCAGCCGTCGCGGTTCAAGCATCAGCCGCCACGCCCATTCGAGTCCATGGGTGCTCACCCACACCGGAGCGCGCCTGATCCTGCCGGCGAGGAAATCAACAACCGCTCCGAAGGCCAGCAGGACCTTGGCCCCCGCCAGCTGCCCATATTCGGCAATCCAGAGCTCCTGCCGTGGCTTTCCCAAACCCACCACCAGGACGTCCACGCCGGCGTCAGCGATGTTCGCCGCCAGAAGCGTCGATGCGTGCACATCCACGAGGACGGGACGCTCTGGAGCCCACCAGCCCGCCACCGTCAAACCGGGACGTTCCCGGGCAAACCTCTTCCGGATCAGTTCCTGCGCCTGCGGGCTTCCACCCAGGAAACCCACGCGAAGACCCCGGCGTTCGGCCTCATCCAGCAAGGGTTCCACCACATCGCTGCCGGCCAGCCGTGGCCACACCTGACCCGTGACCCTGGCCGCTTCGGTCACCAATGGCGCGCCGTCGAGCAGTGTCAGCCATTCCACCGGTGCAGGCTGGTCCAGCGTTCCGTTCCACCGGCTACCTGCGCCGAAATGACGGAGGTGGTCAAGATTGGCGGAACAGACGCCCATAGGTTTCGCACCGCCGGACTGCGCACGGTCCATGATCAGCTCCACAGCCCGCTCGAAGTCCATCAGGTTCACCAAGGCGCCACCCAGGTTCACCGATTGCTCTGCGCTGGCTTTGCCTGGGCTGGGGCGGCCTGCGGTGGCGTTGCCCGTCGTGGAGCGGCCTCGGCCGGACCAGCCTTTGGACCGGCGCCCGCGGGGAGCCAGCAGCAGTGCGCTGCCGTTCATCTCCAGGGCGGATGAAGGGTGGGGGAGTGCGTCTTGTCGGGGCGCGATCTTCGGCAGCAGCATTCTCGGCTCTCCAGGCTTCAGGGTCCAGCTCAGGACACAACAATTGAGCCGGCGATCCATGCTGCTGCACTGCCTGGATCGCCGCGGACAGCCAAGGCTGCCCATCCAACGTGTTCACTTGAGTTGTCTCCCGGGCCCACCTGGGGCGGGCTGCCGTACGGCCACTGTAGGCCCTTTTTCCGGACGCCGCTAGGGTTCCAAACCCTCCAAATACTCCGCCAGGCGCAGGTGTGCCGGAGCCGGGTCAAATCCGGTGGCCCGGATCTTCGACAGGTCCAGAACGCTGCTTCGGGGGCGCGGCGCGGTACCGGGCTTGGCATAGTCTGCAGTGCTGACGGGCTGCACCCGGCCGGGATCGGCTCCGCAGTGCCGGAACACATCGCGGGCAATGCCGGCCCAGGATGCCCGCTCGCCGCTGTTGCTGACGTTGTACGTGCCATACGGGGCCTGATGGTCCACCAAGTGGCGGATCGCGGCAGCGACGTCGACGGCGAAGCTCAGCCTGCCCCATTGGTCATCAACCACGGACGGCGAAATCCCCTGGGCGGCCAAGGCGGCCATGGTTCGAACAAAGTTTCGACCCGGGCCCACTACCCAACTGGTCCGCACGATGTAATGCTGCGGAACCGTCGCCGCGGCCACGTCTCCAGCTGCTTTGCTCTGGCCGTACACCCCCAGGGGCGTCAGGTTCTCGTCCTCCCGGTGAACGTCTGCAGTTCCGTCAAAGACGTAGTCGCTGGAAACATGGACCAGCGTCAGTGAATGCTCGACGGCGGTCCTCGCCAAGCGGGCCACGGCAGTTGCGTTGATGGCCCAGGCGGCCTCACGGCCCTCCGCGGTTTCTGCAGCGTCAACTCCCGTGAATGCTGCCGCGTTGATGATGGTGGAGTACTTCCCCCAGTTCCGTTCCGCGAACAATTCAGGGGCAGTGAGATCGAAGCCGGCCCTGTCGGCGAATTCCACGCTGGTCTCTCCGGCATACGCGCTCCGCAAGGCTTTGCCGAGTTGCCCGTCCGCTCCGAGGACCAGCGTCCGCCGCGGCTGCATGGGCTTGACGTCCCGCAAGCGTGGATGGTTCTTGTCCTGGGCCGACAGGACAGCACGGTCCAAGGGAATGGGCCACGGAACGGCCACGTAGTCATCGGCCGCGTTGAGGAAGGTGTAGTCCTTCTGCGCCTCAGCACTCCAGTGATCATTGACCAGGTATGTGTACGCCGTGTCATCGTCCAGGGTCTGGAAGGCGTTTCCAACACCGCGGGGAACGTACACCGCATCCTTGGCCGTCATTTCCGCACAGAACATGGTGCCGAAGCCGGGCCCTTCGCGCAGGTCCACCCACGCGCCGAAAATCCTCCCCGTCGCAACCGAAATGAACTTGTCCCACGGTTCGGCATGGATTCCCCGGGTAGTTCCCCGCGCAGCGTTGAAGGAGATGTTGTTTTGCACCGGCCCGAAATCCGGGAGCCCCAGGTCCAGCATCTTCTTCCGATGCCAGTTTTCCTTGAACCATCCTCGGTCATCCCCGTGAAGCGGCAACTCGAAAAGCACCAACCCGGGGATCGGCGTGGTCCGTGAACGCAGCTGCTGTGCCGGCTCCACGGCTTAGTGACCCTGGCCGGCGTATTTGGATTCCGTTGAGGCTTTCTGGGGCCGCCACCAGTCCTCGTTGTCCCGGTACCACTGAACGGTGGCAGCCAGGCCGGCGTCGAAATCCGAATACCGGGGCGACCACCCCAGTTCACGGCGGAGCTTGCTTGAATCGATGGCGTAGCGGAGGTCATGGCCTGGGCGGTCGGTCACCAGGTCGTAGGCGTCGCTGGGCTGGTTGGTGAGGGACAGCAACTTTTCCACCACCTCCTTGTTGGACCGTTCTCCGTCGGCCCCAATCAGGTAAGTTTCGCCTATTCGGCCACCGTCAAGAATGGCCACCACTGCCGACGAATGGTCTTCGACGTGGATCCAGTCGCGCACGTTGCGGCCATTACCGTAGAGGCGCGGCCGGGTGCCCTCGAGGATGTTGGTGATCTGCCGCGGGATGAACTTCTCAACATGCTGGAACGGACCGTAGTTGTTGGAGCAATTGCTGATGGTTGCCTTGAGGCCGAAGGACCTGACCCATGCCCGTACCAGCAGGTCCGAGCCTGCTTTCGTGGCGGAGTAAGGACTGGTGGGCCGGTAGACGGAGTCTTCGGTAAACCGGCTCGGTTCATCCAGGGCAAGGTCCCCGTAGACCTCGTCCGTGGAGATGTGATGGAACCGGGTGCCGTGCTTTCGAGCGGCTTCGATCAGGGTGAACGTTCCCAGCAGGTTGGTGTCAAGGAAGGGCCGGGGCTCTTCCAGGGAGTTGTCGTTGTGGGACTCGGCAGCAAAATGCACCACTGCATCCACTGCGGCAGTCAACGGATCCACCACCGCGGCATCACAGATGTCACCCTGGACAAATTCGAGGCGTTCAGGTGGCAGCCCGGCAAGGGATTCGAGATTGCCTGCATAGGTCAATTTATCCAGGACCGTGACATGAAGGCCGGTGTGCCCCATGATGTAGTGGACAAAGTTGCATCCGATGAATCCGGCCCCGCCGGTGACAAGGATTCTCTGCATGGCCCTAGAGTAGCCGTCCGCGGCGGGACAGGGCACAGGTGAGGACGGCAGGTTTGCGAGGAATTATTCTTGCAGGTGGGACGGGTTCAAGGCTCCATCCCATCACGCTCGGAATCAGTAAACAGTTGGTTCCCGTGTTCGACAAGCCCATGATCTATTACCCGTTGTGCACACTGATGCTCGCAGGGATCCGCGATGTCCTCGTCATCACCACTCCCGGCGATGCCACCCAGTTCCAGCGGCTCCTGGGCGATGGTTCCCAGTTCGGCATCAACCTTACCTACGCGGAACAGCCGACGCCGGACGGGTTGGCCCAGGCGTTCATCCTGGGGGAGCGGCATATCGGGTCAGGCAAGGTGGCCCTGATCCTCGGGGACAACATCTTCAATGGACCCGGCATGGGCAACCAGTTGCGCCACTTCGTGGATGTCGATGGCGGTGCCATCTTCGGCTATTGGGTCAAGGATCCGTCCGCCTACGGTGTGGTGGAGTTCGACGACGACGGCCTGGCAGTATCCATTGAAGAGAAACCGTCCATGCCCAAAAGCAATTACGCCGTCCCCGGCTTGTACTTTTACGACAACACCGTGGTTGCCATGGCCAAGGACCTCAAACCCTCCCCGCGCGGGGAACTGGAAATCACGGACATCAACAGGAAGTACATGGACCTTGGCCGGTTGCACGTACAGAAGTTCCCCCGCGGAACCGCATGGTTGGACACCGGCACCTTCAGTGACCTGAACGATGCTTCAAACTACGTTCGCACCACTGAGAACCGGCAGGGCTTGAAGATCGGCGCACCGGAAGAGGTGGCGTGGCGGATGGGCTACCTGAACGACGACGAACTTCGCCAGCAGGCTGCCAAGCTGGCCAAGAGCGGGTACGGCAACTACCTGCTGGACATCCTGGACCGCCAATAGACCGGGCTACGGGGCCGAAACGTCCTCCAGGGCGCGTCCTATCTCCGCAGGCAAGGCCGTCAATTGTGCGTCCAGCAGTTCCTTGAGCTGGACGGCGTTCCTCGCCCCGACGATTGCCGTCGCGACACCGGGGCGTGAGAGCAGCCAGCTCAATGAAACATCCAGGGGGGTGCGCCCCAGCCCGCGGGCGGCCATGGCCACCGCTTCCACCACACGCGAAGCCCTCGGTTCCAGGTACGGCTCAACATAGGCGGCGAGGCGGTTCTGCGCGGCGCGGGAGTCCGCTGGAATCTGTCCACGGTATTTGCCGCTAAGGACGCCCCGGCCCAACGGCGCCCACGCCATAAGACCCAATCCGGCGTCTTCCACAGCAGGGATCAGTTCGTCTTCGGCCTTCCGCTGGACCAGGGAATACTCCGACTGGTTGGCTACCAGGGTGAATCCGGCCACGGCAGCGGCTTTGGCGGTCTGCCAGCCGTTGTAGTTGGAAATTCCCACGTACCGGGCGCGGCCGGTCCGCTGGGCCAGTTCCAGCGCTGAAAGGGTCTCATCAAGAGGTACGTTGGCATCCCACTCGTGGGCGAACCAAATGTCGATGTAGTCGGTTCCCAGCCTTGCGAGGCTGGCATCGAGCGCGGACAGCATGGCCCCGCGTGATGCATTGATGCTGCGCCTTGAGTCCGACGACGACGCGCCGGCTTTGGTGGAGATGACCAGTTCGGAGCGGGCCACGACGTCGCCCAGCATGGAACCCAGCATTGCCTCGGCCTGGCCTTGGGCATAGGAGGCTGCCGTGTCGACCACCGTGCCGCCGGCAGCGACAAAAGCGTGGAGAACTTCGGCAGCGTCCTGCTCATCGGTCTCCTGTGCCCAGGACATGGTTCCAAGGGACAAAGAGGACACGCGGAACCCACTGTTCCCGACATAACGCTGCTGCATAGCTGCTAGCTTACGGGGAGTTCCCAGTCTTCATGACGTAGGGTCTATTCACGTGAACTGGATAGAAGCAGCCTTGCTGGGCCTGGTGCAGGGCCTCACCGAATTCCTCCCGATCTCTTCGAGCGCACACCTGCGGATCGTCGGCTCATTCCTCCCGAATGCCTCCGATCCCGGTGCCGCGTTTACTGCCATCACGCAGCTGGGAACCGAAACCGCCGTCATCGTCTATTTCTGGCGCGACATCGTGAGGATCGTCCGCGCCTGGTTCGGGTCCCTCACCGGCAAAGTCGAACGCAGCAATCCCGATGCCCGTATGGGGTGGCTCGTCATCCTGGGCAGCCTCCCGATCATCGTGCTGGGCCTGCTGTTCCAGGATCAGATCGAGTCGGTGTTGCGCAGCATGTGGATCGTCGCCACCATGCTGATCGTCTTCGGCATGATCCTGGCTGTCGCGGATGCGATCGGGCGGCAGGAGAGGGATCTCACACAACTGACGTACAAGCACGGCATCCTGTACGGGTTCGCCCAGGCCATGGCCTTGATTCCGGGGGTCTCCCGCTCCGGTGGAACCATCACGGCCGGGCTCCTCATGGGCTACACCCGTGAAGCCGCTGCCCGGTATTCGTTCCTGCTGGCCATCCCGGCTGTCTTCGGCAGTGGCCTGTACCAGCTGTACAAAACGGTTTCCAATGATGGCCTGGCCGGTCCTTACGGCTTGGCGGAGACTGCCATGGCTACGGTCATCGCTTTCGTGGTGGGCTACATCATCATTGGCTGGTTCCTGAAGTTCGTCTCCACCCGCAGCTACCGGCTGTTCGTCTGGTACCGGATCCTCCTGGGCCTGGCCTTGTATGTCTTGCTGTATTTCAATGTCATCAGTGCCTAGCACTAAGGTTGAGTCGTGAAATCGTGGACCTCCCGCCCTGTTCCTGAGCTGCCCGGCAGCATGCCGCAACTACGGCTGTTCGACACAGCCCTTGGCCGTGTAGTGGAGGTTGAACGGCAACCGGAACAGTCCATGTATGTTTGCGGCATCACGCCGTATGACGCGACCCATATGGGTCATGCCTCCAGTTACGTGGCCTTCGATCTCCTGAACCGGGCCTGGCGCGACGCTGGCCTCCGCGTCTCCTACGTCCAAAACGTCACCGACATTGATGACCCCCTGCTCGAGCGCGCCACGGCCACGGGCGTGGACTGGCGCGAACTGGCCCAGAGCCAGATCGAGCTGTTCCAGACAGACATGGACGCACTCAATGTCCTGGCACCCGATCACTACATCGGCGCCGTTGAAGCCATCCCGGACATCGTGCCTGCCATCGAACGCCTCATTGCTGACGGCGTTGCCTACCGCGTTCACGGTTCTGACGGTGAGCCCGACGGCGATGTCTACTACGACGTCGAAATGGCCGGCAAGCGCTCGGACGCAACAGACGCCTGGACCCTGGGGGCAGTGTCGGGACTCGGTGAAACAGAGATGCTGGCGCTGTTCGCCGAACGCGGCGGAGATCCCGCAAGGGCCGGAAAACGCCACGCACTGGACCCCCTGCTCTGGCGTGCAGCCCGTGACGGCGAACCAAGCTGGCCCGGAGGCTCTCTGGGAGACGGCCGGCCCGGTTGGCACATCGAATGTACGGTCATCGCACAGAAGTACCTTCCGGCTCCCTTCACTGTCCAAGGCGGAGGCTCGGACCTCGTGTTCCCGCACCACGAAATGGGTGCCGGCCACGCGTACTCCCTGTCCGGAGTGCCGCTGGCACGGCACTATTCACATGCCGGCATGGTGGGCCTGGACGGAGAGAAGATGAGCAAGTCCAAGGGCAACCTTGTTCTTGTCTCCAAGCTCCGCGCGGCTGGTGAAGAACCGGCGGCCATCCGCCTGGCGATTCTGGCCAACCACTATCGTTCGGACTGGTCCTGGACCGATGAGGATTTCGAGGCAGCCAAGAGGCGGCTGGCGCGATGGCGTGAAGCAGCGGAGCATGCCCAGGCAGGTTCAGCGGGACCGCTGGTGGCCGCCATGCGCAAGGAACTGGCCAACGACCTCAACGCGCCCGGAGCCATTGCAGCGATCGATCGTTGGGCGGAAGACGCCCAGCAGACCAATGCTGCGGCGTCCGAACACGACAGTGCCGTCGTTGCTGACGCCATCAATGCTTTGCTTGGCGTCGAACTCTGATCCCACAAAATCCTTGGAAACACAGCAGCGGCCCCGACATGACGTCGGGGCCGCTGCTGGTTTGTTCCGGTGTTGGCGGGTCAGGGCCGTTCCTTGCCGCGTCGCTTGAGATACCGCTCGAATTCGCGGGCTATGGATTCCCCGGACGCTTCAGGAAGATCCGCTGTGTCCTTGGCCTCCTCCAACTGCCGCACATACGCGGCAATTTCCGGGTCCTCGGTGGCGAGTTCGTCCACGCCGCGCTCCCAGGCTTCCGACTCTTCAGCCAAGGCCAAGCTGTCCAGCGGAACCTGAAGCAGATCCTCAACCTTGTGCAAAATGGCTAGCTGGGCCTTGGGGGAGGGCGGCTGGGCCACGTAGTGGGGGACTGCTGCCCACAAGGAGACAGTCGGCAAGCCTGCAAGCATGGCAAACTCAGCGAGCACACCTACGATGCCCACGGGCCCCTCGTACTGGGAGGCCTCAAGGTTGAGCCGCTCCCGCAATGAGCTGTCCTCGGTGGTGGTGCTCACCGGGATGGGACGGCTATGGGGCACGTCAGCCAGCAACGCGCCAATCAGAATGACTGAGTCAACCTTGAGGGCTTCGGCGTGGACCAGCAATTCCGTGGTGTAGGCACGCCAACGATAGGAAGGTTCGGTGCCCAGGACAAAGACGACGTCCACGTTGCTGTCCGGTACCGCTGCCTTGTAGATGCGGGTCGAGGGCCACTTGACCTTGCGGGCCCCGGAGGATGTCCGCCGCACAGTAGGCCGCGTGAACTGGAAGTCGTAGTACTCCTCGGCATCCACGGTGGCAACCTTCTTGCCGTCCCACAGCTTGTTGAGATAGTGCAGCGCATCGCTGGCGGCTTCACCGGCATCGTTCCAGCCCTCGAAGGCGGCGAGCATTACGGTGACACGCTGGCCTTCCGCAGGTTCCTTGAGGAAACGCTCGGGCTCCGCGGTGGTGTCCTGTCCTTCGGGTGTCCCGTCCACACTGTTCATCCACTCACCCTACGTCCAAGACCCTCGTGGATGCATGGCATTTCATGTGGGTGCGTGTCCGGTATTCGCCCACAGCGCAAAGCAGGCACAGCCGGTCGCCCGGTTCCACGTAGACTGGAAACCATGCATTCCTCACCCAGCCAGCCCCTCCTCAAAGCCGTGCTCTGGGATATGGATGGCACACTCGTGGACACCGAACCCTACTGGATCGCTGCCGAGCGCGCGTTGGTGGAGGAACATGGCGGGAGCTGGTCCCACCAGCAAGCCATGCAACTGGTGGGGCAGTCGTTGCTGCATTCCGCTGCTGTCCTGCAAGCCGCCGGAGTCGGGCTTGAAGCCCGCGAGATCGTGGATACGCTCAGCGCCCAGGTCATTGAGCAGGTCCGCAAGGAAGTTCCCTGGCGTCCCGGCGCCCGCGAATTGTTGGACGAACTCCACCAATCAGGCATCCGCTGCGCCCTGGTGACGATGTCCGAGGGCCCGCTGGCCGGCGTTGTAGTGGACAGCCTGCCCAAGCCCTACTTCGAGTTCATGGTCACCGGGGATACCGTCGCCAACGGAAAACCGCACCCCGAGGCGTACCTTACGGCCGTGGAACGCCTCCGCCTGGATGACCCGTCTTTGACGATCCACCACTGCGTCGCCCTGGAGGATTCCATTCCGGGCGCCACTGCGGCCATCGCTTCGGGCGTGGTCACCGTGGGAATTCCGCATCAGGTACCACTGCCGGAGGATCACCGCATGGTCATGTGGGACACTCTGGTGGGCAGGACTGCCTCCGATGTCCAGCAACTGGTCGTTGACCGCTTTCAGGCAGCAAACCTCCTCGAAGGGGCCAACTAGGTGACAAGCTCCTCCACCCCGCATCACGCAACCAGCAAGAAGGACGGCATACCCCTCGGAAAGATTGCAGGCATCCCTGTCTTTCTCGCCTACTCATGGTTCGTGATCGCAGGCTTCACGGTCATCGTGTACGGACCCGCGCTCCTGGTACGGATGCCGGATCTCGGCATCGGGGCCTACTTCGTTGCCTTGGGTTACGCCTTGCTCCTGGCCGTCTCTGTCCTGGTCCATGAACTGGCGCACGCCTTGAGCGCCAAAGTCTTCAACTGGCCCACGGAAAAGATTGTGCTGAACCTCTGGGGTGGCCACACCCAGTTCGAGAACTTCACGGCTTCACCCGGACGTTCAGTAGTGGTCGCCCTGGCCGGCCCTGCCTCCAACTTCGTCCTGGCGGCCGGGATGTGGGCCGTCCTCTCTACAGGCCTCCTCAACGGGGTCTCGGACATCCTGGCCAACATCCTGATGTGGGCCAACCTCCTGATCGGACTCTTCAATGTCCTCCCTGGACTGCCTCTGGACGGCGGGCGTTTGGTGGAGTCGGCCGTGTGGAAAGCGACAGGCAGCCAGGACAAAGGCACCATCGCCGCCGGCTGGTCCGGCCGTATCATCGTTGCCGCACTGGTCATCTGGTTCATCGGACTGCCGCTCCTCAGCGGTTCGCCCTTGGACATCAACCTCATGCTCATCACCGTCCTCGTCTGCGGTTTCCTGTGGATGGGCGCGTCCAGTTCCATTCATCACGCGAAACTTCGCAGCCGCCTCTACCTCGTGAGCGCTGCGGGCCTGGCAGAGCGCGCCGTGGGCGTACCGAACTCCGCCACCGTGGCCGATGTCCTGGACATATCACCGTCCGGAAGTCCCGCCGTCGTAATTTGTGGGCCGGATGGCAAACCGCAGGGCGTGGTGGACTTTGGCGCAGCGGCCGCAGTACCGCCGCAGTCGACGACGACGACGCCGGTCACCGCAGTGGCCCACGCCCTCGGCGCCGGGGCTTACGTCCCGGAATGGTCCAAGGGCCAGGAACTGATCCAGTACTTGGCACGGCTTGAGGGCGGCGAATACGCTGTGGTGGACCACAACGGAATCGTCACCGGGCTTCTCCGCCAGCAGGCAGTAGTGACGGCCATAACAGGTAAGGAAGCCCGCCGGAGCGGGCGCCCCTGACATCCTTGCCGGTAGAGTTGCATGCCGGCGGTTTTACCGAAGAACCCATTGATTTTTGGCGCCCACCCGCCAGCACGATGTTGCGGCCAAGCCGTACAGGAGCGAGGAACAGTACATGAGCAGCGAAACCGCCGCCCCCGAAGCAAACGCAGGCACCGACGAGGCATCCGCCAGCCAGGCTGTGCTGCCGACGGGCGCTGCGCGTCGCCGCGGGCCTTTCCGCGTGGGTGAGCGGGTCCAGCTCACTGACGAACGTGGCCGGATGAACACCATCAGCTTGGAAGTGGGCGGTGCTTTCCACACCCACCGCGGCTTCCTGAACCACGACGAAATCATCGGCAAGGTAGATGGCTCCGTGGTCAGCAACAACGTAGGCCAGCAGTACCAGACCCTGCGTCCGTTGCTCTCCGACTTCGTGTTGTCCATGCCTCGCGGTGCCGCTGTGGTCTACCCGAAGGACGCCGGCCAGATCGTCACCATGGCCGACATCTTCCCGGGCGCACGCGTCGTGGAAGCCGGCGTCGGCTCCGGTGCGCTCTCCATCTCCCTGCTGCGTGCCGTGGGTGACGGTGGCTACCTTCACTCCTTTGAGCGTCGCGAGGAATTCGCCGACATCGCCCGTGGCAACGTGGAGACCATTTTCGGCGGACCGCACCCCGCATGGCAGATCTCCTTGGGTGACTTCCAGGAAGAAGTAGTCAAGGCTGAGGCTCCCGGCTCCGTGGACCGCGTGGTCCTGGACATGCTCGCTCCGTGGGAATGCCTTGATGCCGTGGCCACCGTCCTGGCGCCCGGAGGTGTCTGGATCAACTACGTTGCAACCGTCACCCAGTTGTCCCGCACTGCCGAAGCCATCCGTGCTGACGGACGCTTTACCGAGCCTGATGGTTGGGAGTCGATGGTCCGCGGTTGGCACCTTGAGGGCCTTGCCGTCCGTCCGGACCACCGCATGGTGGCCCACACCGGCTTCCTCCTGGTGACACGCCGTCTCGCGGATGGTGTTACCGGAATTTCAGTCAAGCGCCGCCCATCCAAGACAGAGTTCAGCGAAGAGGACCTCAACGCCTGGACCCCCGGCGCAGTGGGGGAGCGGTCGGTCTCCGACAAAAAGCTCCGCCGGGCTGCCCGTGACGCCATCGCCGGAACCAACGTCCAGGATGATCCCCCAGTCACAAACTGACAAAGGTCACAATAGGGTCCGCATTCCGGATGTCGCCCAGCACCCTGAGCTTTTCGGGACTAAGGTCTTCTTAAGCGCAGGAAGGGGCTGATGAATCGTGGATACGTCAAACAACGACCTTGGACGGCCGACGCCGGAGGAAGCACACGCCGCAGCGGAAGAAGCAGCAGGCCGGGGGCTTGCCGCGGTCCAACCGCCAGAGCCCTCGAGTGATCTGACTGTTGCCGAACGGCAAATAAATATCCTCCGGGACAAGCTTCGCCACATCGACCGACAGTTGGCAGCCGCTACCCAGAACAACGGCAAGCTCGTGAGCATGCTGGAGACGGCGAAGGCCGAGATCCTCCGCCTAAAGGGTGCACTTGAGCAGGAGGGCCAACCACCCTACAGCTTCGGAACCGTGGTGCAGATCAACCCGCGGAAGCAGCCGGCTGCCGGTCATTCCGGCCAGGCCGCGACCGAAGAGTCGGTGGACATTTTCAATTCCGGCCGGAAAATGCGTGTGGGTGTCAGCCCGCTGGTCAACCTGAACCAGCTCGCAGTGGGCCAGGAAGTCCTCCTGAATGAAGCACTGCTGGTGGTGGCCGGCCTCGGCTACGAGCGTGCCGGCGAACTTGTGACGCTCAAGGAAATGCTCGGCAAGGACCGCGCGCTGGTGGTTGGGCGGGCCGATGAAGAGCGGGTGGTCCGGCTTTCGGGCGCCCTGCAAAGTGTTCACCTGAAGGTCGGCGACGCACTGTCCTTGGATTCCCGCACCGGTTACGCCCTTGAGAAGGTGCCGCGGGCCGAGGTGGAGAATCTGGTCCTCGAAGAAGTCCCGGATATCACCTACCAGGACATCGGTGGCCTTGGCCCCCAGATCGAACAGATCCGCGACGCCGTGGAGCTGCCGTTCCTGCATCCGGACCTCTACCGTGAGCACGGACTGAAGGCCCCCAAAGGCATCCTCCTCTACGGCCCTCCGGGCTGTGGCAAGACCCTCATCGCCAAAGCCGTGGCCAATTCGCTTGCAGCACGTGCGGCGGAGCGTGCCGGCAACACCGACCTCAAGAGCTACTTCCTGAACATCAAGGGTCCGGAGTTGCTGGACAAGTACGTGGGCGAGACTGAGCGGCACATCCGGTTGATCTTCTCCCGCGCACGGGAAAAGGCGTCCGATGGCAGCCCGGTAGTCGTTTTCTTCGATGAAATGGACTCGTTGTTCCGGACCCGCGGTACCGGCGTTTCCTCCGACGTGGAAACCACCATCGTTCCGCAGTTGCTCAGCGAGATCGATGGTGTGGAGCGCTTGGACAACGTGATCGTCATTGGCGCCTCCAACCGTGAGGACATGATCGATCCCGCCATCCTCAGGCCGGGCCGCCTTGACGTCAAGGTCAAGATCCAGCGCCCCGACGCCGAAGCCGCGGCTGACATTTTCGCGAAGTACATCACCACTGACCTGCCCTTCCATGCGCAGGACCTGGCTGAATATGGTGGAGACGTCCAGGCCACCGTCGAGGCCATGGTCCAGCGCACCGTGGAAGCCATGTACTCAACGGAGAAGTCCAACGAATACCTTGAGGTCACCTACGCAAATGGCGACACCGAGATGCTCTACTTCAAGGACTTCAACTCAGGTGCCGTGGTACAGAATGTGGTGGACCGTGCCAAAAAGTACGCCATCAAGGACCTCCTGACCAACAATCAAAAGGGACTCCGCATCGAGCACCTGCTGCGGGCCGTGGTGGACGAGTTCCGTGAGCACGAGGACATGCCCAACACCACCAACCCGGATGACTGGGCACGGATCTCCGGCAAGAAGGGCGAGAGGATCACGTACATCCGCACCATCGTCCAGGGAAAGGCCGGCCAGGAACCGGGCAAATCCATTGAAACCACTGCCAACACGGGCCAGTACCTGTGACAGCAAGACCCGAAGGTACGCCCGCTGAGAAGTTGCCCGCCGGCGGTGCCATGCGCGTCATGGGCTCGGAAACTGAATACGGCATCCATGCACCATCGGCTCCCGGAGCGAACGCCACCATGATGTCCGCGAGGATCATCCAGGCGTATGCCACAGTCACCCGGCAACGGGCGGCGGGGGGAGCGGAAACACGCTGGGACTACACCGATGAGGAACCGTTGCACGATGCCCGCGGCTGGACCGTGGACCGGGCAGCGGCGGACCCAAGCCAGCTGACGGACCAGCCACCAGTGCTCGACGCCGAGGCAGTCGCGTTGGCCTATGGCCGCCAGGAGCTGGAACTTGATGGCGCGGACGAGTCCGGTTCCCTGCTGATGAACATGGTCCTGGGTAACGGTGCACGCCTCTATGTGGACCATGCGCACCCGGAGTATTCGAGTCCTGAGGTCACCAACCCCCGGGATGTTGTTGCCTGGGATGCGGCAGGCGATGTGGTTGCCTTGGCCACTGTCCGGAAAGTGGCGGCCGATGCGGGCCTCCCTCCCATCAACCTCTACAAAAACAATACGGACAACAAGTCAGTGTCCTATGGTTCGCATGAAAACTACCTCATGCCGCGTTCGGTTCCCTTCGGCGACATCATTCGCGGCCTGACACCGTTCTTTGTGTCCCGCCAGGTCATTTGTGGGGCCGGACGCGTGGGACTGGGGCAGGACAGCTCGACCCCCGGTTATCAGATCAGCCAACGCGCCGACTTCTTCGAGGCAGAGGTGGGTCTGGAAACAACAATCCGGCGCCCCATCATCAACACCCGGGATGAGCCGCACGCAACAGCCGACAAGTACCGCCGCCTCCATGTCATCATTGGCGACGCCAACCTCAGCCAGGCATCGAACTACCTCAAGTTCGGCACCACTGCCATGGTCCTGAGTCTCATCGAGGCCGGCCAGGCACCCAGGATCGAGGTCCACGAACCCGTCCAGGCCCTTCAGGCCATCAGCCACGACACAACGCTGACGGCAACCGTGAGGTTGCTTGATGGGAGGAGGGTGACTGCCCTGGACATCCAGTGGATGTACTACGAGGCTGCCGCCAAGCTTTCCCAGGAAACGGGAGTGGCGGATTCCGTGACCGGTGACGGCCACACCCATGGCGTTTTGTCGCGGTGGGAATCAACGTTGACCACGCTGGGCATCGACCTCGACGCCGCCGCATCCTCTGTTGAGTGGGTAGCCAAGAGATCGCTCCTGGAAGGGTACCGGAAGCGCGACGGACTGTCCTGGGACGACGCCCGGCTTGGTCTGGTTGATCTTCAGTGGTCCGATATCAGGCCGGAAAAGGGTCTCTACTACAGGCTGCTGTCCAAGGACCGCATGCTCAAGATCGTCGACGACGCCGACATCGCCCGGGCCGTGACCGAACCGCCGTCGGACACCCGCGCGTACTTCCGCGGCCGTTGTGTTTCGAAGTTCGGCAAGGACGTGGTCGGGGCCAGCTGGGACTCGGTTATTTTCGATGTTCCTGGGTTGGGCAAGCTGCAGCGGGTCCCCACCCGCGAACCCCTCCGGGGCACCGAGGCGTTGACTGGTGCGCTGTTTGAGCGTCACCAGGATGCAGGCGCCTTCCTGTCCGATTTGATGGGCCGCAATGTACCCCCGGCGAAGAGCTGAGGGCGCTCCGCCACGGGAAGACCCGGGCCTGGTCAAAGCCATACGCAGCAGCCCGCAGCGTGGCAATATGGCAGTAGGAAGTCTCCGTCATCAGGAGACTGACAGTAGGGAGAAAGAAAATGGCAGCACAGGAGCAGCAACAACCACAGTCCCGCGACACGGAAACTGAGGCGGATGTCCCTGAGGCCCCGCCCGCAGCACCTGCGGCCCAGGCTTCGGACGCGACGCAGGGCGTGGATGACCTCCTCGACGAAATCGACGGCGTTCTCGAATCCAACGCTGAAGAATTCGTCAGGGCGTTTGTCCAAAAGGGCGGCCAGTAACCCAGACCCGCTACAGAATGTACTGCCCGGCAGGCGTGAGGCCGCCGGGCATCGGAACGCAGAGTCGAAGGAGTGCAGCAATGCAGGACCCATCAACCGGCCCCCTGGCCACCCAGGCAACATCCTCTTTCACGGAGCATCTCCAACGCTCGCGTCCCGAACTCCTCCCGTTCAATCAGTCATTACCCGCCGGCACCGTCCCGTCCTCGCCGCACGCCACCACGATCGTTGCTTTGACGTATCCGGGCGGAGTGCTGATGGCGGGAGACCGTCGCGCCACCATGGGCAACATCATCGCCAGCAGGCACATCGAGAAAGTGTTCCCTGCTGATGAGTACTCCGTCTTGGGAATTGCCGGAACAGCGGGCCTGGCCATCGACATCACCCGTCTTTTCCAGGTTGAACTGGAACATTACGAGAAAATCGAGGGCACCTTGCTCAGCCTCGTGGGCAAGGCGAACCGTCTGGGCGCCATGATCCGTGGGAACCTGCCCATGGCCATGCAAGGGATGGCGGTCATTCCGCTGTTTGCAGGGTTTGACCAAGTCTCCGGCGTGGGCAGGCTGTTCTCCTACGACGTCACCGGTGGCCGTTATGAAGAACAGGAACACCATTCGGTGGGTTCAGGTTCAGTGTTTGCCCGCGGAGCCCTGAAGAAATTGTGGAAGCCGAACCTCTCCGAAGAAGCCGCGGTTGCAGTGGCCGTCGAGGCGCTCTACGACGCCGCCGATGACGATTCCGCCACCGGCGGGCCCGATCCCGTCCGCCAGCTGTGGCCTGTGGTCTACACAGTGAACCGCGCCGGAACACGGCGTGTCCCGGAACGGGATTTAGCGGCCATAGCGGGCGCCATTGTCGAATCCCGCGCCATCGCCGGACGGGAGGCCTGAAATGACCCAGCAATTCTATGTCTCGCCTGAACAACTCATGAAGGACCGTGCGGACTTCGCACGGAAAGGCATCGCACGGGGCCGGTCAGTAGTGGTGATCAGTTGTGCCGACGGCATCGCGCTGATCGCAGAGAACCCCTCACCGTCTTTGCACAAGATTGGTGAAATCTACGACAAAATCGCGTTCGCGGCAGTGGGCAAGTACAACGAGTTCGAAAGCCTCCGGCAGGCCGGCGTCCGCTACGCCGACGTCCGGGGCTATTCCTACGATCGCGAAGACGTCACCGCCCGCGGACTGGCCAGCGTGTATGCCCAGAGCCTCGGTGCTGTGTTCACGGCCGAACAGAAACCCTTCGAAGTGGAACTCGCTGTTGCTGAGGTCGGCTTGGCGCAGGAGCAGGACCACCTTTATCGGCTGACGTTTGATGGCTCGATCGCCGATGAGAACGGCTTCGTGGTCATGGGCGGGCTCGCCGACCAAATTTCCGACGTCGTCAGCGGGGCTTGGGATCCCGAGCTCACCCTGGCCGGCGCCATGGGCTTGGCCCTGCGCGCCCTGTCGACAGACAAGGACGCGGATGCCCTGCCGGCCACCGCCGTCGAAGCTGCGGTCCTGTACCGCGCGTCCGAGAGCCACCGCGGTTCCCGGCGGGCGTTCCGGAGGCTTTTGCCGGAGGACATGACCCGGTTGCTCACAGAGGAGGCTTGAGATGGACAAGAGAATATTTGGCATCGAAACGGAATTCGGGATCTCATATTCGAGCCCGGACTCGCGGCCGCTGGCTCCCGAGGAAGTGGCCCGCTACCTTTTCCGCAAGGTGGTCAGTTGGGGCCGCTCGTCGAATGTGTTCCTGACCAACGGCTCGCGGCTGTACTTGGATGTGGGTTCGCATCCGGAGTATGCCACCGCCGAATGCGACGACCTCGCACAACTGATCGCCCATGACAGGGCCGGTGAACTCATCCTGGACGACCTCGTGGATGAGGCCCAGGCAAGGCTGGCGGCAGAGGGCTTCAACGGCACTGTTTATCTCTTCAAGAACAACACCGACTCCGCGGGAAACTCCTACGGCAGCCACGAGAACTACTTGATTCCGCGTCGCGGCGAATTTTCCCGGCTGGCTGAGATCCTCATTCCTTTCCTGGTGACGCGCCAGCTGATCGCCGGTGCAGGCAAGGTCCTCAAAACACCGCACGGGGCCACCTTCGCTTTCTCCCAGCGCGCCGACCACATCTGGGAAGGCGTGTCCTCAGCAACCACCAGGTCCCGGCCCATCATCAATACCCGCGATGAACCCCATGCGGATGCCGAGTTCTACCGCCGCCTCCACGTGATCGTGGGGGACAGCAATATGTCCGAAACCACGGCGCTGCTCAAAGTGGGAACAGTGGACCTGATCCTCCGCATGATCGAGTCGGGAGTGATTATGCGTGACATGCGCATGGAAAACCCCATCCGCAGCATCCGTGAGATCTCCCATGACCTTACGGGCCGCGCGCTGGTCAGGCTTGCCAACGGCAGGCAGCTCACCGCCCTCGATATCCAGCGCGAGTACCTCACCAAGGTCACTGAATTCGTCGCCACCAATGGGGCACACAATGCCCACGTACCGCTCATCCTGGACCTCTGGAAGCGCACGCTGGACGCCATCGAAAGCGGCGATACGTCTACCATCGATACCGAGGTGGACTGGGCGATCAAGAAGAAGTTGATGGACGGGTACATGCGCAGGCATGACCTCAGCCTGGATTCTGCACGAATCGCCCAGCTTGACCTCACTTACCACGACATTTCGCGGCAACGCGGAATCTTCTTCCTGCTGCAGGCACGGGGAGCGGCCCGCCGCTTGGTCACGGAAACAGAGGTGAAGGACGCCGTGGACGCACCGCCGCAAACTACCCGGGCCAAACTGCGTGGAGACTTTGTCCGCAGGGCCCAGGAACTTGGCCGTGACTACACCGTGGACTGGGTCCACCTGAAGCTGAATGACCGCGCCCACCAGACAATTCTGTGCAAGGACCCGTTCCGGAGCGTCGACGAACGCGTGGATGCGCTGCTGGACTCTATGAGCTGACTCCCAGCTTCACGGGCTATTCTGGATAGTGGTCTCTTCACGGGACCCAACCTGCTTGGAAGCGCAATGCGCCCTTCCGAGTGTCCCTTGCCCCGACGAAAGTGTCTTTTTTGTGCGCCGACTCCTAGCAATCCTCCTGCCCGCTCTTCTGCTCATCACCGCCTGCGGCGGAGAGAGCACTCCGGCCGCCGAGCCCACCAGCAAGTCCGTTGGCGACGTCTCCAAGCTTGATTCCGTGAAGGTGACGGACCACGGCAACGACAAAGCGCCGGGCATTGAGTTCTCCAAGCCCCTCGCCGTGGCCGAGCCCACAGTTGATGTCGTCAGTGAAGGCGACGGAGCCCGCGTGAAGGCGGGGCAGACAGCCGAGCTGGCCTACGTCGCCGTGGACGGCAACGATGGCAAGACCCTTGAGGACGGCTACGCGACCGGCCCCCAGCCGATCGATCTGACGGACCAGATCAAGTCCAGCAATGAACTGATCTACAACGCCATCATCGGTGCCAAGGTGGGCAGCCACGTTGCCATCGCCGCACCCGGCAATTCCTCGGGCGACACCCCGGCCGGCACCCAGCTGGTGGTCTTCAAGATCATCTCCGCCAAGGATGCCGCTCCGGTCCTGGAGAAGCCCGAAGGTGAAGCTGTTACTCCTCCTGCCGGCCTCCCCGCTGTGAAGGAAGACGACAAGGGCATTCCGCAGATTTCCGTGGATGGCGTTGCTGCGCCCAAGGAACTCGTCGCCCAGGACCTGATCAAGGGCTCCGGTGCTGCCGTCAAGGCCACTGACACCCTGACGGTCAATTACGTCGGTGTGAACCTCGTGGGTGGCACCAAGTTCGATTCGAGCTTCGACAGGGGAGAGCCCACCAGCTTCCCCCTCACCGGCGTCATCAAGGGCTGGACGCAGGGCCTTGAAGGCAAGACTGTTGGCTCCCGCGTGTTGCTGGTCATCCCCCAGGACCTGGCCTACGGCGAAACCGGCCAAGGTGAAGCCAAGGGCGACCTCGTGTTCGTCGTCGACATTCTGGGCGTCAAGTAACCACTGCCGAACCGTCTGCAAGACTGCCTGGCACTGGCTTAAGCTGGTTCCTGACACCATTTCCGTTTCTCACACCAAGGAGCAACCATGTCATTTGGTCAGCGTGACTTTGACCGCACCAAGCCCGAAATCGACTTCCCGGAAGGCGACGTCCCCACGGACCTCGTCATCACCGACCTCATCGAGGGCACGGGCACGGAAGCCAAAGCCGGAGATACCGTCTCCACCCACTACGTCGGCGTCGCCTGGTCCACGGGCGAAGAATTCGATGCTTCCTGGGGCCGCGGCGCACCGCTGGACTTCCGCGTTGGCGTAGGCCAGGTCATCCAGGGCTGGGACCAGGGCCTGCTGGGCATGAAGGTCGGCGGCCGCCGCCGCCTGGAAATTCCTTCGGAACTCGCCTACGGTTCCCGTGGCGCCGGTGGAGCCATCAAGCCCAACGAAGCCCTCATCTTCGTTGTAGACCTGGTGGCTGTCCGCTAGGACCCCACTCAGGGCAAGGCGCGTTACCTTCCGGTTTTACCGGTTGGTGACGCGCCTTGCTGCTTTCCCGCCGGACTTTAGTAACGTAGCAACCGTGTCCGCATCCCGCACTGAACGACTTTTGAACCTTCTCCTGGCTTTGCTCAATACCCGGGTGGGCCTTCCACGCTCCGTCCTGCGCGAGAAGGTCTATCACGATTCCGCAGAGAATGACGTTGCCTTTGGGCGCATGTTCGAGCGCGACAAAGTGGACTTGAAACAGTTTGGCTTTGAGATCGAGACACTCACCGATCCGCGCCATTTTGGCGTCGATGACCCTGCCTCCACGCGCTACCGCATCGGCAAGGACTCCAACCGGCTGCCTGATGTGAGCCTCACGCCTGCAGAATGCACCGTGTTGCTTCTCGCCGCGCAGTTGTGGGAACGGGCAGCGCTTGGCTCCGCGGCAGCCAACGCCGTCCGCAAGCTGCAAGCCGCAGGAGGCTTCACGGAAGTGGACCTTCCCGCCGGTGTCCAGCCGCGGATTAAACCTGCAGGACAGGCCTTCGACGACGTCGTGGCAGCCATGCATGGCAACCATCCGGTCCGATTCGGCTACCTCGCCGTCAGTACCGGGCGTGAAGAAGTCCGCGAGGTTGAACCGTGGGGACTGGGCAGCCGCTTTGGCCAGTGGTACCTCGTGGGCTTTGACCGGGGGAGAGGAGCCAAGAGACTCTTCCGGCTTTCACGCATGACTACCGCTGTCACCTTGGTGCCCGGGAGCAGCTTCGAGCCTCCGGTCGGTTTCAATGCCCGGGCCGAGCTGGATGCCCTCCATGAATTACCCTTGCAGCGGGCCACTCTCTCCGTCGACAAGGACCGCCTGCTTGCCTTGCGCAAAAGAGGCGTCGAAACAACATCCGTCGATACGCACCGTGATCGCGTCATGGTGGAGTTCCGCGATCCCGAGGTACTCGCCGAAGAGCTGGCATCTTACGGTCCCCAGGTAAAGGTGGACGGCCCGGCTGAACTGCGCGCCGCCGTCGTGCGCCGCCTCCAAGGCGCCCTTGACTTCGACGCTCAACCGCCCGTACCTGTGGCGTTCCCGGAGGTCGCCCGGGCGCAGCGTGCCCGAAAGCGGACCTCGGAGGACCAACTGGCCAGGATGCTGCAGTTGGTCCCGTTCCTGGTCCATCACCAGGGACTCCATATCCAGGAAGTGGCAGACCACTTCGGCATCACCCGCAAGGCGCTGATTGACGATCTCAAGATCCTCATCTGTTCTGGACTCCCTGAGGGATATCCGGATGACCTCCTGGATATTCAATGGGAGAACGACCATGTGTACATCTCCGAACACCTTGACCTGAACCGCCCGGTACGCTTCAGCGAGGATGAAGCCGCTGCCTTGCTGACCGGCCTGGCCATGCTGGGAGACCTTCCGGCGCTGGCCGGCGTCTCCGAAGACGAGCCCGGGAGTGCGCTGGAATCCGTCACCCTCAAGCTGACTGGTGCTGCAGGGCGGGCAGGACGGTTGGCAGGCGCAGTAGCCGGGCAATCCGTCGAGCCAGAACAATCGCAGGCGTTCGCCGTCATTACCCAAGCCATCAGGGACGGCCGGCAGTTGCACCTGAAGTATCTTTCCCGGCAGCGGGATGAGCTGACGGAACGCGACGTTGACCCCTTGCGGCTCTATTCGTTGGACAGCACGTGGTACTTCGAGGCGTATTGCCACAGCAAGGCCGGGATCAGGAACTTCCGCCTGGACAGGGTGGAAATCGTCGAACCGAACGGACGCCCTGCCTCAGGCACAGCCACTGCCGGGCAGGACTTCCCTGCCCGCTTGTTTACGCCCAGCGATGATGACGTCCTGGTAGTGATCCACCTGACAAGGCAGGGTTTGGGGCTGGCGGATGACTATTACGCGGAGCGCACGGCGCAACTGTCCGACGGCGGCATCCTCGCCGAGGTGCGGTTTGGCACGGCGGAGTGGCTGCCGATGTTCGTCTCCCAGCACGGCGGTTCGGTCCGGATCGTGGACCCTGAGGCCCTGCGCGAGCAAACCAGGGCATGGCTTAACTTGGCCGTGCAGCAGTACGACTCTCCGTCCGACGGCGCGGCTGGCTAGACTACTCAGATGCCTTGGTGGTTCTGGATCCTGTTGTGGATCGCGCTCATAGCCCTGTCGTTGCTGCTTCACCTGACGCTGGGGTATCGCCTGTTCAGAAAATTCATGTCAACTGTTCATGAACTGGGCGACGGGGGTAAACGTTTCAGCAACCTTTCACCTGCGGCCGAAACCTCCGACGTTGAAACCGCGGAAGACCGCCCCGAGCCGGGGTCCGCAATTTTTGCCTCACCGGATCAGATGCGTCATGATTACCTGACGGCCAAAGCCTTCCGCCAGGAAGTTCGTCGCCAGAGGCGCGTCAAGCGCAAAGCAGAACGGGGTCAACCCCAATCCCTGCACGACATTGAATTCAGATAGACGTAGGATGTATCCAAAAGGAAAGGACCTCCCCACATGAGGCTCGAAGGCTGGCATCTCATCATCATCATCGTCCTGGCTCTGGTGCTCTTCGCAGCGCCGAAGCTGCCGTCCATGGCGCGCAGCATTGGGCAGTCGATGCGCATTTTCAAGTCTGAAGTCCGGGAAATGAAGAAGGACGGTTCTTCCGAAACGAAGGACTCCCAGGACGCTTCCGACGCCGTTGAAGGCAAGGTAGTAGGCCACCCGGACGCCAAGGCCAAGAACAACGGCGAGACTGACGTTCCGCCCTCCAACCGCGTCTAAAGAGAAGTGGTAGAAACGAAGGGGCGCAAGGCCAACCCCGAAGCCCGGATGGCGCTCCTTGACCACCTCAAGGAACTGAAGAACCGGCTCTTCAAGGCTGCAATCGGCATCATCCTGGGCACCGTGGTGGGCTTCATCGTCTACCAGCCACTTCTGGAGGCCCTGATCAAACCGATCAAGGACCTCAACGAGAAGGAGGGGCGCGCCGCCACCCTGAACTTTGATGGCGTGGCCAGCTCATTTGACCTGATGGTCCAGGTCTCGGTCTTCCTTGGCGTGCTCCTCGCAAGTCCCGTATGGATCTACCAGCTCTGGGCCTTCATTGTGCCCGGGCTGCACAAGAAGGAGCGGCGCTTGGCGCTGTCCTTCGTGGCAGCAGCCGTACCCCTGTTCATCGGCGGAGTGCTCCTCGCCTGGCTGGTGCTGCCCAACGCCGTTCGCGTGCTGACCGACTTCACTCCCGAAGGTGGGTCAAACTTCATCAGCGCCGAGATCTACCTGGCGTTTGTCCTGAGGCTTCTGCTGGCGTTCGGCATCGCCTTCCTGGTACCCGTGGTGCTCGTTGGGCTGAACCTCGCCGGGATCGTCAAGGGCAAGCAACTCATCAAAAGTTGGCGCATTACCATCTTCCTGGTCTGCTTGTTTGCTGCGATGGCCGCTCCTGGCGCTGACGCCATGAGCATGTTCTATCTGGCAGCACCCATGCTGCTCCTGTTCTTTGCGGCCATTGGAGTCTGCGTCCTTAACGACCGTCGCCGTGAGCGCCGAGCCATCAAGAAGGCAGCTGAGACTGAAGCCACGGCAGACATCGCCACCCCGGCAACCGATCTGGAGAATCTCTAGACCGTGGGCCACTAGGCTTGATGCATGTCCTCCATTTCCGGGTCTCCATCACCATCAGAGAACTACCAGGCTGCAGCCCAGCGGGCTGCTGAGTCGAAAACCTATCTGGGCGCTTTCGCCCGCTCCTTGGATTTTGACCTGGACGACTTCCAACGCGAGGCATGCAGGTCCCTTCAGGAGGGCCGTGGCGTCCTGGTGGCAGCACCCACGGGCGCAGGCAAGACCATCGTGGGTGAGTTCGCGATCTACCTTGCCCTTGAGCGTGGCCTCAAGGCTTTCTACACCACGCCCATCAAGGCGCTGAGCAACCAGAAGTTCTCGGAACTGGCATCAAAATACGGCGCTGCGAACGTTGGCTTGCTGACAGGCGACACCACCATCAACGGCGACGCTCCTGTGGTGGTCATGACCACCGAAGTCCTGCGGAACATGCTCTACGCAGACTCGGAGACCTTGGGCGACCTGGGGTTTGTGGTGATGGACGAGGTCCACTACCTGGCCGACCGCTTCCGCGGTGCAGTCTGGGAAGAAGTCATCATCCATTTGCCCAGCGAGGTCCAGGTGGCTTCACTCAGTGCCACCGTTTCCAATGCTGAAGAGTTTGGCGCCTGGCTGGACACTGTCCGGGGCGATACCGATGTCATTGTCTCCGAACACCGGCCCGTGCCGTTGTGGCAGCACGTCATGGTGGGCCGCGAAATAGTTGATCTCTTCGCCGGCGACACCACCTTTGATGAAATTGCCCCGCAGGCCACCGGCGCACCCGAGACTGAGGTGCCGGATATTTCCGAGGCCGCCGAGGTAGCCAGCGAACCCGCCCCCACGGATCGGCGGACCGTCCATGCCAAGCGTTCCTCCGCCGCCAAAGTCCAGCAGGCTGTTACCGGGCCGGAGTTTGAGGTTAATCCGGATCTCCTGGCCATGGCCCGTTCCGAGAGCCGCATGAACATGAGCGGCCGCTTTGGCCACGGGGGACGCAGCCGCCGTCGTCAGGACCGATATCGCGATGAACGCCAGCAGTCAGAACAGCGCAGCCCGGTTCGCAAGGCAAGCCGGCCCCAGGTCATTGAGAGCCTCAGGCGCCAGGATCTGCTGCCGGCCATTACGTTTATTTTCTCCAGGGCCGGCTGTGACGCTGCCGTCGCGCAGTGTGCAGCATCCGGGCTATGGCTGACAACGGAGCGTGAACAACAGATCATCGCCCAGCGCGTGGACGAAGCCAGTCACGAAATTCCTGCGGACGATCTCGATGTGCTCGGTTTCTGGGGCTGGCGCGACGGACTGGTCAGGGGCTTTGCCGCCCACCATGCAGGCATGCTGCCCACCTTTAAGGAAGTGGTTGAGAAGCTCTTTGCCGATGGCTTGGTCAAGGCCGTCTTCGCCACTGAAACGCTGGCCCTGGGCGTCAACATGCCGGCCCGCTGCGTCGTGCTGGAGAAACTGGAAAAGTTCAACGGTGAAGCCCATGTCAACATCACGGCGGGGGAGTACACCCAGCTGACGGGCCGGGCAGGACGCCGGGGCATCGACGTCGAAGGCCATGCCGTGGTGCTGTGGCAGCCGGGGACCGACCCCGCGGCTGTGGCAGGTTTGGCTTCACGGCGCACGTACCCCTTGAACTCCAGCTTCCGGCCCACTTACAACATGAGCATCAACCTGATTGCCCAGTTTGGCCGTGTTCGCGCCCGCGAAATTTTGGAGTCCTCTTTCGCGCAGTTCCAGGCAGACCGCTCAGTGGTCGGTATTGCCCGGCAGGTGCGGGGGCGCGAAGAGTCTCTGGCTGGTTACGCCAAATCCATGCAATGCCATCTGGGTGACTTCACCGAGTACGCAAAACTCCGCCGCGAGCTGAGCGACGCAGAGAATTTCGCGGCCCGCGACCATCAGCGTGCCCGCAAGTCCCACGTCGCCGACTCCCTGGCCCGCCTGATCCCCGGCGATGTCATCAGCATCTTCAGCGGCAGGCTGGCCGGCCATGCGGTTGTTCTCGAAGTGGATCCGAATGCCCGTGAACCCCGGCCATCGGTGCTTACCTCGGATAACCAGCTCCGCCGGATCGGCGTGCACGACCTCGAGGGACCGGTCTCGCCCGTGACGCGGATCCGCATACCCAAGTCCTTCAATGCCAAGGTGCCCAAGGCGCGCCGCGACCTCGCCTCCTCCATGCGCCACGCCATCAGTGAAGATGCACCGCACAGCCGCCGCAACAGCAGGCACGAAGACTTCGGCCTGGGGGCACGCCTTCCGGACCAGGAAAAGAAGATCACTGATCTGAGGCGCGCGCTCCGGGCCCACCCCTGCCACGGCTGCAGCGAACGGGAAGACCACGCCCGGTGGTCGGAGCGCTGGTGGAAGTTGCGTAAGGAAACCGATGGACTGGTCCGCCAGATCCAGAGCCGCACCAACACCATCGCCAAAACGTTCGACCGCGTCTGTGATGTGCTCTCCGTGTATGGCTACCTGGAGACGAACGACGCCGGCCACGTCACCATCAGCGTCGACGGGCAGCGGCTTCGCCGGATCTATGGCGAGAAGGATCTGCTTATTTCCCAGTCGGTCCGGCGCGGGGCCCTGAATGATCTCGATGCCGCCGAGTTGGCGTCTTTGGCCAGCACGCTTGTCTACCAAGCCAAACGCGAAGACCGCGGCCTGCGGCCCAAGATGCCCAGTGTTTCGTTGGAGTCCGCCGTGGATATCGTCATCCGCGAATGGTCCCAGCTGGAGGACACCGAGGAACACCACAGACTCCCATTGACGGGCGAGCCGGAACTTGGACTGATGTGGCCCATGTACAAGTGGGCCAAGGGCCGCCATCTTCAAGATGTCCTGAGCGGTACCGACCTCGCTGCCGGTGACTTTGTCCGCTGGGCCAAACAGGTAGTGGACCTCCTTGACCAATTGGCCAAGATCCCGCAACTTGACCCCAGAGCGGCACGGATCTGCCGCGAGGCCATCGAACTGGTTCGCCGCGGAGTTGTTGCCTACTCCACGGTGGCTTAGCGCCGCACCTCACTGATTGACTGTTTTCAACGCTCAAGGAGCACAACGCATGAACCAGCCAGGCGTGCCAGCCGGCCAACACCGCCCTGCAGGGGACCGCAAGGTCACCATGTACCGCAACGGTTCCATCTATACGGCCGCTGACCCTTTTGCCACCGCCATGGTGGTGGACGGCGATACCGTCGTCTGGGTGGGCTCCGAGCAGGCCGCCACGTCCATTGCTGACTCGTCCATGGAGATCATCGATCTCCGCGGCGCCCTCCTTGCACCCGGTTTTGTGGACTCGCATGCGCACCTCACGGAAACAGGCCTTGCCCTTTCCGGCGTGGACCTTGCCACAGTGCGTTCAGCCAAGGAATTGCTCGACGCCGTTGCCACCGCCGCTGGCAACGGCACCATTGTGGGGCACGGTTGGGATGAGACAGCGTGGAGCGACTCCTCGCTGCCCACCATCGAAGAACTCGATCGCGCAGGGGCTGGACGGCAGGTCTACCTCTCCCGCATTGATGTCCACTCAGCCCTGATTTCTTCATCTCTGGCCGCAGCTGCCGGGCTGAAAGGGGTGGACGGGTTCTCCGGCGGTGCACGGGTGGTGCGTGCAGCGCATACTGCAGCGCGCCTGACGGTCAGGCAGTTCCCCGAAGCGGAGCGTCGTGGACTCCAGGAACGCGCCCTCAGGGAAGCGGCGTCCCATGGCTATGTGGCAATGGCCGAAATGTCAGCACCCCACATCTGCGGCCCGGACGACCTGCGCCTGGCAGCGTCGTGGAACGACCTCGGCGGCAGCCCTGAAGTGCTTCCGTACTGGGGAGAGCTGGCCTCGTCTGTTGAACACGCCGAGGAAATTCTGGGCGGTCTGGGGACCAAGGTCCTGGGCCTCGCCGGAGACCTTAACGTCGACGGTTCGCTTGGTTCCCGAACAGCTGCCCTCTTGGATGACTATTCCGATGCGCCCGGGAACCGCGGCAGCTTGTACCTCCCGGTCGATGATGCAGCCAGACACCTTGTTGCGACTTCCCGGCTGGGCATCCAGGCGGGCTTCCATGTCATTGGCGACGCCGGCCTCGCCGCTGTTCTTGAAGCCTTGGACGTTGCCGCAGCTGAGGTAGGGGAGCAGCGGATCCGGGCCGCGGGCCACCGACTGGAGCACGTTGAACTGGCCGATCAGTCCGCCATCGACAAACTGGCCAAGTACTCCATCACTGTCAGCGTGCAACCTGGCTTCGACGCCGCGTGGGGCGCTCCAGGCGGGCTCTACGAGCAGCGTCTTGGAGGTCGAAGCAAGGTTATGAACCCCTTTGCATCCTTCTACGCGAGCGGTGTCCCCATCGCCTTTGGCAGCGACAGTCCTGTCACGCCCTTGCGGCCATGGTCCAGCGTTCGCGCCTGCCTGGAACACAGCAACCCGGAACAACGGATATCCGCCAGGGCTGCGTTCCTGGGACATACCCGCGCCGGCTGGCGTGCCGCGAAGCACCGCAACCCCCTGATGGGCCAACTGGTGCCTGGTGCACCCGCCAGTTTCGCTGTGTGGGAAGTCGAGGAGCTGATGGTCCAGGTGGCAGACAGCCGCGTCCAGTCCTGGAGCACGGATCCCCGGGCCCGGACACCGCTGTTGCCTGCACTGGATACCGGCAGCGACCCCCGGTGCTTGCAGACTGTCCGTGAGGGACAGGAGCTGTTCGCCCACGAGTCGCTCCGGGTTTAGGGGAATCAATTTCCGGTCCTCGATTGCCCTGCTGAACTGGGTCGATGCCAGGATCCGCAGGTCACCGGCCGGTTGACAGCGTGGGGGGAGTCCGTAGCATTGAGGCTCAACGGATGATCAGCCCGGGGGCGAAAGCCACGGTTTGACGGTCCGGTCGCGACCGGAGGACATTCATGGTGGCGGCAAACAGGTGGGCAGGTCCGCAGCGACCCAGAAAACAGTTCGTTCGGGACTCAGTTGCCCGGCGCTACTGGACCTGGGCTTGTGGACCTGCCCGCGGCATGCGGCCTCCGGCACCTCCGCCTGTGTCCCAGGCCACAGCCGCCCAAGGAGTGCGCCGCGGCGTCCTATAATGGAGAGTTGCGCCAGAATGCCAGCCGCCACGGCTGGCCCGGCACACTGACCGCTCCATCAAGGAAAGGCCTCTTCTTGCGTGTCCTGACGATCATTCCCACCTACAACGAGCTCGAATCGCTCCCGGTAACCTTGGGGCGGCTGCGCGCAGCAGTTCCCGAGTCCGATGTTTTGGTGGTTGACGACAACAGCCCTGATGGTACCGGACAGCTTGCCGATGAGTTTGCTGCCACGGACCACCAGGTTCACGTGCTGCATCGCAAGGGCAAGGAGGGCCTTGGTGCGGCCTACATCGCCGGCTTCAAGTGGGGGCTCGCCGCAGGGTACGACGTCTTGGTGGAAATGGACGCCGACGGTTCGCACAAGCCGGAACAGTTGCCGTTGCTGCTGGATGCCGTCAAGGACGGAGCCGACCTCGCCATGGGCTCACGCTGGGTCCCCGGTGGCAGCGTGGTCAACTGGCCGCTCTACCGCCAAGCCATTTCACGTATCGGCAGCACCTATGCCCGCATCATGCTCGGCGTGAAGATGAAGGACGTCACCGGCGGCTACCGCGCCTTCAAGCGCAGCACCTTGGAGGCCCTGAACCTGGATGAAGTCGAGTCGGTTGGCTACGGCTTTCAGGTGGACCTCGCATGGCGGGTGGCCAAGCTTGGCCTGCGCATCGAGGAACGCCCCATTACCTTTGTGGAGCGGGAGCTTGGTGCATCCAAGATGAGCGGCAACATCGTGGTGGAAGCCATGATCAACGTCACCAGGTGGGGACTGGCCGCTCGCTGGGCAAAGCTCACCCGCAAGTCGCCTGCCACGGCAAAGTAGTCCTCCAATAGACAAGTAGTTTCTCCAACAGAAAGGCCGGGCCTGGTTCCCAAGGGAACCAGGCCCGGCCTTTCTTGTCTATTTTTTCTTGTCTGGGTTGCAGACTAAGCGGAGCGGCGCTCTCCACGGCGCTCACGCAGAATGTTCAAACGATCCTCCAGGATCTGCTCCAGCTCAGGCAGGCTGCGGCGTTCCAGCAGCATGTCCCAGTGGGTACGGACGGCTTTCTCGTTGGCGTCCACAGGACGCTCGCCATCAACCAGAAGAGCTTCCTTGCCGGTCTTGGAAACCCAGACCGGGGGAATCTCGGCCTCGGAGGAGAAGGTCACGAAGACCTGTTCGCCGTCCTCGCAACGGTACTCGACCCGCTGGCGCGGTGCCGGTTCAACGCCGGATTCGGTTTCCATGCTTTGGGCGCCAAGACGCATACCCCGCAGGCTGCGATCGCTCATGATTACTCCCTCTGTCTGTACGCGGAGCAGGAACCCCGCGCTGGCCGTAAGCCGTTTTCACGATCCTTACGGACTACTTCTGCACACCTTGCATCACTAATTGCAACGCCTGGCCAAGCTTTTATGTTCCATCCACGCTGAACCAGCCGGACAAATATCCCATTATACGCGGAACATCTCCTAGTACTCAAAAGCCGCGACACGCAACGAGCGGCCAGCCGCAGTGGCTGACCGCTCGTAGCGCCGTAACCTTTGGTTATTCAGCAGGCCTTGCGTGCTCCGCGGACGCTGTGGGAGCGGAAGCCTTGCTGTCGTCGTTGCCGCCCAAGAGGCCAACGGGGGAGTCCCCGTTGTTCCCGCCGAGGGCGCCGCCGATGCCTTTGAGCGCCTCGCCGACTTCGCTGGGAATGATCCAGAGTTTGTTCGAGCTTCCTTCGGCGATCTTCGGGAGGGTCTGCAAATACTGGTAAGCAAGAAGCTTCTGGTCCGGGTTGCCCTTGTGAATGGCATCGAAGACCTTCTGGATGGCTTGGGCTTCACCGTCGGCGCGGAGGATGGCTGCCTTTGCATCACCCTCAGCTGCGAGAATGGCCGCCTGGCGCTGGCCTTCGGCAGTGAGGATTTGCGACTGCTTGGTACCTTCGGCGGTCAGAATGGCCGCACGACGATCCCGCTCTGCGCGCATCTGCTTTTCCATCGAGTCCTGGATGGAGTGGGGCGGATCAATCGCCTTCAACTCCACGCGCGAGACACGGATTCCCCAACGGCCCGTGGCTTCGTCAAGGACGCCACGGAGTTGACCATTGATCTGATCGCGCGATGTGAGCGCTTCTTCGAGGTTCAGCCCGCCCACCACGTTACGGAGCGTGGTGGTTGTCAGTTGCTCGACTGCCTGGATGTAGTTGGCGATCTCATACGTAGCCGCCCGGGGGTCAGTGACCTGGAAGTAGACCACGGTGTCGATCGAGACCACCAGGTTGTCCTCAGTGATGACCGGCTGCGGCGGGAAGGACACCACTTGTTCGCGGAGGTCGAGGAGCGGCAGGAGCCGATCAACGAACGGGATCAGGATGGTCAGGCCCGGGTTCAGCGTGCGTTGGTATTTGCCGAGCCGTTCAACGACGCCGGCGCGGGCCTGCGGGATGATCCTGACCGAGCGGACCAACACTATGATGACAAAAATAACGAGAACAATCAGCACAATTGCTGCTGCTGTTCCTCCTAAGCCGTCCATACATCTCCTTCGTTCCCCAATTGCGTGGTTTGATGCGGCGGTCCGGCCACGTTGCCGAACCGCGTGAGTTCAAGGCGCGTTGTCAGCGCGGGCTGTTTTCGGCAGGCGAGGTGACTACCGCCGTCGCGCCGTCGATTTTGGTGACCTGAACTGTGGCTCCGGCATCGATGACTCCGGCGGTGCTGCGGGCGCTCCAGACGTCGCCGCCGATTTTGACGAGTCCACTGGTGCCGCTCACGGCTTCGATGACGAGAGCCGGCTGGCCAATCAGCCGGTCGATGTTGGACCGCTGTTCTTCGGGACCCTTGTGCAGGTGCTTCAGCGCGACGGGCCGCACGAAGGCGATCATGAGGAGGGAAACCACGCAGAAAATGACGATTTGAAGCCAGAAATCCGCGCCGGCAAAATCAGCTACCAGCCCGGCGAGGGCTCCTCCGCCCAGCATGATGAAGAAGAGGTCCAGGGTGAGCATTTCCACCACTGCGAACGCGAGGAAGACCGTGAGCCAGAGCGCCCACCAATTCTCGCCGAGCCATTCGAACATCATTTCCCCCTTGGTCCCGGATCCCGCGTGCGGGATCACAGTCGCTGTTCTTCCATCCTAGCCCGATGCGCAGTCCCACGTCAGGACACGGTAAACACGTTGCTCCGGAATTTCGCCGTGGTGGCCACGGTACCGGCGGGATCGTCCACTGGTCCCTGGTCCCGGAGATGGTGGCCGGCGGGACCCATGTACGCGAGGTCGCCCATTTGCGGGGCGGTCAGCTCCAAAGGCACGTCCAGGCCGTACACCGCAGTGGGACTGAAATACCCCTTCATGGTCTCAACCAAGCGTTCCTCTTTGCCCTCCTCGATGCCCAGCATTCCCGTCCTGGCAGCAACCTCGGCAAGATGGCCCGGTCTGGGTGTCACCACGATCAGTTTGCCGCCGGGGCGGATGACCCTCGCAAACTCGGCTGGGTTGCGCGGGGCAAAGACCACCATGACCACGTCCACCGAATTGTCGGCCACCGGCAATGGACGCCAAATGTCCCACACGAGGTTTGCCGCCTGGGGGTTAAGCCGGGCCGCCCTGCGGAGCGCGAACTTGGAGATGTCCAGGCCGATTGCCGCAGCCCCGGATTCTTCGATCACTGAATGGAGATAGTGCCCGGTGCCGGTGCCGGCATCCAGCACCACCGCGCCGGGAAAGCCGAGCGCCCCTGCCGCTTCTTCTGCGACTGCGGCGGCCAAAGCAGAATAGTGGCCTGCGTCCAGGAATCGGTGACGTGCAGCCACCATGTCGGCAGTGTCGGCTTCAAAGACTGTGCCTTTGCCCGTCAATAAGTTGAAGTAACCCTGTTTGGCGGAGTCGAAAAGGTGCCCGGACCCGCAGGCCAGCGTCCTCTGCGGATCTTCCCTCAGCTGGAGCGCCCCTTGGCACAGGGGACAACGGAGGGCAGCGACGGCGTCGGACAACATGGCTTCAATCCTACGGCTGGACGGAGTGTCAGGTGCCGCGCACCGGGCTCCCGGGCTAGGCTCACCCTCGTGAAACCCGAGCAACTGCCCCTGCTGAACTCCGTGTCCGCCCCTGCCATCCACCCGGACGGGACCAAGGCGGTGGTTTCTGTCACCAGGCCCGATTTTGACGCTGACACTTATGTTGGCCAGTTGTGGACGGTCCCCATGGACATCACCAAGCACCCGCGCCGAATTACGCGCGGTTTCAAGGACAGTTCGCCGGCCTTCTCACCCGACGGCCTCGTCTTGGCTTTCCTCAGGAGCGATCCCGACGGCAAGCCGCAACTGTTCGTCGTGGAGGCTGCCGGCGGCGAACCGCAACGGATCACGGATCAGCACACTGGAGTGGCGGGCTTCGTGTGGGCACCCGATTCGCACCGGATTGCTTTCCTGGCCCGCGTCCCGGAACAAGGGCGTTACGGAACGGTGGACGGTGTGACCTCCGGCGGCGAGGATGCCCGACTGCTCACAGCGAACCAGTACAGAATGAACGGTCTGGGTTACACCTCCGATCAGCGCCAGCATCTCTTCGTTGTTGAGGTTCCGGAGTTGGGCGGTGAGCCTGCAGTAGCGCCCCGCGGGCGGGCGGCCCACGAACAGCCGGCACCTGCGGCGCCCGGCATTCCAGCGGCCAAGCAATTGACGTTCGGCGATTCAGACCATGAGTCCCCGTGCTTTTCTGCCGACGGCTCGCAGCTCTATTTCGTGGCTGCGCTGCATGAAGGGCACGACGACGATCTTGTCACCTCTGTTTACAGGGTGGACGCCGGCGGAGGTGAGCCGTCCGTCGTCGAACCATCCAACGCCGGTCTTCAAACCGTCACCGGCGTCCGCGCCTCCTTGGACGGACGCTGGCTCTTCTATACCGCCCAGGATCTGGGGATGACAGGCAAGGACTTCGTTGCCCGAAACGGCGTCCTCCACGTCATGCCGGTTGGAGGGGGAGAAGCAGCAGCCCTGACGGATGGAGAACACCTGGACGTTTCAGGGCCTTTGGAACCGAGCGGACCTGCCAGCGTGCTTGTCCTGAACACGGCCCTGGGCAGCGTTGAACTGCTTGACGTTCCCGCCGATGGCGAGATCATGCCGCTGGTTCATGGTGCCAGGGTGGTCATTGGTGCAACGGTTGCCGCCAACGGTGAGATCGCTGTGAGTCTCTCCGACGCATCAACCGTGGGCGACGTCGCTTCCTTGGTACGCGGGGAGCTGCGCTTGCTGACCGATTTCTCAGCCGCACTCAGGAACAATTCGCGGGTCAGTGAACCCTTGGATTTCGAGGCCACATCCTCTGATGGGCATCCGGTGCATGGCTGGCTGGTCCTGCCGGACGGTCCCGGACCGCATCCGGTGTTGCTGTCCATCCACGGTGGTCCGTTCGCCCAGTACACCGGATCATTCTTCGATGAAGCGCAGGTTTACGCTGCTGCTGGATACGCAGTGGTGATGTGCAATCCGCGTGGCTCAGCCGGTTACGGCCAAACGCACGGCCGCGCCCTCAAGGAGCGCATGGGAACTGTGGACATGCAGGACGTGCTGGCGTTCCTGGACGCGGCCCTGGCCGCCCATAGCGCGGTGCTGGACAAGGACCGGGTGGGCATCATGGGTGGTTCCTACGGGGGTTACCTGACCGCCTGGACCATCGCCCACGATCACCGCTTCAAAGCTGCGATCGTGGAACGCGGCTTCCTGGACCCGGTCAGCTTCGCGGGGTCCTCTGATATTGGCTGGTTTTTCGGCAGTGAGTACACCGGTGGCACTCCTGAGCAGATGACGGCCCAGAGTCCCATGGCAGTTGTAGGTGCGGTCGAAACCCCAACGCTGGTGGTGCACAGCGAAAACGACCTTCGATGCCCCATCGAACAAGGGCAGCGCTACTACTCACACCTGAAGGCCCGGGGAGTTGACACCGCTTTGTTGGTGTTCCCGGGCGAGGACCACGAATTGTCCAGATCCGGGACGCCGCACCACCGGAGGCAGCGCTTTGACCACATCCTTGGCTGGTGGGCCCGGTACCTGCCTACTGCATCGAATCACGTGGAGGCTTAGGGGTCCGCTTAGCCTGGGGTGGGCCGTCAGCGCAGGAAACCCAGGCTCCGGCGTGCATCCTCGATCTCAGGCGAAGCCCACCGGGCTGAGTGCTCCGCATTGCTGGACAACGACCTGATTTCGGCACGGTCCAGGTACAGCGTGCCGAGGAGGTGGTCCGTCTCGTGTTGCACAATGCGCGCCTGCCAGCCTGAGAACCATTCCTCGACAGGCTCACCCGCGGTTGTAGCGTAGCTCAGCTCTACATTCCGGTGACGGGTCACCACTGCCTGGTAACCGTTGACGGACAGGCAGCCCTCATAGAAGGAGGCCGTCTCCACCCCCAGCGGACGGCACTGCGGGTTCACTATGGCGAAAAACTCCATATGCTCCCGATGCCGCACCGCGGCGGATGCGGGGTCGAGATCGTACTGATCCTCCAGCACGGCCAGCTGCAGGGGGATGCCCAGCTGGGGAGCAGCCAACCCGACGCCGGGAGCGTCATGCATAACCCCGCGCATCCGATCCACCAAGGCCATCAGTTCAACATCGTCCAGCTGGCCATCGTACGGTGCAGCGAGTTGGCGCAGCACGGGGTGTCCGGCCTGGACGATCGGGGGAAGTTCTTCCGCATCGAGCAATCTGCGGACAGCGTCCCGGATCTGGGTGGGGTTCAAGTCCGTGGCTGGGCTCGCGGCCTCGTGATGAGGTTGATGGTTCATGGCACGAGCCTATCGCCACGGGTGTGCGTTGCGTTGGGCTAGGCTCGACGAATGACCGATTCATCTTCTTTGGACCGTGTACTCGGGTTCGTCAGAACTGTTGAAGCCGGCGGTGGAGCTGCTGAGCTGCGGCCTTACCTTGCCGAGGACTTTCAACTCACTGAGTGGCCCCACGCCTTGTCCAAAACTGGTTCCACAAGGAACCTGCAGGACACTCTGGCCGGCGCCGACCACAGCAAGGACATTGTTGCCGATCAGCGATTCGAGGTAGTCCGCAGCACCAGCGAAGGTGACCGCGTGGTCCTCGAGATGAACTGGTCCGCCACGCTGCTCCTTGACCTGCCGCACTGGGACCGTGGCGATACCATCAGGGCCAGGAGCACAGCGGTCTTTGAGCTGCGGGACGGGCTGATCGTCAGCCAGGATACGTACGACTGCTACTACACGACGCCGGATAGCTAACGCATGGTGAAGCGCCGTTCCACCAGCCCTGCTATCGAAGGAAGCCCGAGCACGCCGGCGAAGAACCTGTTCCGGGCTTCCATGACCGACGATGGCAACGGCCTGCCCAGCGCCATGTTGAGCCCGGCCTGACGCGAAGCGCGTTGGGCTGCCTTTCTGCGGGACCTCTCGAAGTGCTCCAGCAGCCGCCCTACGTCGGCCCCACCCAATGAAGCATCCATGATGGGTGCGAGTGCCGCAGCGTCCAACCAGCCCAGATTCATGCCTTGACCACCGATCGGGCTGATTTCATGGGCGGCATCGCCGAGCAACACCACCCGGCCGTGGACCATTCGTGCCGCAAGCCGGGACCGCACCTCGAAGGCACTCAGCATGGTGTTGCTCCGGGCGTCCGGCACTTCGCCCGTTCTGGCGCCGATCAGCTCAGCCAGCCCGGCCGCCGTCGTGCCCTTGTCCGGTGACCCCATCCTCACCACCCATCTGCGTACCCCGCCCGGCAGCGGAAACGACTCCACAATCCCGGCCGGTTCCAGATAGAGGACGGCATCCGTGCCGTGAAGGGTGGCATCAGCGAAATCGCCCATGATGTAGCAGTCCGGATAGCTCCGTGGCGGCAAATGCGGCAAAATCCTTTGGCGGATCGCGGAGTGCGCCCCATCAGCGGCCACCACCAACCGCGCGCGGAACTCGAGGCTGCCGGCGGCTGAATCCGCCGCGACACGGACGGACCTGAAGTCATCCACCACTTCCTGGACATCCGCGCCGCGGACGATCGCCGCGGAGTCCAAATCCATGACGGTCCTCTCCAGGACCTTTTCGGTGACCGTCTGCGGTACCGCAAGGATGAACGGGAACTCGGGGTCGCCGTCGAACGCCAGCCTGGCAACCATGCGCCCCTGGCTGTAGGCAACGCCCCGGTGGATATGGACGCCGGCGGCAACCAACTCTTCGGCAACCCCGGCGCGGGCCAGTTTCGACAACGCCGGCGGATGGATACCGATGGCCCGCGAACTGTCACTCCGGCTGGACCTCCGTTCCAGGATCCGCACCTGATGCCCCCGTTGAAGCAACAGGGCTCCCATGAACAGTCCCACGGGTCCGGCACCGACGATCACAACGTCAAACATTTTCTGCCCTTGGATCAAAGGCCGTGCGCTCCTTATGGACCAGCAGGTGGTGCCATGGGCCGTTTGCCTCGACCCGCCAGCCCTCCGGAACGGTGGATTCCAGTTCCGGGGCTGTGTAGCTGCGTTTGATGGACACCAAGCCGTCACCCCAGATGTAGGAGCCCACGCCCAAGGGCCAGAAGCCGACCATGAACAGCAGGTAGGAGAGGTTACTGCGTTTGAGGTCGTTGTGGAGCACGAGGCCGCCGCTGAGCGCCTCAGAATCGCGGAGGACACCGGCGATTTGCCCGGCATCCAGGTGGTGAAGGATGTGGTTGGAGATGACGAAATCGAAAACCAACCCTTCTGCTACGAGCTCGGAACTGTGTGCTTGACGGTACGTGACACCCTCCATCGCGGGAACCTTCGAGGCAAAGGCAAAAGCCCTGGCATCGGGATCGATCGCAGTCACCGCGAGGCTGAAGCCATCCTTCCGGGCCCACCCGGCGAGACTCCGTGCCACGTCACCGCTGCCGCATCCAATGTCCAGAAGCGACGCTGCACCCTTGGCAGCCAACACCGGCCTGATCCTGTGGCGGTAGGTACTGTGCCACCTCGACAGAAGCCTGTTGACCACCAGAAACCTGGCATAGGTCCGGGTGAGGCGATCGGGGTCGCAGTCAGCCTTGTCCATCTCCTCCACGGACGACAGATCCCTCTTCTGAAGGGACCCCCAAGGACTCACAGATCGGGGGAGACCAGCGTGAAGAGGCCCGTCTCCACCGTCAGGCCCGGCCCGAACGCCATGGAACAGATCCGTTCCTCGCGTTCGGTGGCGGCCTGGCCCAGCATGTACTTCAGGACGAAGAGCACCGTGGCGCTGCTCATGTTGCCGTATTCACGCAGCGTCTCCCGAGCCGGAATCAACTGCTCCTGGGTCAGTTCCAGCCTGGACTCCACCTTGTCCAGGATGCTGCGGCCGCCCGGATGAATGGCCCAATGGGTGATGTCCCGGTAAGGGAGTCCGGCCAGCTCCGGCTCCCTGGCGAGGAGTGGTTCAAGTGCGCCCGTGATGTGTTCCTCGATGATGTGGGGAACGTAGGAGCCCAGCACCATTTCAAATCCTTCGTCGCCGATATTCCAGGCCATGGCTTCCTCGCCGACAGGGGTAAGAACCGTTTCGAAGTGATCCAGCCTGATAACCGGTTCAGGGCCTTCTGGTTCCCGTGCCGTCACGATGGCGGCCGCGGCACCATCACCGAAGATGGCTGAACCCATGATGGTGTCGGGATCGTTGGACGTGCGGACGTGAAGGGAACAGAGTTCAACACAGATCACCAGGACTACCGCCTCGGGATCGGCAACACAGAACTGCTTGGCGGCTTTGAGGGCAGGAAACGCGGCGTAGCAACCCATGAAACCCAGGTGGTAGCGCTGAACGGCAGGGTTCAGGCCCAAGGCCCTGACAACCTTGTAATCGGGGCCCGGGTTGAAAAAGCCCGTACAGGACACTGTGATGACGTGGGTAATGTCATCGAGGTCGATACCGGAAGCTTGGGCAACCGCCGTCTTTCCGGCCTCCACAAACAGCTTGGTGGCTTCGGTAGCGAAAATTTCGTTGCGCACCTTGGTGCTGGGGCTGAGGACCCTGTTGGTTTCGGGGTCGAAAAACTTTGGATTCTCCGGGTGGGCATCAAGGCTGAGTTCGGCAACGGCCGTGTAGCGGGTGTCGATTGCTGCTGAGTCGAAACAGGTGGTGACCAGGCGCGTTCCCAATCGTGTCAGGCCTGGTTGGGAGGCGAAGACTTCGCGGGCCTGCTGCTGGACGAGGATTGTTGGCGGAACTGCGGTTTCAAGGGACCTCACGTATACCGGCATGCTTCATTCTTAGCGAGTAAACGGTGGAAGACAATGGCAGAATCGAACTTACTGACCGAGGTTGGTCACGGATAGCCAGGCGACGCCGACGGGGGACTGTTGGGCAGCGCCGCCCCACAGATGGAGAAATGATGACTATTGCCGCGAGCACTGACACGGAGTTTCCCGAGTCGCATGTCGCAGACACCCACGATCTCATCAGGGTCCAGGGTGCGCGGGAGAACAACCTGAAGGACGTCAGCATCGAGATTCCCAAGCGCCGGCTCACGGTGTTCACGGGTGTCTCCGGCTCAGGAAAGAGCTCCTTGGTTTTCGCCACGATCGCTGCAGAGTCGCAGCGCATGATCAACGAAACATACAGCGCTTTCGTCCAGGGCTTCATGCCCTCGCTGGCCCGCCCCGACGTGGACGTGTTGGAAGGCCTCACGACGGCGATCATCGTTGACCAGGAGCGCATGGGCTCCAACCCCCGTTCAACAGTTGGCACCGCCACGGACGCCAACGCCATGCTGCGGATCCTCTTCAGCCGCCTCGGCCAGCCGCACATCGGTTCACCCAACGCCTACTCTTTCAACGTCCCCACGGTGAAGGCCAGTGGAGCCATCACAGTAGAGCGCGGCGAGGGCAAAACCAAGACAGAGAAAGCAACGTTCAACCGCTTGGGCGGTATGTGTTCACGCTGTGAAGGCATGGGGTCCGTCAACGACTTCGATCTCACAGCACTCTACGACGACACCAAGTCGCTCAGCGAGGGCGCGCTCACCATTCCCGGTTACACCATGGATGGTTGGTATGGACGGATCTTCAGCGGTTCCGGGTTCTTCAATATGGACAAGCCCATCGCCAAGTTCACCAAGAAGGAACTCCACGACCTCCTGTACCGTGAGCCCACCAAAATCAAGGTGGAGGGCATCAACCTCACTTACGAAGGCGTCATCCCCAAGATCCAGAAGTCGATGCTCAGCAAGGACGTGGACGCCTTGCAGCCCCACATTCGCGCCTTCGTTGAGCGGGCCATCACGTTCACTACGTGCCCGGAGTGCGAGGGCACCAGGTTGAGCCCCGAAGCGCGGTCTTCCAAGATCAACGGCAAGAGCATTGCCGATGTCTGCACCATGCAGATCAGCGACCTCGCCGGCTGGATCCGTGAACTCCATGAGCCCTCGGTGGCGCCCCTCCTGAAAGGACTCCAGCACCTTTTGGATTCTTTCGCGGAGATCGGCCTCGGCTATCTCTCGCTCGACCGGCCTGCCGGCACACTGTCCGGGGGAGAGGCGCAGCGTACCAAGATGATCCGGCACCTGGGATCCTCCCTCACTGACGTGACCTATGTTTTTGACGAACCCACCATCGGACTCCATCCGCACGACATCGAACGGATGAACCAGCTGTTGCTGCAATTGCGGGACAAGGGCAACACCGTGCTGGTGGTGGAGCACAAGCCCGAAACGATCGCGATCGCCGACCACGTGGTTGACCTTGGCCCCGGCGCAGGAACCGGCGGAGGCTCCGTCTGTTACGAGGGAAATCTGGAGGGTTTGCGGGGGAGCGACACCATCACCGGGCGACACTTGGACGATCGTGCTTCGATCAAGGATTCTGTGCGTTCCGCTTCCGGCCGGCTGGAGATACGGGGAGCCTCAACGAACAACCTCAAAAATGTCGACGTCGATATCCCCTTGGGGGTTCTCTGCGTCCTCACCGGCGTGGCAGGTTCTGGCAAAAGCTCACTGATCCATGGTTCGGTGGCGACGCGTGAGGGCGTGTTGGTGATCGACCAAGGCGCCATCCGCGGCTCGCGCAGGAGCAACCCCGCCACCTACACCGGACTTCTGGAACCCGTCCGTAAAGCCTTTGCGAAGGCAAACGGTGTGAAGCCGGCGTTGTTCAGCTCAAACTCGGAAGGTGCATGCCCTACCTGTAATGGCGCCGGTGTCATCTACACGGACCTCGGAGTCATGGCGACCGTGGAGTCCACCTGCGAGGAATGCGATGGAAAGCGATTTCAGGCCTCAGTTCTTGAATACAAGCTGGGGGACCGCAATATTGCAGAAGTGCTTGCAATGTCTGTGGATGAAGCCGAAGTCTTCTTCAAGGAAGGTGAAGCCAAAACGCCGGCGGCCCACAAGATCCTGGACCGTTTGGCGGATGTTGGCCTCGGCTATCTGACCCTTGGTCAGCCGCTGACAACTTTGTCCGGCGGTGAGCGCCAACGGCTGAAGCTGGCCACCCAGATGTCCGAAAAGGGTGAGATCTACATCCTGGACGAGCCGACCACCGGTCTGCACCTGGCCGATGTACAGAACCTGCTGGGAATGCTGGATCGCCTGGTCAAGTCGGGCAAATCAGTCATTGTGATCGAGCACCACCAAGCTGTGATGGCGCACGCTGACTGGATTATCGACCTGGGTCCAGGGGCCGGGCACGACGGCGGCACGATCGTTTTCGCCGGAACGCCGGCTGAGCTTGTGGCCGGGAAGTCGACGCTGACGGGCAAGCACTTGGCCGCTTACGTGGGCGCCTGACAACTCCAAGCGCTGCGGGTCGGCATAGTCCATGCCCGGCCCGCAGTTCCGTTGCGGCCATCTTCCTGACATCTTTCCGCTCAGTGGACGCCTGAAGTCGCAGTGTCCCACTCAATGTGATGCCGATACACCCAGTCGAAGTTGTCCTCCGACTTGCGGGCAATGCCGCGGAAGACCGCAGGCAGGACCAGGTCCTCGAAAACGCGCTTGAACTGGCCGCGGATCTTCGGCGCCGCATTCCTGCGGCCCCATTCCACGACCGCTTCCGCCCGCGTGCGGCGTTCGTTCTCATATCGCGCCAGCGCCTCCGGTATTGACACCGACTCCAGCCCTTGGAGCGAACGACCCAGTGTGACTGCGTCTTCGATTGCCATGGATGCGCCCTGCCCCGACGACGGCGAAGCTGCGTGGGCGGCATCACCCACCAGAACAAGCCTCCCGCGCTGCCAGCGCGGAATGCTGGGGAAATCCGAGGTGGTGTAGGGCCTGATGATGTCATCCGTTGCGGTGATGATGGCTGCCATGATGGTGCGGTCCCCGCCGACGAGCTTGGTCAACCACGCCTTTCGGGCCTCGGCGTCCAAGGTGGCGGGATCTTCAGAGGTCCGTTGCAGGGGGTTGGCAAACCACCAGGTCCGGCCGTCGGGATCCTGCATGTAGCAATAGAAGCAGCGCTTGCCGAAAACCATCTTCATCCGCCCGGCTTCGACGTCCAACAGGCCAGGCGGCAGAACTCCCGCAGGGACGATGCCGCCCGTGTTGAGCAACGGAATGTTCCTTGGTTCCGGTGATTCGGGGTAAATCAGCGTTCTGACCCGTGAGTGGAGGCCATCGGCACCAACCACGATGTCTCCATGCGCAGTGGTTCCGTCGTGGAAACCGGCCCTTACGCCGTCGGGCATTTCCTCCACTTCGGTCAACCGCTTGCCGTACTCGATGCGGATGCCCCGCCGGCCCACTTCTTGCCGCAGCATGCTGTACAGCTCGGATCGAGTCATGGTCCGGGCGGTGGTGCCGTCAGGCAAAGACCCTCCGTAGTCGAAGTCAACGAGGTGTTTACCGTTGCTTCCCAAGTACATGGACATCAGGGGAGTGCTGAAACCCAAATGGCCCGCCGCGGCTTTGAGCCCAAGAGTGTCCAGGGCATCGAAACCGTTGACGGCCACGGTCAGGAACCCGCCGATGCCATCCGACGGCTCTCCGTAGGCCTCGAAGATGACGATGACCGGCCTTGTGCATCGCTATCCCACTTGAGAGTCCCGCAATACCGGCACCAACGATCATGCAGTTCAGCATCAAGGCCTCCAGATATATTTCGTTCGGTCAAACGAAATATATAGCCATGACTCTGGGTGGTCAATCCTTTCGGAATCACGAAATATCTTGCTAGCCTCGGTGAATGCAGTCAGACAACGACCTGGACGCCCGAAAGGCCCTGCTCGAAGCTGTTTACGCCTCCGGAAGGGAGCTCTCGACGGCGGCCGTCATGTTCCACACAAAGCTCTCCGAACTCCGCGGATTGTCCGCAACGGAAGGCAAAGCCATAGACATCCTGCTGCGGCTTGGACCCATGACGGCTGGAGAATTCGGCCAGCACTCGGGCCTGGCGCCAGCCTCGGTGACCGGGCTCATGCAGCGCCTGGAAAGCAAGGGAATAGCCCGCAGGGTCAGACATGACGAGGATAAGCGGAAGGTCCTGATAGAGCTGGTCGGCGATCAAGTTACTGCCGCAACGCCATATTTTGTCGACTTCATGAATGGACTAACAGCCTTGCTTGAGGGCTACAGCGACGAGGAATTGCGCATCATTGCCGACTACTCAGCCAAGGCCGCGGAAATCCAAAAGAACGCGGCCGCACGCTTGGGGAGCTGAGTGCGATGAGGCTTGGACGTACCCCCTTCCCGACGCTTGGTAATAACGCCGATAATCTACATTATGTAAAGTAAGTGTCTTGGGGTCCTCCCCGATCGTCCACACCCAACAGCATCGCGGCTTGACCCCACACCTCTCTTCAGTTCGCAGCAAACTTCGAACCAATGCGGCCAGCGCTGGGCTGACGTCAGGACATGGCGCGCCAGCCCTTGTTAGAGGAAATGGCCGTCTTCGCCGCACTTGACCCTTGCTGCAGTCCTGCTAGTATCGAAAAAACGAAGGCATGTCCTATCAAAAGAACAAAGGGTGACATACTCGGCTCGTCGTACGTAGTGGCGGAGCGGAGGTGAGCCGGGAACGCGGGGAACATTCAGTGGCGAATCAACTTGGTCTGAACATCGACCGATCCTCCCCCGTACCCCTTTACCATCAGGTTGTCCAAGGCATCGAAGCCGCGATCCACAGCGGCCTCCTGGAGCCCGGAAGCCGGTTGGATAACGAAATCGATCTCGCAGCGCAGCTCAACTTGTCCCGGCCCACCATGCGTAAAGCCATGGATGAACTGGTCCGTTCCGGCCTTCTGGTCCGCAAACGGGGCGTAGGGACCCAGGTGGTCTCCAGCCAGGTCCGCCGGCCGCTGGAGCTCTCAAGCCTGTTTGACGACCTCACGAACAATGGCAAGAAACCCACTACGGAAGTACTGAGCTTCTCCCACATGGAGGCTGACGCGCCAACTCTGGCAACTCTGCAACTCCCGGCCGGTTCCAAGGTCTACCACTTCACCCGCCTGCGCAAAGTGGGCGGAAAGCCGTTGGCGCTGATGGAGAACTGGGTCCGCGACGACATCGCCACCATGGACGAAGCCATGCTTGCGGCAGAGGGCCTCTACTCGATTTTGCGCAGAGGCGGAGTGAACTTCCGCCTGGCCACGCAGCGCATCGGCGCCATGATTGCCAATGACTATCAGGCACCCCTTCTGGAAACCGACGTCAACTCTGCTTTGGTCACCATGGAACGTACCGCAGTGGACGACACCGGACGACGGGTCGAAACCGGCCATCACGTCTACCGCGCCGACTCCTACAGCTTTGAAATGACTCTCGTACAGCGCTAAACGCAAAGGACTCCCCTGCCATGACCAATTGGGTCTACCCCCTGGGCACTGCCGCCGACGGCGACTGGGATATTTCACTCGGAACCTCCGACTCCGCAACGGTGGTGGACGGCTGGGCCCATACGGGCCTGAAGGTCGCCACCCTCACCGCGGGCACCGCCGTCGAACTTCCGGCGGACAGTGAGGAACGGATTGTGGTTCCCCTCAATGGATCGTTCACTGTCACGGTGGACGGCGTCGAACACCCCCTTGCGGGACGACCATCCGTATTCAACGGGCCCAGTGACGTCTTGTATTCAGGCATAGGCAAAGCAGTCACCATCAGTTCGTCCGACGGCGGCCGCGTCGCCGTCGCCACCGCCCCGGCACAAGCCTCCTACCCAACGCGGCTGGTTATGGCTGCTGAGACGCCGGTTGAATTGCGTGGGGCCGGCAATTGCTCACGGCAAGTCCACAATTTCGGGACACCCGCAGCTCTGGAAGCAGACCGTTTTATTGTCTGCGAGGTCATCACCCCCGCCGGCAACTGGTCCTCCTATCCCCCGCATAAGCATGACGAGGAGAAGGACGGAGAAACGCACCTCGAGGAGATCTACTATTTCGAGACCCAGGTTGCCGCCGGCTCCGGCGCTCCCTCCGACGCGGATGCCATTGGCTACCAGCGGGTATATGCCTCTGATGAGCGCCCCATCGATGTTTCGGCAGAAGTCCGCACAGGTGACGTAGTCCTGGTCCCCTACGGCTGGCATGGCCCCGCCATGGCTGCTCCGGGCTATGACATGTACTACCTCAACGTGATGGCTGGCCCCGGACCGGTCCGCGAATGGCTCATCAGCGACGACCCCCACCACGGCTGGGTTCGGCAGAGCTGGGACGGCCAGGACATCGACCCGCGGCTTCCGTTCGGGGTTTGATCCGGCCGGTGGCCTTTCGCTGCGAAAAGAAAGCCTCCTCCTGAATCCGTTGGATCCTGGAGGAGGCTTTTTTGTTCGTCAGAACGTGACTGTCAAAGCCACCTTAACCGGTGCTCCGGTGACCAGCGATTCCTGGGCCGCGTCTGCCACCCGGGATGCTGCCACGGCATCTTCCGGCGTACACGGGTTCTCCCGCTCGCCCAGAATCAACTCAACGAATGCCGCCATTTCGGAGCGGTATGCCTGGTCAAAGCGCTCGGCAAAGGTCTGATGCGGATTCCCTGCCGGGAAGGTGACACCCGGTTCAGCCGAAACCATGGCGGTCTCCGGGTCCAGGCCCACCATGACTGAATTCTTGGAACCCTGGATCTCCAGGCGGACGTCGTGGCCTGCCCCGTTGTAGCGGCTTGCCGAGACCGTTCCCATGGTGCCGTCGTCGAAAGTGACAACAGCCAGTGCCGTGTCGACGTCGCCCACATCGCCAATGGCCGGATCACCGTTGTTTGATCCCTTCGCATACACCTCAACAATTTCCCGGCCTGTCAGCCAGCGGAGGATGTCGAAATCGTGGACCGAGCAGTCGCGGAACAGACCGCCGGATGTCGCCAGGAACTCCACGGGCGGCGGCGTCATATCGCAGGTAACGGCACGCAACGAATGGATCCACCCCAGTTCTCCGGCCTGATAGGCGCGTTGTGCTTCGAGGTAGCCTGCGTCGAACCGGCGTTGATGGCCGATCTGCACCACGCCGTTGTTGTCCCTGACGTAGTCCAGCACCGGAAGCGCGTCAGCGACGTTCATTGCCACCGGCTTCTCGCAAAAGACCGGAATGCCAGCGTCCACTCCGGCCCGAATAAGCTCGGGGTGTGTCCCTGTTCCAGTTGCTATGACCAGGCCGTCCACACCGGAGGAGATAAGGTCCGCGACCGTCGGCACAAATTCAGCGCCGAGGTCCGCCGCGACCGCCCTCGCGTGGTCAGCGGCCACGTCAGTGAGGCGAAGCCGGACCGTGACACCTTTGTTGCCAAGGCCTGCGTTCAACGCAGTGATGTTGTTCGCGTGCATGACGCCGATGCGTCCCACGCCGACCAGGCCGAGAATGATGTCTTTCATGATGTTCCTTCCGGGAAAGTACTGCTACAGGATCGGGGTGGGCTGAGCCGGCACGTCGCCTTCGCCAGGGAACACGATTCCCAGCTGGAGGCGGATCTCGTCAGCGACTTCAAGTGTGCGAATGGAATCTGCGAGCCTTCTTTGGCTCGCCTGCAGGCCACCTTCGGCAATGGTGCGGGCCACGGCTGCTGCCTCGTAGTGCAAGCCTTCAAAATGGCCGGCTGCTGCTTCGTCGTAACGAAGTCGGGTCCCCTCGGGAAATCTGACCTCGAACGCGCCAGGCATGTTGAAGGGGCCTTCAATCACCAGAGTGGCCTTCGTACCAACAATCGATGCTGCGGTGGGCGTTAAATTGTGCAGGTGGGTGTTCACGGTTGCCTGCGCACCCCCGTCGAAGATCATGATGGCTGACAATTGAGCATTAACCCCTGTCTCGTGGGGCTGCCCCAGTGCATGAAGCCGGAGCGGACTGCCCAACACCTCCGTGACCAGCGCCAGCGGGTACGTGCCGAGGTCAAGAAGGGGGCCTCCGGCCAATTCGGGATTGAAGATGCGGTGGGAGGGATCGAAGTGCTCACCATACTCGGCAACAACGGTAGTGACGGTACCGAGCGTTCCTGCCTCCAGGAGTTGCCTGATCACATCGAATTTCGGCAGGAAGAAGGTCCACATGGCTTCGGCGGCAAACACTCCCGCGGCTCCTGCCCGCGAAGCAATGTCCCTCGCCTGGTGGGCATTGAGCCCAAGGGGCTTTTCGATCAGTACGTGCTTTCCGGCGTCGATCGCCAACACCGCTGATGCGTAATGCGCGGTGTGGGGCGTGCACACGTAGACAATGTCCACGTCCGGAGCGGCGGAGAGTTCCTCATAGCTGCCATAGGCGGCAGGTACGTTGAATGACTCCGCAAAGGCTTTCGACCGGCTCAGCGAACGGGATCCGACGGCGGTTATCACCTGCCCGGTATGCGCCAGGACAGATTCTGCGAACCGTTCGGCGATCCACCCCGGTCCCATGATGCCCCAGCGAAGGGCCGGAGCATCCCGGGATTCCGGAACGCGGGACTGCGGGAGCAAAGCATGCATCATGAGTAGCTGACTTTCGTCGAGGCGCCGTTGCTGTGCAGTGATTGGATCATTGCCTGCGCAACGAGGGCAGCGTTGAGTCCTTCCTGCGCGCCCGCCAATGGCGGCTTCTCTCCGTTGGCAAGTGCGGAGATCCAGGCCTGCAACTGGATCCGGTACGCGTCGGCGAAACGGGGGCGCCAGTCAGGCGGGATGACCCGCTGCTTTGTTCCGTCCTGCTCGATTCCGAGCAGGGAGGTGTCCTGCAACGCCGTGGTTCCCAGCTCGGAGACCACCTCGCAGCGGGTGGTGTAGCCATACCGGGCATTGAGAAAGAGCTCCAGCGTGGTGAGTGTTCCATCTGCGGTACGAAGTGTCATGAACGACGGATCCTGCAGCCCGTCTCCTGCGTTTCGGGTGCTTTTTCCTGCCTGCCACGAAACTTCCGCAATGCGCGAGTCCAAGAGCCAGGGAATGATATCCAGCTCGTGAATGGCCGAATTGGTAATGGCGGATTCCGAGGTGGTTCCGGGTGCTGCGGAAGCATTGCGGCTGATGCAATGAACCACCAGGGGCTCCCCCTGCAACCTCTCCTGCACGGTTTTCCGGAGTGCCACGTAGCCCGGGTCAAAGCGCCTCATGAAACCAAGGGAAAGAAGCGAGCTTCCCGTTGCGGCAACCATGTCGGCGTCGGCAGCCACGACTTCCAGACTTTCCAACATTGTTGGTGCCAGCGGCTTCTCGCACAGCACCGGGGTCATCGCCTCGAAGCACTCCAAAACCAAACCGGCATGCGTGGAATCGTGCGAGGCAACCACCACGGCGTCCACCACACTGGAGTTGATCAGTTCTGACGGGTCCGTAGTGACGCGTGCGGAAGCCGGCGCCGCCGCGGCGGCGCGTTGGGCGTCGAGATCTGCCACAAAAGTGACTTCGGCTCCGCCGATGGTGGTGGAGAGGTTCCTGATATGGTCCGCGCCCATGATTCCGGCGCCGATGACGCCTACCCGGATCGGCATGGTTTTCCCTTCTGATGTGTGACGTGAGACCCGCCTGGATGGAGTGCACAGCGACGCGGGGTGCTCCGGAACAAGCTCCGGAACACCCCGCCACCGGCTCGCGTCAGGCGTGTTTCGGGCCACCGGCGTTCACGGTATCGTCGACGTCGGCTACCTCGGCCTTGACCGCTTCGACGACGTCGCCATGGCCACCCAACTGCTCCAGCTCGTGGGCGAGTTCGGCAAGCTCTGCACCGCCGGCCATCTGAGCAGTCAACTCGTCCAGGGTGATGTCCTTCTTGTCGTAGTAGCCAATCGATTTGCCGCGTTTGAGCAGCAGGAACCGATCACCCACGGGGAAGGCGTGGTGCGGGTTGTGGGTGATGAAGATGACGCCGAGGCCGCGGTCGCGGGCCTGGAGGATGTAGCGCAGCACCACACCTGACTGTTTGACGCCCAACGCCGCAGTGGGCTCGTCCAGAATGAGGACTTTCGCGCCAAAGTACACGGCACGGGCAATCGCGACACACTGGCGTTCACCGCCGGAAAGCTGACCAATAGGCTGCTCCACATCGCGCAGGTCAATGCCCATCTCGGCCAGTTCCTTGAGCGTGATGGCCTTCATCTGTTCAACATCCATGCTCTTGAACGGTCCGAAGCCCTTGGTGAGCTCCGAGCCAAGAAAGAAGTTCCGCCAGATCGGCATCAACGGAACCACTGCAAGGTCTTGGTACACCGTTGCGATACCCGCATCCAAGGCATCACGGGGGGAACCAAACTTTCGTTCCTCCCCCATGATGTTGAGCTGGCCTTCGTCATGCTGGTGGAGGCCGGCGATGATTTTGATCAGCGTTGACTTGCCCGCGCCGTTATCGCCCAGTACGCAGGTCACACGGCCGTTGTCCACGGCCATGGTGACGTCGCTCAGCGCGATGATGTTGCCGTAATGTTTGCCCACTCCTTCCAGGGAGAGAAGGTGCACGGGTGTGTGGGTCAGGGGGTCGCTTTCGTTCTTAAGCAGTGTTTCCTGGTCGATTGCTTTGGCATTCATTTCCTTGGCCCCTTACTTGAGTTCCGCGCGGCGCTTGACGATGAGGTTGACGATGGTGGCGAGCAACAGCATCAGGCCCAGGAAGAACTTGAACCAGTCCGGGTTCCACTGTGCGTACACAATCCCCTTGTTGGCCATGCCGAAGATAAACGCGCCGATAGCGCCACCCACCGCTGAACCGTAGCCACCTGTGAGAAGGCACCCTCCGATGACTGCGGCGATGATGTAGAGAAACTCATTGCCCACGCCTTCGCCGGACTGCACCGTGTCGAAGGCGAAGAGGTTGTGCATGCCCAGGATCCAACCGCAGAAGCCAACGCCCATGAACAGACCAATCTTGGTGGCCTTGACCGGGACACCAACAGCCCGGGCGGCATTCGCGTCACCTCCAACTGCGAAGATCCAGTTCCCTACCCGGGTCCGCATGAGAACCCAGGTGGCGACCGCTACGAGGGCGATCCAGATGAAAACTGTGATCTTGACGTCGATGCCCGCGATGTTCACCGACGAGGCGAAGACCCCACGTGCGGTGTCGAAGCCGTCCATGTTCGAGATGGATGGTGAGGAGACGGAGCCACCTATCAGCCGGGTCAAACCCAGGTTCAGGCCGGTCAGCATCAGGAACGTTGCGAGGGTGACGATGAAGCTCGGGAGCTTGGTCTTCATGAGGATCCACCCGTTGATGAAACCGATGGCCAGTGAAACCAGCAAGGCCAGGATCACACCGACCCAGACGTTAGTGCTGAAGTACCAGCTGAACATCGAGGCAGTCAGGGCCGAAGAGATCACAGCGACACCTGTGGAGAGGTCGAACTCTCCACCGATCATCAGAAGTGAGACTCCAACCGCCATGATTCCGATGGTTGAGCTTCCATACAGCACGGTGGCGAGGGCGTTGGGTTGGGTGAACGTCGGGGAGACCAAAGCAAAGAAGATAAAAAGTACGATGGCGCCGACGAGGGCACCAACCTCGGGCCGCCCGAGCATCTTTTGCAATGGGCTGCGGCGTGCGACCCGCTCATCAAGGGCGGGAGGAGTGAGCTTTTGAGTGATGGTCATAATAATTCTCCTTGTTGCCGGGCCGGCCGCGGGGCCGGCCCGGCCAACTGGCTGTTAGCGGATACCCTGTTCAGCGAACTTCAAGACGTCGGCAGCGTTGGACTGATCAACGATGGCCGGCCCGGTGAGCACTGACTGGCCGCCACCGACCTTGAAGCCGCCGCGCTTGTTCTGCCACAGAGCATCCACGGCTCCGTAGCCCTGGAGCCACGGCTGCTGGTCGACAGTGAACAGGACACTGCCATCGGCAACCTTTTGGGCGAGTTCCTTATTGAGATCGAAGCTCGCCACCTTTGCCGAACTCCCGGCCGTGCTGACTGATTTCAACAGCGTCAGTGTGATGGGAGCACCGAGGCCGATGATGACGTCGGCATCCTTGGAGGCCTGCAGTTTTGCGGTGGCCGTAGACTCCACCGATGTCATATCGGCTCCGTTGACGTAGAGGATCTCCGTCCCTGGGACTTTAGCCTTAACACCTGCGCACCGGGCTTCCAGTCCGACGTGCCCTTGCGCCTGGATCACGCATACCGGGTGTTTGTAGCCGCCCTCTGCCAGGCGCGTACCCACTGCCTCGCCGGCGAGCTTTTCATTTGAACCGAAGTGCGTAAACGCCCCAAGCTGCGCGGAGGCCGCCTCGCCGGCATTGAAACTGACGATCGGAATGCCGGCGTCCGTTGCCTTCTTCAGTGCATCTTTGAGTGCATCCGGGGTGGCAAGCGTTACGGCGATGCCGTCCACCTTTTGATCCACGGCCTGTTCAATGAGCTGCGCCTGCCGGCCGGCCTCCGGATCGGAGGTGTACAGCAGCTCCACATTGTCCTTCGCCGCGGCTTCCTCGGCACCCTTCCGTACGGTGTCCCAGAAAGTGTCACCCGCGGGTGCGTGGGCAATCAACGCAATCTTCATCCGCTCCGTGGTGGCCACCTGGCCTCCCCCACCGGCGGAACCAGCCTCGGGAGCCCTCCCGCCGCCACTCGAACAAGCACTCAGAGCCACCATCGGCACAACTGCCGCTACCAGTGCTGCTTTGCGCCACGAAAAACCAGTCACCATAATCTCCTTTGATCCCAGGCCCGGGCCGCCACCTTGCAGCCTCCGGAGCACCGTCTACGTTTGATCATGGTGACTTGGCTCACGAATGTCAATAGTTTGTCCTGACATTAGTATGTTTGGACGTGGCGGACCCAAATCTCAATGCCTGACGGACGGTACAGCAGTTGTTCCCCTGACAACCAAGGCAGGATCGATCAATTTTCTGTGGGGGCCCGGGGCGTGGCCCTGGATTCGATCCAGCAGCACCCGCGCCACCTCCATGCCCACCAGGTCGCTGCGGTTATCCACGGACGTCAGCTCCAAAAAGCGCGACTTTGCCAAGGATGAATTGTCGTAACCGACCAACGAAATATCCTCCGGCACCGCCAGGCCGCGGGACTTTATGGCGCCGAGGGCGCCCAGCGCCATAGTGTCGTTGGCAGCGAAAATCGCCGTAATGCCAGGATGATGGTCTAAAAGCCAGCACGCGGAAGCGTAGCCGTCCTCTTCCGAAGTACCTCCCTCCTCCCCCGCAACCACCAGATCCATACCGGCCTGCCGGGCGCGCCCCTGAAAACCTGCCCTTCTGTGGGCAGCGGCACCACCCGATCCCGAAAGGTGTCCGACGCTGCGGTGCCCGAGGCGCAGAAGGTGGTCCGCGGCCATGGCGCCGCCACCGTCGTCGTCGTTGGTTATCAGGCTTACCTCCGCCGGCACGCCATGACGCCACCCGGCCACGACCGTGGGAACCACCGTGCCGCCCAGCACGCCTGCCCCAGGTTCCGCCGCGATGACCAACCCATCAACGTGCATCGCAAGCAAGCCATCGGCAGCCTCCTTGATGCGGTCTTCACCCGGACGCGAGTCAGCGAGCATGACTTGGAAGCCCGGCTCCGTCAGGATGGATTCCATACCGCGCAGCAGGTCAACGAACCAGAGGTTGCGATAGTCATCGATGACGAGCCCGATACTTTTGGTCCGGTTGCTCGCGAGCGTGGTCGCCGCCCGACTGGGGCGGTATCCCAGCTCCGCAATGGCATTCCGGACCGCCTCGCGGCGCTTGTCACTGACCCGGTCAGGATTCTGCAGGACCAGCGAAACCAACGACGGCGAGACGCCTGCCGACTTTGCGACATCGTAAATAGTTGGTCGTCGCGCCTGGGGAATGCGTGGATTCATGAGGCATACCCCCCACGGGCGTGGTCGTCGATCAGACGATGATTGACAGGACATATAGACATAGCTACGCTCAAAGTCAGCATACAAAATTGTAGCGCTACAAAATGCCGTTGAGCCTCCCCGCCGCGGCTGAATTTCAAAGGAGAAATCATGGCTGACAGCCTTGGTGTCGCGGTTATCGGCGCAGGTATGGCCGGTAAGGCCCACGCGGCGGCCTACCGGACAGCGTCTACCCTCTACAGCCCGGTGCTGCCGCAGATCCGATTGGTTTCCATTGGTGACGTCAACGCCGAATTCGGCTCGCTCGCTGCGCGCCGCTTTGGCTACGAGCGGCATGACACCTCGTGGCAGGCTATCGCCGAAGCCGACGATATCGACGTAGTCAGCGTGGTCATTGCCAACTCACTCCACCGCGAGGTAGTTGAAGGCCTCCTGGCCGCTGGCAAGCATGTGTTGTGCGAGAAGCCCCTTAGCGATTCGTTGGAGGACGCACGCGCCATGGCCGAAGCTGCGCACGCTGCCGAAGGCCGCGGAAACCTGGCCCGAATCGGCTTCACCTTCCGCCGCACCCCGGGCATTGCCTACATCCGGGACCTCATTCAGAACGGCGTTCTTGGCAACGTCCTGCACTTCAGCGGCCGGTACTGGACCGATTACGGCTTCAGCCCGTCCGCCCCCATGAGCTGGCGCTATAAGGGCGGCCCCGGTTCCGGCGCGCTGGCCGACGTCGGAAGCCACCTGACCTATGTCTCCGAATTCCTGTGCGGCGACATCAAATCCATCAGCGGCGGCCGCCTGACCACCGCGATCGACAAGCGGCCCCTACCGCTGAGCGCCGTCATGGGTCATGACCACGTAGCCGTCAGCGACACCTTCGAGGCTGTCGAGAACGACGACTACGCAGCCTTCAACGCAGAGTTCGCCAACGGCGCCGGCAGCTTCGAAGTCTCCCGCGTCGCCGCAGGCCACGCCAACAGCCTCCAGTTTGAGGTCTTCTGCGAAAACGGCGCAGCAAAGTTCGACCAGCGCCGCCCCAGCGAAATCCAACTGTTCCTCAACGACGGGTCCGGCAGCGAGAATGGCTATCGCCAGGTCATCCTCGGTCCTGGCCACCCCTACATCACTGGCGGACTGGCCATGGACGCTCCGGAGGTCGGCTTCGGCCAGAACGACGCGTTCGGTTACCAGGCCCGCGCGTTCCTCGAAGAAGTGGCAGGTCTGAGCGATGAAGAATCACTGCCCCGCTGCGCCACGTTCGACGACGGCGTACGCAACATGGAACTCCTCGGCGCCGTCACCGAATCGGCCCTGAACAACGGAAAGAAGATCCAGCTATGAAGCTCGGCGTCTACAACGCGATTCTCCACGACCGTCCGCTGCCGGAGGCTTTGAAGGTCATTGCGGATCTGGGTCTCACGGGAATTGAGATCAACACCGGCGGCTTCCTGCCTGCCGTGCACGTCCCAACTTTTGACGAGATCCTCCAGAGCGATGCCGCCCGCGACGATTACCTCGGAATTTTCGAGGGTACCGGCGTTTCCATTGCAGGCTTGAATTGCAACGGCAACCCGCTGCACCCCAAGCGCGAAATCGGTGAGAAGCATGCCGAAGACATCCGCCGCTCCATCCGCTTGGCCCAACGCCTGGGACAGAACCGTGTGGTGACCATGTCCGGTCTGCCCGGTGGCGAGCCCGGAGCCACGACGGTCAACTGGGTGGTCAATGCTTGGAATTCCGCAGCACTGGACGTGCTGGACTATCAGTGGGGGGTAGCCGCGGAATTCTGGAAGGAAACCGACCGCCTTGCTGCGGACCATGGGGTGAAGGTGGCATTGGAGCTTCACCCGCAGAACATCGTCTTCAACACCGCGGACGTCTACAAACTGATCGAGCTCACGGGCGCCACGCACGTAGGTGTTGAGCTGGACGCTTCCCACCTGTTCTGGCAGCAGATGGACCCGGTCGCTGTAGTCCGCGAACTCGGCACGCTGGTGTTCCAGGCAGCCGCCAAGGATGTCCGGGTCAACACGGAGAATGCTGCACTCTATGGCGTACTGGACAACAGCTTCCGCCGGCTTTCCGCAGACGAAAACCGCACCAACCTCGGCGGGGACGAGTGGGCCAACGAATGGCCGAAGAACTCCGCCTGGGACTTCGTGGCCCTGGGCCGGGGACACGACACTGGGTTCTGGACAGAGTTCCTCCGCGCACTGCATGAGGTGGACCCGGAGATGCTGGTCAACATCGAGCATGAAGACGTCTCCCTCGGCCGGATCGAAGGATTGCAGGTGGCAGCCCAGGTCCTGCTGGACGCAGATTCGGCTCTTTCAGCATCTTTGAAGCCTGCCCAAGCCTAAACAACAATGAATCGTCGGGTATGACATCCCGACTCTGAGGGGACGGCGCCAACGCGCCGTCCCCCTCTCTTTTACCCACTACATCATCAGGAGGAAAGATATGCGCATTGGCATCGTCGGATACGGAGCAGGGGGCAAGTACTTCCACGCTCCGTTCATTGAAGCAGCCGAAGGCATCGAGCTGGTGGGGGTTGTAGCCCGTTCGGAGGCAACCCAGGCATCTGTCGAGTCGGACTTTCCGGGGCTGCCCACCTACGCGAGCCTTAGCGGGCTCCTCGCCGCCGGCGTGGATGCCGTCACCATCACCACCCCACCGCACACCCGCTATGACCTGGTGATGGAGGCCATTCGTTCGGGCGTCCATGTTGTGGCTGACAAGCCATTCGCCCCTACCGCCGACGCCGCGCGCGAACTGGCAGAAGCGGCAACGCAAGCAGACGTCGTCTTGAACGTTTTCCATAACCGCCGCCGGGATTCGGACATCCTGACGCTCGCCAAGGTGTTGGCATCAGGCGAGCTGGGAGAGCTATGGCGCGTGCATTCCATCATGGACCAGGACAACGCAGACAGCTTGGAAGTTGGTACCAGCGGCGGACTTCTCAGGGACCTGGGCAGCCATTTGGTGGACCAGATGCTGTGGCTGCTGGGGCCGGTGGGCCACGTGCACGCGACCCTCGACTGGACTGACCGGTTCGGGGAGCGAACGGACTGCGGCTTCTTTGTCACCATGACCCATGCCTCGGGAGCAGTCTCCACCGTGTCCGCCAGTAAGCTGAACCACTCCACCACTCGGGAACTACGCGCCTACGGCAGCGAGGGCAACTACATCGCCTCGGGATCCGATGTTCAAGCCGATGCCTTGATGCAGGGACTCAGGCCGGCAACGGATCCCGGATCGTGGGGCATCGACGCACAGGAGAATTGGGGAACACTGTCCCGCAGGGGCCGGCGTGGGCTTGTCCCGTCCGCGCAGGGAAACTACGCCGGCTTCTACACAGAGTTCGCGAGGGCAATCCGGGGCGAAGGCCCCCAACCCGTTCCGGCGTCTGAAGGGATCCATACCCTCGAAGTCCTGGACGCGGCCCGCCGCAGCGCGCTGGAGAATGTTGTCATTGCACTCTGAAGGGGCCCTGCTCCAGGCGCAGAAAACGCCCGATGCCTGCCGGCGTCGGGCGTTTTCTGCATGGTTATCAACAAGCACAGCCTCGGAGGGAAGTGATTCTGCCAGTCAGCCGGTGGCTCCGGCCTTCTCTTTGAAAAGGTGCTCCAGTTCCTCAAGAGACTTGCCTTTGGTCTCCGGAACAGTGCGCTTGACCCACACAATGGCACACAGCTGCAGCGCCACAAAGATGAAGAATGTCGCGGAGACTCCCATCAGCGAGACCAACTGCGGGAAGAAGAATCCGATCAGGAAGTTGATCATCCACAACACAAAGACGCAGATACCCATGCCGATGCCACGGACGTGCATGGGGAAGATCTCGGACATGGTCAGCCATGTCACGGTTCCAATACATCCCTGCATGGAAGCAAGGAACGTCACCATGAACAGCAACACCAGGTAGCCACGCAATGTACTCTCCGGCAAGGCAAGGGAAATGAGCGCAATGGCCGTCAGTGATGACGCGGTCCCAATCAACCCCACAATGAGCATGGGTTTCCGGCGCACCCGCGTCATCAAGTACATGCCTACGATGACGGCTGCCACGGACGTCATGCCGTTGAGGACGTTGGCAATCAGGGCCCCTTGGTCCCCGAAACCTGAGGAGGACAAAATGGTGGTCCCGTAATACATGATGGCATTGACGCCGCTGATCTGGTTGATGATGGCCATGCCAAGGCCGACCACGAAGATCCTGCGTATCCAAGGCACGGCGAGATCCTTGAACGTGCCGAGCTTGGACTGATAGTCCTCCCTGGCCGCTTGGCGTACTTCGTCAAACTCAGCCCCGACATCCCCTGCACTCCGTGTGGAGCGCAGCACTTCCAGGACTTCGCCGAATCGACCGGCTGACGCCAGCCAGCGTGGGCTCTCCGGCAGGACGAGCATACCGAACCACAGAATCACGGCGGGAACCGTGGCAATCACCAGCATCCAGCGCCACACGTGCATCTCTTCAGGGAACAGGTTTCCCAGCACCGCATTGGAGGTAAAGGCCAGGAACTGGCCGGTGACGATCATGAGTTCGTTCTGGGTGACGATCCTGCCGCGCTGGGCAGCCGGCGACATCTCGGCCAGATATACGGGAACGATGACCGAGGCACCGCCGACGGCGAGACCCAGGACTGTACGGGCAAGGACCAGGAGCTCTGTGCTTGGCGCCAGGGAGCAACCCACGGTGGCAAAGGCGAAGATCAGGGCCAGGCCCATGATCGTCTTGCGCCGTCCAAACCGGTCAGACAGCCGTCCGGCGCTGATCGCCCCGAATGCTGCGCCGAACAGCAGCGTTGAGGTGACAAGACCCTCGGTCAGCGGAGTCAGGCCGAGGTCCTTCTGCATGAACGGTAAGGCACCATTGATCACGCCGGTGTCATAGCCGAACAGCAGTCCGCCGAACGTGGAGAACAGCGCTACCTTGCGGAGGAATTTCTTTGGATCAGAAGGCTTGCTGGTCTTCCCGGGAAAGGTGGGAGGGACAGCTGGCCGACCAGTTTCGGTCTCGATGGAAGAAGACTTGGTCATGGTTTCCTTTTCTCGCTACCGCCCCTTAGTTTGTCCGGGCAACATAGTCCACCATTGTCTTGAGCTGGTAGCGGGAAACATCTTCCGCGTTCTCATCCTCGGCGAAGACTGACGAGACCATCACGGTGTTCTCCTTGTCCAGGAATCCGATCTCCTTCAGACCACCAAAGAACTCCTCCCAGTTCACGTCACCATCGCCGATCTTGAGGTGCTGGTGGACACGGACGGCATTGCCGGGCGGGTTGGTGATGTAGCGGAGGCCGTGGGAGGCGTGGTGGTTCATGGTGTCGGAGACGTGCACCAGGCGAAGCTTGTCCCCTGCCGCCCGCATGATCTCCAACGGCTTGTTTCCCATGTGGAAACTGTGCGAAGCAACGTAAACCATCCCGATGTTCGGCGAGTTGACGCCCCGGATGACGCGCAGGGCCGCCAGCCCGTCTTCCACGAAGTCATCAGGGTGCGGATCTATGAGCACGTCCATGTCTTCGCGTTCAATGATCGGCAACAGCTCTTCCATGGAGCGGTAGAACGCGCGCTCTGATTCCTCGGCCTTCTCCGGACGGCCGCTGAACTCGGTGTTCATGGTCTGGACGCCCAAGTCAACCGCGATCTGGATGGCACGCTTCCAATAGCGAACGGCTGCCTCCCGGGCATCCTCGTCCGGCCCCGACCAACGAAGAACGGGCAGGACAGAGGCGATTTCGACGCCGGCGTCCTTACACGCTGCTTTCAGCTTGGCCACCAGTTCGTCATCCGCCTTGGGGTGGTTGAAGAACGGGATGAGGTCCGCGTGCGGTGTCATCTGCAGGTACTTGTAGCCAAGGTCTGCAGCTACCCGGGGGAACTCCAACAAGCTGTGGCTGTGGTGGAACGGCGTGGGATCAAGTGCGATTTTCATGGCCCATCCCCCTACTTGTAAAGATCCGGTTTGGTGTTCAGCTGGACTTTGACCTTTTCGCCGGACTTCTGGGCCTCGACGCCTGCCTCGCAGCAGGCAGCGGTGGCATAACCGTCCCAGGCGGTCGGACCGCCGATGTCACCGCGAAGGGCGGCGTCCACCCAAGCCTGCACCTCGACGTCGTACGCTGCCCCAAACCGGTCCTCAAAGCCGGGCGTGACGTTGCCGCCCCACTTGCCCGCGCTTTGAACGTAGGGGCCGTTGTCGCCACCGATGCTGACGATCCCGTCTTCGAAGGACGCCTGGGTGGCCACCTGGTAGCCGAACTTTGCGTTGACATAGATTTCGACGTCGGCCAACACCCCGGTCTCGGTTTCAAGCAGTACATGCTGGGGGTCATGCTGGCCGTTCGGTGCATTGCGGGTCGGCTTACCCAGACGGACCTGCACGGAGGTGATTTCCTCACCAGTGAAGTAGCGGATCGCGTCGAACTCGTGGACCACGGAGTCGTTGATCAGCATCTCGTTGGTGAAGCCCGCAGGTGTGCTCGGGTTGCGATGCTGGTGGTGCAGCATCAACAGTTCCCCCAATTCGCTGTTGCGGATGATGGCGCCCAATGCCGAGTACTCGGCGTCGAAGCGGCGCATGAAACCCACTTGGATGCGCTTGTGGCCCAAAGCCTGCTCAGCCTGGACAACCTTCCACGCACTTTCGGCGTCCGGCGTCAGGGGCTTCTCACAGAGAATCGGGAAGTCTTTCTCCAGGGCCTTGTACAGGATTTCCTCGTGGAGGAAGCCGGGGGTCGCGATCAGGACGGCGTTCACGTCGCCGTTGTTCAGCGCCTCATCGGCGCTGGACAGCGCGACGGCGCCATCGATGCCCTCGATGGCGGCCTGCGCCCGGGCAAGGTCAACATCGACGACGGCGGCAACTTCAGCCCCGTGGATGCGGGTGCTGAGGCGCTTGATGTGGTCCGCACCCATGCGGCCCGCACCGACGACGGCAACGCGGAGAATCTTGGTCACTGTTTTTGTCCTTCGTGAAGTTCTTCTGGATGGCTGTTGCTGGCAGTGTTACTGGACCCTGGTACGGGATCCGCAGGACAGCAAATAATTGCGGGTTCGCTTGGCGATCGGCATGGGTACGTCGAAGGCTACCGGGTACATGTCTTGTTCCACGATGCCGAAGATCGGCCGGTCGAGGGCTTCGACGGCTTCGATGACGGCGCGCAAATCAGGGAGGCCGTTCGGCGGCTCTGTCATGACACCGGCCAAGTTGGCGGCTGCCCAGGTCATGTTCTTTTCGTTGACCTCGGCCAGGACCTCAGGATTGATCTGTTTCAAATGCAGGTATCCGATGCGGTCCGGGTAGTTCTTGATGAGTTCCAGGCTGGACGCGCCGCAGTACTCCGCGTGCCCAGTGTCCAGGCAGAGGTTCAGGTACCGCGGATCCGTGGCAGCAAGAAGGGTCTCGATGTCCTGCTGGGCACCAACGTGGGAGTCCGCGTGCGAGTGGAACTGTTGGTGCAGCCCGAAGTCCTCCAAGAGGACCTTGCCCATGCGGTTGTGGCCTGCGAACAGGTCAGCCCATTGCTCGTCCGTGAGTTCGCCGTTCTCCACAGCTTCGCCAGTAACATCGTCGCGCCACATCGCGGGGATGACCACGATGTGTTCACCGCCCATGGCAGCAGTGAGTTCGGCCACCTTGCGGGCCGGCTCCCACGCTTCGTCGTACTGCCTCGCACCGCGGTGGAACGCCGTGAATACCGTACCCGCCGTGACTTTGAGGTCGCGCTGCTTCAGTTCCTCAGCCAGCCGGGTGGGGTCATTGGGCAAGTAGCCATACGGCCCCAGTTCAATCCACTTGTAGCCGGACTCCGCTACTTCATCCAGGAATCGCTCCCATGGGGTCTGCTGGGGGTCATCTGCGAACCAGACGCCCCAGGAATCGGGGGCGGTGCCGATGATCAGCTTGTTCTCGACATCAGTCATGACGGCGTTGTCTTCCTTTGCGGCGGTGGGGACGGATTTAGTTGGAGGGGAAGTTGTAGGAGGCGCCGGAGGCGTGGGTGGGTTCGGGCCAGCGTGAGGTGATGACTTTGCCGCGGGTGTAGAAGGAGACGCCCTCGGGGCCATAGATGTGCTTGTCGCCGAAGAGGGAGTTCTTCCAGCCGCCGAAGGAGTGGTACGCCACCGGGACGGGCAGGGGCACATTGATGCCGACCATGCCCACAGTGACCGAGCGCTGGAACTTCCGTGCCGCGGCACCTGAGGAGGTGAAGATCGCGGTGCCGTTGCCGTAGGGGTTGGAGTTGATCAACGCGATGCCTTCTTCGAGGTCGGCGACGCGGACGACGACCAGGACGGGGCCGAAGATTTCTTCGGTGTAGGCGGTCATTTCGGTCTTGACGTGGTCGATCACCGTGGGGCCTACCCAGAAGCCGTCCTCGTGGCCGGGGACCACGAGGTCGCGGCCGTCAACCACCATGGCCGCGCCGGCGGTTTCAGCTTCCGTGACGATCTTGACGATCCGTTCCTTGGAGGCCGGGGTGATGACCGGACCCATTTCGGCGTCGGGTTCGGTCCCGTTCTTGACCTTCACAGCCAAGGCGCGTTCTTGAACCTTCTTCACGATCAGGTCCGCAGCGTCCCCCACGGCAACGGCGACGGAGATGGCCATGCAGCGCTCTCCCGCAGAGCCGAAAGCGGCAGCAGCGAGGTGGTCTGCTGCGTTGTCCAGGTCGGCGTCGGGCATCACGATGGCGTGGTTCTTTGCCCCGCCCAGGGCTTGGACGCGTTTGCCGTGCTTGGTGGCGGTCTCGTGGACGTACTGGGCGATCGGGGTGGACCCGACGAAGGAGATGCCGTCCACGTCGGGGTGGGTCAGGAGCCCGTCGACGGTTTCCTTGCCGCCGTGCAGGACTTGGAACACGCCGTCGGGCAGGCCGGCCTGCTTCCAGAGCTTGGCCAGGAGCATCGGCGCGGACGGGTCACGCTCGGAGGGCTTAAGGATGAAGGCGTTGCCCGTGGCGATGGCCATTGGCGCCATCCACAGGGGCACCATGACCGGGAAGTTGAACGGGGTGATACCTGCCACGACGCCCAGGGGTTCGCGGAACGAGAAGACATCGATGCCGGTGGACACCTGGTCGGAGTAGTCGCCCTTGAGCAGCTGCGGGATTCCGCAGGCGAACTCGATGACTTCCAGGCCGCGGCCGATCTCGCCCTTGGCGTCGGAGAGGACCTTGCCGTGCTCGGCGGTGATCAGCTCGGCGAGGTCGTCCACGTGAGCTGCGACGAGCTCACGGAACTTGAACAACACCGCAGTGCGCTTGGCCAGGGAAAAATCACCCCAGGACACGGCCGCCTCCTTCGCGGCAGCGACGGTGGTGTTCAGGTCAGCCTCATTGGCCAGGCGAAGTTCAGCCGAAACCTGGCCGGTGGCGGGGTTGTACACGGGCTGGGTGCGGTGGCCCTCGCCGGTGGTTTCAGCACCGTTGATGAAGTGGTGAATGGTGGTCAGTGTGGTCGTCGTCGACATGTGCGGACTTCCTTTTTGGTCTTTGGGTTTCTAGCCGAGCAGTTTGCGCTGGCGGTTCTTATGGTCGGTATACGTCTTGTATGCCTGCTGGGTGGATTCGAGGTCGGAGACCTGCGAGACGGGAACGTCCCACCAGGACTCGGAGCTCGGTGCGTCCAGCAGAGGATCGGACTCGACGTGGATGACGATCGGCCCGGTTTCCGGAGCGGCTTTGGCTTCCTTGATGGCAGCGCCGAGGGCTTCGATGACGTGCTCCCCCGGTTCGATCCGGATGACTCTCGCACCGAGGGATTCGGCGTTGGTGGCGAGGTCGATGGGAAGGTTCTCGCCGGCGTCGAAGCTGTGCTGCTCCTTGTCCAGCACACGGTACTGCGTGCCGAAGCGCTGCGAACCGAGGGATTCGGAGAGCGAACCGATGGAGGCGTAGCCGTGATTCTGGATGAGGACCACAATCAGCTTGATGCGTTCGGCGACGGCGGTGACCAGTTCGGTGTGCATCATCAGGTAGGAGCCGTCCCCCACCATGACAACGACATCCCTGTCGACGCCGCCACCGGCGGCTTCGGCCAGGGCTGCGCGCTTGACGCCCAGGCCGCCGGGGATTTCGTAGCCCATGCAGGAGTAGGCGTATTCCACGTGGTATCCGAAGGGGTCGCGGACGCGCCACATCTTGTGCAGGTCACCGGGGAGCGATCCCGCGGCGCAGATCACCACATCCTGGTCATCCATGGCCTTGTTGGTCGCGCCGATGATCTCGTTCTGGGCCGGCAGCGGAGTGTAGCGGGTCTCGAAAGCCTCGTTTACGATCGCGTTCCAGCGCTTCTTCTCGGCTTCGACCTTCTGTTCGAGGTCAGCGCCGACGCGGTAACCGCCCAGCGCCTGGTTGAGCTTCACCAGTGCCTTGCGGGCGTCGGCGACGATCGGCAGTGTGGTGCCGTGCTTGTAAGCATCGATAGGGGCGACGTTGATGTTCACGAAGCGCACGTCGGGGTTCTGGAACGCCGTGCGGGACGCGGTGGTGAAGTCCTCGTACCGCGTGCCGATCCCGATGATGAGGTCCGCTTCCGCAGCGATGGCGTTGGCCGCCGTCGTACCGGTTGAACCGACGGCACCGAGGGAGAACTTGTGGTCCCACGGCAGGACGCCGACGCCTGCCTGCGTGTTGCCTACCGGGATGCCTGTCAGCTCAGCGAACCTGGCGAGCTCGTCGTTGGCGTAGGCGTAGAGGACGCCACCGCCCGCGATGATCAGCGGGCGCTTGGCGGCGCGGATGGCCTCCACGGCGCGGCGAATGTCGTCGTCCTCGGCCTCGGGTCGGCGGATCCGCCACTCCCGCTCGGCCAGGAACTCTTCGGGAACGTCGAGGGCCTCGGCCTGGACATCCTGCGGCAGCGAAATGGTCACAGCGCCGGTCTCGGCCGGGTCCGTCAGGACCCGCAGTCCGTGGTGGAACGCGGAGAACAGCTGCTCCGGACGGGACACCCGGTCGAAGAACCTGGACAACGGGCGGAACGCATCGTTGACGGTGATGTCATACGCGTACGGGAGTTCCAGCTGCTGGAGCACGGGGTCAGCGGCGCGGGTGGCGAACGTGTCGCTTGGCAACAGCAACACGGGCAAGCGGTTGGTGGTGGCCAGGGCCGCACCGGTGAGCAGGTTCGAGGAGCCCGGACCGATGGAGGTGCTGATGGCGAACGTCTGGCGACGGCGTGTGTGCCGGGCGTACCCAACGGCCTGATGTACCTGGGCTTGCTCATTGCGGCCCTGGTAGTACGGCATGATCGTAGGGTCCACGGCCTGGTATTGCTTGAGCGCCTGGCCGACGCCGGCCACATTGCCGTGACCGAAAATGCCGAAGGTACCCGGAATCAACCGCTCACGGTACTCCACCCCATTGATGGAGTCCACGGTGTACTGCTTGGAAAGGAACTCGACCACGGCCTGCGCCACGGTCATCCGACGGGTTGCTGTACCCATTGCTAGCTACTCCGATACTTTCACTGGAATACGTTCTGACAAGCCTCGATCTCCTGAAACGGTCGCCGTAGGCGCCGTATGGTTCAGCAGCGAGGCGGCCGTCGCCACGGCACCGGCCACGTCGCCGTCGGCCGGGTAAAGAAGTGTCCGCCCAACGGTGAGTCCCTGAACGCCGGGCAGTGCCAGGGCTGCCTGCCAGCTGGCGAAGATCTCGTCCTGCGTCCCGGCAGGGTCTCCGCCCAGCAATACGGTGGGAAGCGTGGTGGAGGCCATGACACGTTCCATCTCTTCCACCACAGGCAGTTTCATCCAGGTATAAGCGCTGGTCGAACCCAAGCCTTCGGCGATGCCAACCGATTTGATAACCGCGTCCGCGCGGAGGTCGTTGCGCACTTTGCCATGCGAGTCACGCACCGAGAGGAAGGGCTCCACCATGGCAATGAGTTTGCGTTCAGCCAAGGAGTCGATGGCCTTGGCCGTTGACTCCAGGGTGGCCACGGTGTCCGGATCGCCCAAGCAGATGCGCGTCAGCATTTTTCCGCCGTCCGCACCGAGCGCATCCAAGGCGGCCGCGGTGTGTCCGGTGAAGCGGTCGTCGAATTCATTGACCAGTCCGGCCAGGCCGCCGCGGTTCATGGAACCGAAGACGAGCTTGCCTTCGAGGGCACCCAGGAGCAGGAGGTCATCCATGATGTCCGGCGAGGCCAGAATGCCGTCAACGGCCGGATTCGACAAAGCAATCTGCAAACGATCCAGAAGGTCCCTGCGATCAGCCATGGCCATCGGCTGCGAACCAACGGACAGTGCGCCGCGGGCCGGGTGGTCCGCTGCAACGATAAAGTTCTGCGTACCATGCTTCAGTCCTGGATGCCTGCGCCGGGTGGCGGCTGCCCGTGCTACCGCCTCCGGATCTTCCAACCGGACCCGGCTCAAGTGCTCATACCGGCGGGGGTCATCATTCAGGCTCATCGCACTGCTCCTTCAGCAAGAGTGGACGCCGTAAGTGCAGCACCGGGCACAGGCCTGCCACGCTCTGCCAGCAGCGAGGTGACCTCATCCGGCGTCGGCATTGCATCGGCGCAGGATAGGCGGGAAGCGACGATCGCACCGGAGGCGTTGGCGTAGTCCAGCACCTCGGAAAGCGGCCACCCCGACAACAAACCGTGACAGAAAGCGCCGCCGAAGGAATCGCCGGCACCCAGGCCATTGACGGTTTCCACGGGGACCGGGGCGGAAACCACGCGTTCGGTACGGGTCTTGGCCATGACACCTTCGGGCCCGAGCTTCACGACAGCAATTTCGACGCCGGCAGCCAGCAGGCGGTCCGCCTGCTCATCAGGAGTTCCCTCCCCCACAGCGACAGCGCATTCCTTGTCGTTGCCGATCGCCACAGTCACGTGCGGGAGAACTTTCGCAATCTCCCCACGCGCCTCCTCTTCGGAAGCCCAAAACATAGGACGGTAGTCCAGATCCAGGATGGTGAATTGGCCATCCTTGAGTTCGGTACGGGGACGGGCTTCGTGCGCTTTGATGTGGGCGCTGCGGCTCGGTTCCTGGCAAAGGCCGGTGACCGTGGACCAGAAGATCCCTGCGTCACGGATGGCCACAAGATCGAGGTCTTCAGCCCTGATCTGCAGATCCGGGGCGGTGGGAAAACGACCATAAAAGTACAGGGGGAAGTCTTCCGGCGGCTTGATCGCGCAGAAAGTCACGGCCGTGGGGTACTCCTTGACCGGGGAGACAAAAGAATCGTCCACGTTGAACTTGCGCAGTTCCCGGTGGAGGTAGTTGCCGAACGCGTCGTCCCCGGTGCGGGTAATGATTCCCGTGCGGCGACCATGACGAGCGGCAGAAACGGCCACGTTGGAGGGCGAACCTCCAAGGTATTTGCCGAACGACGTCACGTCCTCCAGGTCCACCCCAATGTCGTTCGGGTAGATATCAACGCTGATGCGCCCGATCGTAAGCAGTTCGTGGGTCACGATGATCGTTGACCTTTCTCTTGTGAACTCTGAACCTTTGAGCGCTGGGCCCCAATGCCTTGCCACCCCTCAGTGAGCGGGGCCACATGACTACTCTGCACCAGAATCAATGTCCTGTCAAAGGTTTGTACTGACATATTTACAACGAAACCTAGTCGCCATGAAAGGCTTTCGGGAAGACGCGCGCCGCGGGGTTTGGGCGCGACGCCGCTGAGAGTGGCGGCAGGGGCTACTTTCGGGGAACCGACAATTCGCCCGTCACATACTGGGCGCGGCCAAAGCCAAAAGACCAGTCGCTTGCAGTGTTCTCCACATACCCAAGGAACACATCCTCGCCAGCGATCCCGACCTCACCCAGCCGGGCGGCAATCGCGGCATAAAGGGACTGCTTCGCCTCCTGGCTCCGCCCTCCCTGGGTGAAGATCTGAATCATGACGACGTTCGACGTCCGCTCAAAACCCAGCCCGGCGTCCTGGGCGAAAATCTGGCCCGCGGCATGCTCCGTAACGATATGGAAGTAGTCGCGCTCAGGGATACCGTACTCAGCAAGAATCGCATCATGGATGCTTCGGCTGATACCGCCCAGAACTTCCGGGCTCCTGCCAGCGATAACATCAATTCGAACCAGTGGCATATCGAACCCTTCAATAGTTTGTCCTGACATACTAACAAACTGGGTTGAATGCGTGCAAGGTACCGGTCAGTCCCCTGCCTCAGGTCACCGACGCAGCATCGCTTCTGGGCCGCTCAGTCATGGCTTCATCGATCTCTTTGAGGTAAGCAACCGCGTCGGCACAACGGGGGCAGCCGGCCAGATGGTGGGCAATGCGTTGCCGCGCAGCCTTCCGCACTGCGTCTCGAACGAACTTGCCGAAATGCCGGGAGAAGTCAGTGCACGGACTGTCGGGCGTCCGGCCCACATGTTCCTGGAGGTATGCCTGACGCAGGCCCTCCCTCGCCCTGATAAGCAATGAGGAAACTCCGTTAGGGCTCAGTTCCATGACACGCCCTGTGGCCGCCGGCTTCAGACCCTCAACTTCGACACACCACAGCACGGCCTGCCACCGCACCGGCAACGAACGGAAGGCACGCATCAATATCGTTGCCTCAAAGGCCTTGATCGTTGAGTTTTCATCGAGGACCAGAGCATCCATAACGCTGCCATAGCCCAAGGTGGCAGTCCGTCGGCTTCGGATGTTCCTGCGATGCGCCATCCGCCGGACGGTAGTGGTCAGATACGCCTGAAAGGACTCCCGGGGCCCCTTGCCTGCCAGTAAGGCCTCCAACACCGAGGCGAAAGCCTCCGCGACCACATCTTCCGCGTCGCTGGAGTTGTCCATTTCAGCACGCGCTACGTAGCCCGCCACCGTTAAATGGCTTCGGTACAGCTCACTGAAGGCCGCCAGGTCCCCCTGGCGAACCAGGTCAACCAACAGGACATCATTCGGATCACCGCGGTGTGGCTTCGCTGCTGTCGCCTTTAACCGCCCACCCCGCCCGGCGGGAGTCCCAACACCCGATGTGGGGGGTTGGACTGCCGGTGTTGTGGATTGATGCGACATTTCTGCCTTTCGAAATTGGGTGTGGGGCGCCCCAAAAACTAGGCAGTCAATGATTGAATACGCTCACAATGCAGGTTTGTGAATAGAAGTAAGGGATCCATGCAGGATTACGACCTTGACGAGCGGGACCTTCGCCTGCTCCATGCCCTCCAGATACGCCCCCGGGCACCATGGGCTGCGCTGGCGCCTATTGTCGGCGCCGACGCCGTGACTCTTGCCCGGCGATGGAAAGTTCTGAGAGAGGCCGGCTTGGCGTGGGTCACGTCCTATCAGGGCACGGGGACCAGATATTCCGGAGCCATCGTGGAAATCGACTGCGCACCGGCAAGCATCCTTAGAGCGACTGAAGAACTTGCTGGTGACCAGGAAGTCTTGTCCATCGACCAGACGGCAGGTGGCAGGGATCTGGTGGTCACCGTCTTGTGCCGCACAGAGGCTGACTTGGGCCACTTCCTTCTTGAGCGGCTTTGCACCGTGGAAGGAATTCGGAGCACGCGCACGCACCGGTCCATCAAACTGTTGACCGACGCAAAACAGTGGCGGCTGCGGTCACTTCAAGGTGACGAAGCACGGCTGCTGGAACGCAACCTGCCGCAGCCCGCGTCGACAGGCCGCGGTATAACCGCCGAGCACGAGAAACACCTTGCCTCTCTGCTCAGGGCGGATGGCCGGGCCTCGATAGCGAAGATTTCCGGGGTGCTGGACATCAGTCCGGCGAAAGCAAGGAACGCCGTGTCGACGGTGATCGCCGAGGAGCGCCTGGTTTTGCGGCTGGAGGTTGCCCGGTCCTACACGCCGTGGCCGGTGTGCGTCTGGTACTTCATGCGGGTACCGGCCACCAAGGTGGAAGTGGTGGCGCGGAGATTGTCGGGCCTGGAGGAGGTCCGCCTGGTCACGACCACTGGAGGCATGTACTCCATCATCATGTCCGTATGGCTGCGCCGGGTCGAGGACATGACGGTGCTGGAGCGGCAACTGGGCGAGAGACTGCCTTTTGCCGAGATCATGGATCGATCCATAGTCCTGCGCACCCCGAAACACATGGGTCATCGGCTTGATCCCAGCGGCAAGCGGACGAGCTGACTTAACCAGCGAATGCCCCACCCCCGCTGAAGGGGCGGGGCATTCATCAACATCTTGTGGCGCTATTCCGAGGGCTGCTCCCCTTGTTGCGCGCCGGCGATGTTCACGAGCCACGCAATGCCGAACCTGTCAACGCACATTCCGAAGGTATCGCCCCAAGGTGCCGTTTCAAGCGGTACGGTAACGGTACCGCCGTCCACCAGCTTGTCCCAGTAGCCACGGAGTTCACTTTCGTCCGCGGCTTCGCCGCTGAGAGAGACAGATACGTTATCGCCGGGGTTGTACGGCATGCCGTTGGGGGTGTCAGCAGCCATGAGCGTCAATCCACCCGGCGTTTCCAGCATGGCATGCATGACCTTCCCGGCCTCCGCCTGGTCCTCGCCCGCCTGGTAGTCGCCGAAAGTGCTGATGTTCAGGTCACCGCCAAAAACAGATTCATAAAAGGTCATGGCATCGCGGGCATTGTCCCGAAATGAGATGTACGGATTGAGGCGGGTGGTCATTGGTCGGTCTCCTTCTGGATGGTGTTTGGTTCGTCGCTGTGTTGCGTTCGTCACTGAGGGGCCGGGCCAACAGCGGCAGTTGGCGCCTGCTCCTCAAGTCATCAGCCGCCGTCGTACGCCCTTTGAAGTACGTTGATGTCCAGTTTCCGCATCTGCATCATGGCCTCCATGGCTCGCCGTGACCCGTCGGGATCCGGGCCACCCAAAAGGGCAGACATGGCTGTGGGGACAATCTGCCACGACAACCCAAACTTGTCCCTCAGCCACCCGCACATGCTCTCCTCACCCCCGGCGAGGAGAGCCTCCCAGTAACGGTCCACCTCATCCTGGGAACCGCAGTTCACCATCAGGGAGACGGCCTCATTGAACTTGTGGGCCGGTCCACCATTGAGGCCCATGAACGGCCGGCCATCGATCTCGAATTCAACGGTCAGTGCTTGGCCGTCAGGCCCGGGCATAATTTGTCCTATGGAGGATTTATCAAAAATCGATGTGTAGAACTCTGCTGCCTCGGCCGCCTGGCCGTCGAACCATAAACAGGTGGAAATCCTCTGCATGAAGCACTCCTCAGCGATCGGGGGAAGCCCTGCTCCCCAGACAGACGCTAGTACTGTGAGCCGCCACACACAACGCTCCACTCATGCGAAAGCGACTTCGCGTCGGAGTGACACCCCCGATAGTGTCAGATGCATGCCTTCACCATCACGACTGTGGATACCCATAGCCATCGCGGACGTTCTGTTGATTCTTGTGTTCGCTGCCATTGGCAGGGACGCGCACGCCCGCGGAGACATAGTCTCCGGCGCCTTCATCACGGCGTGGCCCTTCCTGACCGGAGCAGCCCTTGCCTGGCTGGCAACGCGCGCCTGGCGCGCACCCTTTGCTGTATGGCCAACGGGGGTCCTCGTCTGGATCGGCGCAGTACTGGTGGGAATGCTGCTCCGCGGTGTCACAGGCCAAACGGTGGTCCTGCCATTCGTGGTGGTCGCGTTGATCACCCTCGGAATTTTCCTGCTCGGCTACCGGGCCGTAGCCACGCTCTGGTTACACGCGTCCCGGAGGCGGCAACGCCGCGTTTGAACAGGGCCTGTCCCCTGCCGATGCACTAGGCTGAAACAGTCCGCAATGATGCTTTTTTCGGAAAGGCCCCACGTGATCACCGCTTTCGTCCTGATCAAGACAGATGCGTCACGCATCCCGGAGACCGCAGAGCAGATCTCTGCTATTCAAGGCATCAGTGAGGTCTATTCGGTCACCGGTGAATGGGACCTCATAGCGGTAGCCAGGGTGACCAAGCACGAAGAGTTGGCCGACGTCATCGCCGACAAGTTGTCGAAGGTGGGTTCAGTGGTCCATACCACCACCCACATTGCCTTCCGGGCCTATTCGCAGCACGACCTTGATGCGGCGTTCGCGCTCGGCTTCGAGTAAACGAGCACCTTTCCTACGCTTCGCTCCGGCTGAGATCCGTCCATTTAGCGAGGACTTCGGCGGCTTTCCCCGAGTCAACCGACTCGGCCGCCCGGGCGAACGCTGCGCGCATGCGCTCGGTCAGGCTTCCCTCGGCGGCCAGGTCAAAGGACACCAGACCTGCAGCGGCATTGAGGAGGACGGCGTCCCGCACCGGGCCGGTCTTTCCCTCGAGAATCTCGCGGACAACCCGTGCGTTGGCCGCAGCGTCACCTCCGCGGAGATCCGCCACCGTAGAGGGCCCGATACCAAGCTCGGCCGGAGAAAACACCTGCTCGGAGACTGCGCCGTTCCTGATTTCCCAGACTGTGGACGGTCCCGTGGGCGTGAGCTCATCGAGTCCGTCGTCTCCACGGAACACCAGGCCGCGGCTGCCACGATGGGCCAGCACGCCGGCCACCAAGGGCGCCATCCGGACATTGGCGACGCCCACAGCCGAGGACTGTACGTGAGCCGGATTGGTCAGGGGGCCCAGGAAGTTGAAGGCCGTGGGAACGGCCAATTCCCGGCGGGGTACGGCCGTATGCCGGAACGATGGGTGGAAAACCTGCGCGAAGCAGAAGGTGATACCTGCCTCTTCAGCGTTCCGGGCCACTTGCTCGATCGAGAGGTCCAGGCGCACGCCCAAGGCCTCCAAAACGTCCGCCGAACCGGAGGTCGATGAAGCTGCCCTGTTTCCGTGCTTGACAACTTTGGCGCCGGCGCCGGCCGCAACAAGCGCCGCCATGGTGGAGATATTCACGGTGTTGAGCCGGTCCCCACCTGTCCCTACGATGTCGAGCTTCTCCCCGGAGATGCCGATCGGATTGGCGTGCTGGACCATGGCTTGAACCAAGCCGGCCAACTCTTCCACCGTTTCGCCCTTGGCCCGGAGGGCAACCAGGAACCCGGCAATCTGCGCAGGAGTGGCTTCGCCGGACATGATGGTGTTCATGGCCCACTCTGTATTGCCCACCGCAAGGTCGTCGCCATTGATCAGTGCTGAGATGAGCCCTGGCCAGGTATTGCTGGCTGCAGGTGCCGATGCCGGAGAAGTCACCCACTGATGCTATCGACCCTGCCACGCCGATGACCAATGTGAACGGAGCCGGGAACTTTTCCGCGCGATTTCGCGTCTTTGTAGAAAAAGTCTCCCGAATCGGTGGTTTGCATTGGGAACTCTGGACTTTTACAGACATAATGTCCTTGTGACATCTGCGACCCATGCCCCCAGTACCCCGGCGCACCCGACGCTGAACCGCCCCAACCTGGTTTCTGTTGGAACCGTTGTTTGGCTGTCCAGTGAGTTGATGTTCTTCGCCGGCCTCTTTGCCATGTACTTCACCCTGCGCTCCACATCCGGACTGATGTGGGCCGAGGAGACGGCCAAGCTCAACTTCCCGTTTGCGCTCGTCAACACGATCGTCCTTGTGGCAAGTTCGTTTACTTGCCAGATGGGCGTTTTTGCCGCCGAGCGGCTCGAACCGCGCCGTACCGGCCGCCCGCTCCAATTCACCCGCTGGGGCATGTCCGAATGGTTTGTCCTCACCTTCATCATGGGTGCCTTCTTCGTAGCCGGACAGACCACGGAATACGCCATGCTCGTCTCCGAGCACGTGTCCCTGTCCTCCAACGCCTACGGCTCCGCCTTCTACATGACCACCGGCTTCCACGGCCTGCACGTCATTGGCGGTCTGATCGCCTTCCTGTTCATCATCGGCCGCGCTTTCGCTGCCAAGAAGTTCGGGCACTTTGAAGCGACGTCGGCGATCGTCACCTCGTACTACTGGCACTTTGTCGACGTTGTGTGGATCGGCCTTTTCCTGGTCATCTACGTCCTCAAGTAAGCCCGGCTTTGACTCTTTTTCTACAAGAGGCAGAATTTCAAGAAGCGGCTCGCGGAGCCGACGCAGGATCGAATAAAGGAACCACCACGTGAAGGCACTATCGCAGAAGCGACGTCACCCACTGGCAGCCATTGCGCTGCTGTTGATGGGCCTCCTCCTCACTGGTGGGCTGTACGCCGTTGCCACAACTGTCAACCAGGCCAAGGCCGACACCACCAGCTTCAGCGCCAGTGACGTAGAAGAAGGCGGCAAGCTCTTTGCCGCCAACTGCGCCACCTGCCACGGCATGGGTGCGTCCGGAACCCAGGACGGCCCCTCGCTGGTCGGCGTGGGCGCTGCAGCTGTTGACTTCCAGGTTGGTACCGGTCGTATGCCCATGCAGATGAGCGGACCGCAGGCCCAGCAGAAGCCCGCCCAGTTCAACGCAGAGCAGACCAAGCAACTGTCCGCTTACGTTGCTTCCCTCGGAGCAGGCCCGGCCATCCCCGAGGAACACCTCCTCGACGGCAAGGGAGATGCCGCCAACGGTGGCGAACTCTTCCGAGTCAACTGCGCCATGTGCCACAACGCAGCCGCTGCCGGCGGCGCACTGACCCGCGGCAAGTTTGCTCCCGCACTGGCCGGTGTCAGCGCCGAGCACATCTACGAGGCCATGGTGACTGGACCGCAGAACATGCCTGTCTTCAGTGATTCCAACGTCACTCCTGAAGACAAGCGCGACATCATCACCTTCCTGAAGACCATCGAAGCCAACGGTTCACCCGGTGGCGCGGACTTGGGAGCACTCGGCCCGGTGTCTGAAGGCCTCTTTGTCTGGGTAGCCGGCTTGGGTGTCATCATCGCATTCACCATCTGGTTGACGTCCCGCACGTCCTGATCCGGACACAACAAAACTTCTGCTGCACAGTCAGCAGTTTGAAACTGCAAATAACTCGGCCCCGGCCGAGACAACGAGAGAAGGATGAGGCGAATTATGGGCAACCATAGTGACGGCAGTCCGAACCACTCGGGCACCGTAGCTACGGCTGGTCAGAATGAGGTGGAGAAGTTCCAGGATCCTGGACTCCCTCCGCATCGTTTGCGCCTGGCTGACACGGACCCGGTAGCCGCAAAGCGAGCCGAGCGTCAGGTAGCCATTCTGTTTGGCACCTCCGTCATTGGCACGCTGGTCTTCCTGGTGGCGTACTTCGCCATCGACCTGGGCGACGACACCACCATTGCGACAATCCGCACGCAGAACCTCCTTCTGGGGCTCGGCACGGCTTTCGCAATGCTTGGCATCGGCACCGGCATCGTGCACTGGGCCAAGGCCCTGATGCCCGATCACGAAGTGTCTGAAGAGCGCCACGCCATCCGTACCGAAGAGGATCGCCAGGCTGCTGTCCGGATCGTCGACGACATCGTCGAAGAAACCGGCATCAAGCGCCGCCCGTTGATCCGCAACACCCTTCTTGGTGCCGTTGCGCTTGCCCCGCTCCCCGCTCTCGCCATCTTCGGCGATTTGGGCCCGCGTCCTGACGATGCTCTGGCACACACCATGTGGGCTCCTGAGGGCGGCAAGCTCAAGCGCTTGACCCGCGACCCCGATGGCACTCCCATCAAGGCCTCCGATGTCACCATCGGTTCCGCCTTCCACGTCATTCCCGAAGGTCTCAACGAGCTCCACGAAGGCAAGCTGAACGAAAAGGCCAAAGCCGTCGTCCTGCTCATGCGCCTGGATCCAAACTCGCTGCACCCCTCAGAGGGCCGTGAAAACTGGAGCTACAACGGAATCGTTGCTTACTCCAAGATCTGCACGCACGTTGGCTGCCCCGTTGCTCTTTACGAGCAGCAGACGCACCACCTTCTGTGCCCGTGCCACCAGTCCACGTTTGACCTTACGCAGGAGTGCAAGGTCATCTTTGGACCGGCCAGCCGTCCGCTCCCCCAGCTGCCGATTGCAGTTGATGCAGAGGGCTACCTCGTCGCGACCAGCGACTTCAGAGAACCTGTAGGACCGAGTTACTGGGAGCGTGACGAGCATGAGCGCCTCATCAACAGCTGAAGCCCCCTTCGTTCCGAAGACAAAGGTTGGTAGTTTCACCAACTTCGTGGACGAGCGCGTGGGTGGCTCCGGCATCCTGCGTGAGTTCGGCCGGAAGGTCTTCCCCGACCACTGGTCGTTCATGTTCGGTGAGGTGGCGCTTTACTCCTTCGTCATCTTGCTGATGTCAGGCACCTTCCTGACCTTCTTCTTCGATCCGTCGATGGCGGAAACCCACTACCAGGGTTCGTACACACCGCTGTACAACGTCGAAATGTCCGTTGCCTACAGCTCGTCGCTGAACATCTCCTTTGATGTTCGTGGCGGTCTGTTCATGCGCCAGGTTCACCACTGGGCAGCCCTGCTCTTCGTGGCCTCCTTGGGCGTCCACATGCTGCGTGTCTTCTTCACGGGTGCTTTCCGCAAGCCGCGCGAAATGAACTGGGTAGTGGGCGGCGTGCTGCTCATCCTGGCGATGGCGGCCGGCTTCACTGGATACTCACTCCCCGATGACCTGCTCTCCGGCAACGGCCTGCGCATCATCGACGGCGTTATCAAGTCCATCCCGGTGATCGGAACCTACATCTCGTTCTTCCTCTTCGGAGGAGAATTCCCGGGTACAGCCATCATCGGCCGCCTGTATGTGCTGCACATCCTGCTGGTCCCCGCGCTCATTCTTCTGATGATCGTGATCCACCTCTTCATGGTGGTCGTGCACAAGCACACCCAGTACCCCGGCCCGGGACGTAACGACGGAAACGTTGTCGGCTACCCGCTCGGCCCGGTTTATGCTGCCAAAGCCGGCGGATTCTTCTTCATCGTCTTCGGCGTCCTGGCTCTCATGGCGGCTGCGTTCACGATCAACCCGATCTGGAACTACGGCCCCTACGATCCCTCGCCGGTGTCCGCTGGTACCCAGCCTGACTGGTACATCGGCTTCGTGGATGGCGCATTGCGTCTCATGCCGGGTGTCATCAATGACTTCCACTTTGAATGGGTCATCTTCGGCCGTGTGCTGACGCTGAATGTCCTGCTGCCGGCCCTGGTACCCGCAGGCATCATCTTTACAGTCCTGTTCATGTACCCGTGGATCGAACGCTGGATCACCAAGGACAACCGCGAACACCACGTTCTCGACCGTCCCCGCAACGTGCCAACCCGCACAGCAATCGGTGTAGCAGGATTTACTTGGTACTGCGTGATGTGGGCAGCCGCCGGCTCCGACCTCATCGCCACCCACTTCCACGTCTCACTCAACGATGTGACCTACTGGCTGCGCACGCTGTTCTTCATCGGCCCGGTCATCGCATTCATCGTGACCAAGCGCATAGCACTCGCCCTCCAGCGCAAGGACCGCGAGATTGCCCTGCACGGCCGGGAAACGGGACGTATTGTCCGTCTCCCCCACGGTGAGTTCATCGAGGTCCACGCTCCGCTGGATGAGTACAAGCGCTACAAGCTCGTTGGCTTCGAATCACCGGCTCCCCTGCCGGCCGAGCCGAACGAACACGGTGTTGTCACCGGCAAGGAAAAGCGCCGCGCGGCACTTTCCAGGTGGTTCTTCGAGGACCGTGTTGCTCCGGCAACACCTGCCGAACTCGAAGCCGCCCACGCACATGGCCACCATGAAGCCATTGAAGCAGGCGAAGACCAGAAGAGCCTGAGCCACTAGCGCTTAGAACTCTCATAAAGTAGGGGCCCGGTCCATTGGACCGGGCCCCTACTTTATGTTCCAGCGCCCTTCAGGTGCCAGAACCATTACCACCTGAGCATTCCACTGCACTGACGCACTCGACGTACCGGGGTACCGGGGTGCCCGTCAGCGGGTGCTACGGCTGAGTGCGGTACCCCGAAGAGTAGTTGCGGGTGGGCCTCACTCCTGGACGTTGCAGAGGCACCCACAGCTTGTAGCGGTCAGCTCGATAGTAGGAAACGGAGTAGTCCACCATGGCACGTGCCACGAAGGCGTGGCGTTGGATCTTAAGCAATGGGGCACCGACGTCGACGTTGAGCAGCCGGGCTGTGGAGGGAGACGCTGCGGTGGCCTCAATCATGTCCTCGCCCCACTCCATCACCAAGCCGAAGCGTTCGCTAAGGACGTTGTAGAGGGATGTGGGCGGCGCTTCATCCAACAGGCCGGGGACGCGGTGGGCCGGGATGAAGTTCTCATCAACGCTCATGGGCTCATTGTCGGCCAGCAACAGCCGCCTGAACCGGACCAAGGGCGTGCCTTCCTCCAGCTGGAGCTCCCTGGCCAGGAATGCACTCGCCGCAATCTGTTCGAAGCTGAGGACCTTTGCGGCCGGGACCATGCCTCGGCGCTGCATCTCTTCGCTGTAGGACGTGAGTTTCACTTGAAGATCCAACTTGGGCTTCCTCACAAAAGTCCCCAGCCCTACAACACGCTCAATGACCTCCTCGCCAACCAAGGCGTCTATGGCCTGGCGCACTGTCATCCGGGCCAGACCGAAGCGGTCCGACAAATCCCGCTCCGAGGGGAGCGCCGAACCTGGCGGGCAGGATTGGGCAATGAAGGCCCTTAGGATCTCCCGGAGTTGGACGTAAATCGGCGTGCCACTGGCGCGGTCGATCTCGCCGGCAATGCTTGCCGCCTCAGGCACTGCGGCGTTCCAGCAATTGATTCATGCTTCAAGGATAATTCAGTGGCCCTTCAGGTCTAGACCACTAGGGGTTCATGTGGAGCAGTAAGGCCTTGGAAGCTACGCTTGTATGGACTATTTTCCGACGGTTGATCCGTCGACTACCAAGGGAGCTGGGTTGCCGGAGCAGAGAGCCGTCGTTGCCGCGGAAATCGGGTTGCACGCACGGGCGGCAGCAGTGTTCGTCCGAGCCGTCACAGACACCGGTCTGCCGGTCACCATCCGCAAGCAGGACGGACAACCTGTAGATGCGCGTTCCCTGCTGGAAGTAATGACCGAGGATTTCGGACACGGCTGCGAAGTGTTCCTGGAAGTGGCTCCGGACGCGCTGCTCGGCGGACAAACCGTTTCCGGAGCCGAGACTGCCTTGGCCGCTCTTTCGGCCCTCCTGGGGGCCACAGAAGCCCGCTGAGTCTGTTATCAGGCAAAAGAAATGGGCCCCACCAGAAGGTGGGGCCCATTTCGCATGTTAGGTGCTAGTTGCTAGTGCGCGTGGTCGCCACGGCTGTACTCAAAGACCCAGCCAACCAACGCCACGAGGGCGAGGCCGCCGGCGACGTAGGTCACCCAGAAGCCAATGGCGAGACCAAGGAATCCACCGGCACAGGCCAGCCCGAGAACCAGCGGCCACCAGCTCCAAGGGCTGAAGTGCCCCTGCTCGCCGGCGCCCTCGTGGACCTCGGCATCCGGACGGTCCTCGGGACGAAGACCAATCCGTTTGCCAGTGAACCCCAGGTATGCGCCGATCATGCCGGCCAAGCCACCGACCAGGAGGATGCCCAGGACACCAACCCACTCCGACCATTCAGTCAGGAATCCGTAGGCAATGGCCACGGGGACGAAGAAGAAGACTCCGGCTCCAAAGAGCCACGATTCGATTTTCACTTGCTGACGTCCTTCTGGTCGGCGTTACCCAAAACAGCTGCTGCAGGCGACGGGGCCTCGGCAGTGTGGACCTGGGCCAACTCAGGGTGGTGCAGGTCCAGCGCCGGGCGCTCCGAACGGATACGCGGCAAGGAAGTGAAGTTGTGACGTGGCGGCGGGCAGGATGTTGCCCATTCCAGCGAAGCGCCGAAGCCCCACGGGTCATCTACTTCTACCTTCTTGTTGCTGCGCCACGTGATGTAGACGTTCCAGAAGAACGGCAGCAGTGAAGCACCCAGGACGAAGGAAGAGATAGTGGAGAACTGGTTCATCCACGTGAAGTTATCCTGCGGCATGTAGTCGGCGTAACGACGCGGCATACCCTCGACACCCAACCAGTGCTGGATCAGGAAGGTGCCGTGGAAGCCGAGGAACAGGAGCCAGAAGTGAATCTTGCCCAGGCGCTCGTTGAGCATCTTGCCTGTCCACTTGGGCCACCAGAAGTAGAATCCCGCGAACATAGCGAACACGACGGTACCGAACACCACGTAGTGGAAGTGTGCCACCACGAAGTAGGAGTCGGAAACGTGGAAGTCAAGCGGCGGTGAGGCCAGGATGATGCCAGTAAGACCACCGAAGAGGAACGTCACCAGGAAGCCGATGCTCCACAGCATGGGCGTTTCGAACGTAATGGACCCCTGCCACAGGGTGCCGATCCAGTTGAAGAACTTCACACCGGTGGGCACTGCGATCAACATGGTCATGAAGGCGAAGAACGGCAGCAGCACCGAACCGGTCACGTACATGTGGTGCGCCCACACGGTGACGGACAACGCAGCGATGGCGATGGTTGCGTAGACCAGACCCTTGTAACCGAAGATCGGCTTGCGGCTGAAGACCGGGAAGATCTCCGAGACAATGCCGAAGAACGGCAGCGCAATGATGTACACCTCGGGGTGTCCGAAGAACCAGAACAGGTGCTGCCACAGGACTGCACCGCCGTTCTCGGGGTCGAAGATGTGGGCACCAAAGCGTCGGTCGGCACCAAGGGCGAACAGGGCAGCTGCCAGCGGCGGGAAGGCCATCAGGACAAGGATTGCCGTGACCAGCGTGTTCCAGGTGAAGATCGGCATACGCCACATGGTCATGCCCGGTGCACGCATGCAGATGATGGTGGTGATGAAGTTGACGGCGCCAAGGATGGTTCCGAACCCGGAGAGGGCAAGGCCGAAGACCCATAGGTCACCACCGACACCAGGACTGAATGTCGTGTTCGACAACGGCGCGTAGGCGAACCAGCCGAAGGAAGCAGCACCCTGCGGGGTGATGAAGCCCGAGACGGCGATGGTTGAACCGAAGAGGAAGAACCAGAAAGCCAAGGCGTTCAGACGCGGGAACGCGACATCGGGGGCGCCGATCTGCAACGGCATGATGACGTTCGCGAAGCCGGCAAACAGCGGAGTAGCGAACATCAGGAGCATCACGGTGCCGTGCATCGTGAACATCTGGTTGTACTGCTCTTTGGTCTGCAGAATCTGCATACCGGGTTCGAACAATTCAGCGCGGATGAGCAGCGCCATGACGCCACCGAGGCAGAAGAACACGAAGGACGCGATCAGGTACATGTACCCGATGGTCTTGTGGTCGGTGGAGGTAATCCAGTTGACGACGATGCGCCCCTTGGATTTAGGAACTACGGGAGCTTCTAGGACCCCCGGTGCGGATTGAGTGTACGTAGCCACGTCGCTCCCCTTACTTGGTTTCGTTCAGGTTCGGGTTGCGGTCGTATTCCGCACCGAGGAGGCCCGTGTTGCCTTCCTGGCGAAGCTTGTCCATGTGGGCCTGGAATTCAGACTCGGAGACAACCTTGACGCGGAAAAGCATTTCGGAGTGGTATTCACCGCAGAGTTCGGCACACTTGCCATCGAAGGTGCCCTCCTTCGTGGGGGTGAACCTGATGTAGTTCGTCTTGCCGGGGATCATGTCGCGCTTCTGGAGGAAGGCGGGAACCCAGAATGAGTGGATGACGTCGCGGGAGTTCAGCTCCAGGTCCACGGACTTGCCAACCGGCAAGTACAGGGTGGGAAGCAGTTCCTTGTTGACTTCATTGCCAGTCAGGTGGGCCTGAACGCCGGCCTCGTGGAGGTCTTCATTGATGACCTCGCCCTTTTTGTAGTTGAAGTCCCAGGCCCACTGCTTGCCGCGGACGTCAACAACGACGTCGGCCGGCTGCGAGCGGTCATCGATCGCACGCTGGTCCTGGTCGGTGAAGTAGAAGAACACCAGCACCATGAACAGCGGAATGGTCAAGTAGAAGACCTCAAGCGGCAGGTTGTAGCTGAGCTGCTTGGGGAATCCCGTGGTGCCCTTGCGGCGACGGTAAGCGATGATGCACCAGACCAGAAGGCCCCACGTGATGATACCGACTGCCAAGGCGGCGATCCATGAGTTGACCCAGAGGTCCATGATCCGGTCAGTGTGGTTGGTCGTGCCGCGCTCTGTTGGCAGCCAACCCTTCTCTACCTCTGGTGAACATCCGGTCAAAACCAACGCGCCGGCTAGTGCCAAGCCAGTGATCGATGTGATCTTTATGCGTCGGCTGCCGGTTCGGTTCTGCGAACTCACAGACGGCCCTTCCTCTTGTTGCTGTCTCCCGGCAGGCCGAAGGCTCACCGGGCACACTAAAAGTTTTACTACCCGATGTAGAGCTTACCGCTATCAAGCGGTTTTCGCGCACATGTCAGCGCCGTGGCTCCGAATGGTTTTAAACCCACCCGAAGTGGCGCCGACATGCGGCGATGGCTCACATCAGTGGAACGAATCGCCGCAGGCGCAAGACCCGCCGGCATTCGGGTTGTCGATGGTGAAGCCCTGCTTCGAAATGGTGTCCTCGAAGTCGATGCTGGCACCGCTGAGGTAGGGAACGCTCATCTTGTCGACGACGACTTCAACGCCGTCATAGTCGCGTACAGCATCCCCATCAAGCAGTCGCTCGTCGAAGTAGAGCTGGTAGATCAGTCCGGAGCAACCTCCAGGCTGGACTGCAACGCGCAGCCGAAGGTCGGTGCGCCCTTCCTGTTCCAGGAGGCTGCGGACCTTGCCTGCGGCGACGTCGGTCAGATTGACCTCGTGCGTGGCCAGTTCGTCGTTGGCGACGAGCTGTTCTCCGGTGCTGTTTTCGTTGGTTGCAGTGCTCATTGGCCTACCTTCTTATGAAGCTCCTGGCGGCGGCGCCGGAACGCTGCCTGCCCTTACCCAATTACATACGGGTTATACCTAATGCTACGTCGCGCAGACGCTTAGCTATAACTCCCTACGTAACCACGGACAGCATTTGGTTGTTCCCGGCGCGCCCCAAGGAACGAGGCGCGCCCCCAAGGAACAAACTGCTGCTAGCCGTTGAGTCCTTCACCATTGAGCCGGGCCAGCATCAGCGCTTCGGCAAGCACCGCATGCCGGAAGTCTCCGATGTGCAGTGATTCGTTGGCACTGTGGGCGCGGGAATCAGGGTCTTCCACTCCGGTCACCAGGATGTGAACGTCCGGATACACCTCCATGAGGTCCGCGATGAACGGAATCGAACCGCCGATTCCCATTTCCACGGGTTGTACGCCCCATGATTCACCAAGCGCCCAAAGAGCTACCTTTGCAGCCGCCGAGGACGTATCGGTGGAAAAAGCGTTGCCGCGCTCCCCCGGCGTAAACGTCACTCGGGCGCCAAACGGTGCATGTGATTCGACGTGTGCCTTGAGGGCATCCATTGCGGCCCCGGGGTCCTGGCCAGGGGCCAACCGCATGCTGAACTTAGCCCTGGCGGCCGGAATCAGCGTGTTGGATGCAACATCGACGGACGGGACATCCATGCCGATGATGGACAGTGCAGGCTTGGTCCAGAGCCGGGAGGCGATGGTCCCGCTGCCGGCGAGCTTCACGCCGTCCAGTACTGAAGCGTCTGCGCGGTAGTCCTCTTCGGCCAGGTCCACGGCCACGTCGTCGCGGGCCACCAGGCCCGCAACCGCGACGTTGCCGTCGTCGTCATGCAGCGTCGCGATAAGCCGTGACAGCAGGGTGGGAGCATCCAGCACAGGTCCACCAAACATGCCGGAGTGGACCGCATGGTCCAGGACACGCACCTCGAAGGTCCCGTCAACGAGTCCCCGAAGGCTGGTGGTCAGGGCCGGAACGCCGACTTTCCAGTTGCTGGAGTCGGCAACCACAATGACGTCCGCCCGCAAGAGCTCCTGATGTTCCTCCAGGAAGGTCCGGAATGTGGGCGAGCCTGCTTCTTCCTCACCTTCGAAGAAGAAGGTGACGCCGAGCCCGAACCCGTCACCCAGAACTTTCGTCACGGCGCTGTAGGCGGCCAGGTGCGCCATGATTCCTGCCTTGTCGTCGGCCGCGCCGCGGCCGTACAGTCGGCCGTCGCGTTCCTCAGCCACGAAAGGCTCGGAGTTCCAGAGGCTCCTGTCCCCCGGCGGCTGAACATCGTGGTGGGCGTACAGCAAAATGGTCGGCTTGCCGTCCTCGGCAGGACGGCGCGCGACGACGGCAGGACCACCGGGAGTACCGTCGGCTTTGTCGCACCGCAATATCCGGACGTCTTCCATACCTGTGGCCTTGACCAGTGCAGCGACCGCTTCGGCGCTGCGGTCCAGTTCGTTGGGGTCGAAACTTGCCCACGCTATGCCCGGAATGCCGACGAGGTTCTTAAGGGATTCCAAGGTGGTGTCGAAGGAATCGTTGACTGCTCCGGAAAGTGCCTCCACGGGAGTATTGCCGGCGTGCCCTTGCTTGTTCTGCGGGATCTCCGCATGTGCTGAAGTCATGGCCACACTTTACCGCCGGGGTTTGGGCGTCCTCGGCAGGCACGGCCACCCGTCGTCGGTCCCCGCCTGCGGTCCACGTAACGTACGCCACCTCAGCGAGGGGTATTCTGTAGGGGTGTTCGGACGCAAAAAGGAAGAGCCCAGCGCTCAATCAGTAGTAGACCAGGCCTACGCCACCGCCACGGAGCCCGGTGCTGGAAAGGGCACCCCCACTCCCAAGCGGAAAGACCAGGAAGCAGCCCGCAAGCGCCCGCTGGTTCCCAATGACCGCAAAGCCTCCAAGGCTGCGGAGCGGGTAGCCATCCAGGACCAGCGGCAGAAAATGCGGCAGGCGTTGGATACGGGTGACGAAAAATTCCTGCCCCTCCGTGACAAGGGCCCCCAGAAGCGCTACACCCGTGATTACGTGGACGCACGGTTCAGCTTGGGTGAATACCTCATGTTCGGCGCCTTGCTGTTCGTGGTGATTTCCCTGATCATTCCGCCCACAAGCGCCGGCATCAGCTACGTCCTCATTGGATTCTGGATCATGTTCCTGGCTGTCTTCGTTGACGTCTTCATCCTTTCCCGCAAGCTCAGGAAACGCCTCACCGAGAAATTCGGCGAGGTAGAACGCGGCTCCATTTGGTACGGCTGCATGCGCGCCCTTCAGTTCCGGAAGCTCCGCCTGCCCAAGCCGCAGGTGAAGCGCGGACAGTACCCGTCCTAAGCGCTCCCACCCCTTCATCGACGGGAAGACCCCGGACCATTGGTCCGGGGTCTTCTTTGTGGATGCCTGATCTTCAGGGCGGCTGGGCTTAGCGCGCCTTCTTACGGATCTTCGCGAGGCCCTTGTTGATATTGGAAGCCCAGAAGGGGCCCTCGTACAGGAAAGCTGTGTAGCCCTGGACCAGTGTTGCGCCCGCTTCCAGGCGCTCGTGGACATCCGAGGCAGTCTCCACTCCTCCTACCGCGATGAGCACCAACTGGTCACCCACGGCGTCCTTGAGCCTGCGCAAGACTTCCAGCGACCGCTGCTTGAGGGGTGCTCCTGACAATCCACCGGCACCCAACGAGGCCACCTTGGTGGCGTCCGAAACGAGTCCCTCCCGGGAAATGGTGGTGTTGGTGGCGATGATCCCGTCAAGCTTCAGGTCCAGCGCCAGCCGGGCGACGTCGTCGATGTCGTCGTTGGACAGGTCCGGCGCAATCTTGACCAGCAGCGGAATATGCCGTCCGGCGGCTTCATCCGCGGCGTCACCCACTGCCCGCAACAGCGGCCGCAGGGTTTCCACGTTCTGCAGCAAGCGAAGACCGGGCGTGTTGGGAGAGCTGACGTTGACCACAAGGTAGTCTGCCGCGGGGGCCAGGCTTCGTGCACTCACGAGGTAATCCTCAGTGGCGTCGTCGAGCTCAACCACTTTGGTCTTGCCGATGTTGACGCCGATGACGGGTCGGACGTCCGGGTGCTTCCTCTGCAGAGCAGCCCGCGCTGACTTGAGCCGGGGTGCAACGGCTGCTGCGCCGTCGTTGTTGAATCCCATACGGTTAACCACCGCACGGTCCTCAATCAGACGGAACAACCGGGGCTTCTCGTTGCCTGGCTGCGCCTGGCCGGTGATGGTACCAACCTCTACGTGGCCAAAGCCGAGTTCGGCCAGGGCCTCGATGCCGTGGCCTTCCTTATCGAAGCCTGCTGCCAGGCCGAACGGCGACGGGAAGGTCAGGCCCAACGCCTCAGTCCGAAGCGAAGCGTCAGGGGCCGTCAGGCGGGCCAGGACCCGGCCGGCACCCGAGCGATGGGCCGCCCGGATCCCCTGGAAGCCGATCTTGTGTGCCTTTTCGGCATCCATCCAGGAGAAGGCCAGCTTGAAGAATGTGGGGTAAACACGCATAGTCCTAGTTTTGCGGTTGAGGGACGACTCGCCAAACCCGTGACCAGTCATGCCGCCAGCATGTACGCATGCCGCGGACAAATAGTGATGCAGATCATGGGGGCCGGGTCCATAACGACGTCACCGCCGACGTCGTGGTGGTGGGCGCGGGTCTAGCAGGCCTGGTGTCCGCAGCTACGGCATATGCCGCAGGTAAGTCCGGTGGCCGTGCTGGACCAGGAGCCCGAAGCTTCAGTGGGCGGCCAGGCGCATTGGTCCTTCGGCGGCCTTTTCATGGTGGACACTCCTGAGCAACGGCGGCTTGGGGTCAGGGACAGTGCTGACCTTGCCTTGTCCGATTGGCTCGCCTCGGCTGCGTTTGATAGATCCCATGACAGCAACGCCCGTGAGTGGGCCGAGGCCTATGTCCATTTCGCGTCCGGAGAGAAGCGGGCTTGGCTGAAGAGCCTTGGCGTGGGGATCTTTCCCTTGGTTCAGTGGGCAGAACGCGGCGGTTACGGAGCCCAGGGACATGGCAACACCGTCCCCCGCTTCCATGTCGCCTGGGGAACGGGGCCGGCATTGGTGGAACCGTTCCTCGCCAAGGTCATGGAAGGCGTCCGCGCCGGCCGCGTCAGCCTGCACTTCAGGCACAAGGCCCTGTCCCTGGACATGACGGCGGGGCACGTCACGGGCGTCACGGGCGAGATTCTTGAAGAGTCGACGGCGGTGCGGGGCCAGCCCTCCGCACGGCGGCCGGCTGGTACTTTCACGGCCAACGCCGGCGCTGTGGTGGTGACCACGGGCGGCATAGGCGGCAATCACGAAAAGGTGCGCCGCCAATGGCCTGGCGGTACAGCACCTGAGAGCATGCTCAGCGGCGTGCCGGCATCCGTTGACGGCGAGTTCCTTCCGGCAGTTGAGGCTGTGGGAGCTGCAGTGGTCAATGGTGACCGCATGTGGCATTACCCCGAAGGAATCCACAACTACGATCCCGTCTGGCCCGCCCATGGAATCCGCATCCTCCCGGGGCCTTCGTCCCTGTGGCTCGATGCCCAAGGCCGCCAGCTGCCGGCGCCGCTCTTCCCCGGCTTTGATTCGTTGGGCGCACTGCGCCACATCGTGGGGACGGGACATGGCTACTCGTGGTTTGTCTTGAATCGAACCATCGCACTGAAGGAACTCGCCCTCTCCGGCTCCGAGCAGAACCCGGATCTCACGGGAAAGGATGTCCGGCTGCTCGCTTCGCGCCTGCGTCCCACAGGCGACACGCCCGTCCAACGCTTCCTGGATCAGGGCGTGGACTTCCTCCAGGCATCCTCGCCTGGTGAGCTCGCTGCCCGGATGAACCATTTGGTTGGCACCTCTTTGATCGAGGCCGGAGCACTTGAATCACTGATCCAGGCCCGCGACCGGCAGGTGGAAAGCGGCCTTGGGAAGGACCCCCAGCTTGCCGCCATCAGGGCTGCCCGTCGGTTCGCCACCGACAAGCTGATGCGTGTGGCCCCGCCGCATCGCCTCACAGACCCAGCCCACGGCCCTTTGATAGCCATTCGGCTTTCCGTGCTGACCCGGAAAAGCCTGGGCGGGCTCGCAACTGATCTGCGGTCACGGGTCCTGGACACCGATGGCCAGCCCATCTCCGGCCTTTTTGCCGCTGGCGAGGCCGCCGGATTCGGCGGTGGTGGCATCCACGGTTACAGGGCCTTGGAAGGGACGTTCCTTGGGGGCTGCCTTTTCACCGGGAGGGCCGCCGGGCGGGACGCCGCCGCCAGTGTCTAAGCTAGGGCCATGGAGTGGACGGCTGACATCCTGGGTACTGACTTCCAATCCTGCGGCGTAGATGCCACAGGACCCGACGGCGTGACCCGCCACGCCACCCTGATCCGCCATCGGGCAGAGCAAAACGATCCCCGGGGTGCTCCCAGGCGCTACGGCGCCGTCCTGTTTCTGCACGGGTGGAGCGACTACTTCTTCAACACCGAACTTGCCAGGTTCTGGGCAGGGCAGGGCTACGATTTTTACGCCCTGGATATGCACAACCACGGACGAAGCCTGAAGACGGACATGCCCGGCGGCTACGTGGCAAACCTGACGGATTATGACGCCGAGATCAACCAGGCGCTGGGCATCATCCGGAACCACACAGCGCCGTCGCCGGAAGGCAGCGTGACCCTGATGGGCCACTCCACCGGTGGGCTGGTGGCCGCACTATGGGCGAGCCGCCACCCCGAATCCATCCAATTCCTCATTCTCGACAGCCCGTGGTTGGAAATGCACGGCAGTTCATTGGTGCGGCGGGCTGCGCAGGCCATGGTGGCTCCCATCGCAAAGTTCAGGCCGGAAACCGTCCTGAAACTGCCGGAGCGGGGTTTCTACTTCCGCAGCATCAGCAGTACTGCGGAGGGTGAATGGGCGTTGGACGAAAATTATCGTCCACCGCTGGCTTTCCCGGTCCGGGCCGGGTGGCTCAGTGCCGTATTTGCCGGGCATTCCCAGGTTGCCCGCGGGCTGAACCTCGATGTGCCTGTCCTCGTCCTGATGTCTTCGGCCAGCGCCAATGGCATGGTGTGGCAGGAGTCCATGCGCCGTTCGGATGCCGTGCTGGATGTTGGAGTTATTGCCCTCCGAGCCATGGCGCTGGGCCGGAGCGTCACTCTGGAACGCATCGACGGCGGCCTCCACGACGTCTTCCTCTCCGCACCGGCAGTGCGCAAAGACGCCTATGCGCGGCTTGCGCGGTGGATCAAGGGGTTCATGCACAACGATGTGCCGGCAGAGCGGCAGGAGGGGGACATATGAACACCACGGAGGGACTTGGAACCGAGTGGCGACGCGACGTCCTGGGTCATGGCTACGAATGCATGGACCTGCCGCTCAAGCCTGACGAAGAAGGTCCTGTCCACGCCACACTCATCCGGTACGCTCCACCTGCGCCGCAAGCCACCCAGAATGGCATTCTTGACTTCCTGTCGTCCTTCACCAAGAGAAGACGCCGTGCGGTCCCGGCCGATCCAGGTGGGGCGCCCAGGGTTGTCCTCTACCTGCATGGTTGGGCCGACTACTTCCTGCAGACCGAATTGGCTGAGTACCTCACGGCGTCGGGTTTTCACTTCTACGCAGTGGACCTCCGGAAATTCGGCCGCAGCCTGCTGCCTGGACAGACACCCGGCTACATTACGGACCTCAACGCCTACGACGAAGACCTGGCAGCTTCGCTGGTGGAGATTGAACGGGACGTGGCTGCACGGACCGGCAACACCACTGCGCCGACCATCCACATGCTGGCCCATTCCCTGGGAGGTTTGATCGCGGCGCTCTGGGCCGATCGCAACCCGGGCCGGTTGGGCACGTTGGTCCTGAATTCCCCATGGCTGGAGCTTCAGGGCAGCAGCCTCGTCCGCAGCATCGCCATGCACCTGGTGGAACCCTTTGCACGTACGGACCCCAAGCGCCCCTTCCGCTTTCCTGAGATGCCGGCCTACTGGGAGAGCGTCAGCAATGCGGCACATGGCGAGTGGATGCTGGATCCCCTATGGCGTCCGCGGGCTTCATTCCCCATCCGCGCAGGGTGGACCAAAGCCGTCCTGGCCGGGCACGCTGCGGTGGAACGCAAGCTCACCATCGATGCGCCCGTCCTTGTGCTGTTGTCCGGGAGGACACGGATCCAGGCGGAGTGGACCGCTGACCTGATGCGGGCCGACGCGGTCATCGACGTTGAGGAAACCTCGCGGAGGGCCCTTGGATTAGCCCGCCGCACCGCCGTCTTCCGGTATCCAGGTGCGCTTCATGATGTCTTTCTCTCACGGCGCACCGTCCGTCAACAGGCGTATCGCGATGTAGCGGTATGGCTCGCTGCCTACCCTTACTGATGTAGCCGGGGCGTGCTATTTGCCGGTGGCAGCCGCGTCCACGGCCCCTCCGTAGCGCCTGTCGCGCTTGGCATAGATCTCGACGGCGTCCCACAGCGTCCGCCTGTCGACATCCGGCCACAGCGTGTCCATGAAGACGAACTCCGCATACGCGGACTGCCACAGCAGGAAATTGGAGAGCCGCTGCTCACCCGAACTGCGAAGAAAAAGGTCTACATCCGGGAGGTCTGGCTCATCCAGGTACCTCTGGATGGTTTTCTCGGATACCGCTCCGGGTTTCAAACGCCCTTCGGCGACATCGTGGGCAATGGCAGAGACTGCGTCGGCGATCTCGGCTCGGCCGCCGTAGTTAACACACATGGTCAACGTGCACGTGTCGTTGGCTTTCGTGTATTCCTCGGCTTCTTCAAGTTCCTTGATGACAGAACCCCAAAGCCGCGGGCGCCTTCCTGCCCAGCGGATGCGCACGCCCCACTCATCCAATTGGTTCCGCTGGCGTCGTAGTACATCCTTGTTAAATCCCATGAGAAAGCGGATCTCTTCGGGCGATCGGCGCCAGTTCTCCGTTGAAAAGGCATAGACGCTGACGTACTTGATTCCCAGTTCAATCGCCCCCGCCATCACATCAAGCAAGGCAGGCTCGCCGGCCTTATGCCCCTCGATGCGGGGAAGTCCCCGCTGGTTTGCCCATCGCCCGTTCCCGTCCATGACGATTGCCACGTGCTGCGGAATAAGTTCACTGGGAATACCAGGCGGCACTGCACCGGAGGGGTGCCCGTAGGGCGCTATGACCGGCGCCGTCCTGGCCGGTGTTGTCTTGCTTTTCTTACCAAGTGCCACTGTCAGCTTCGCTCCACGTGTTTGAGTGATTTCAGCGCCCGTTCCAAATGCCATTGCAGGTAGGTGGCAACCAGTCCTGCGGCTTCACGCCGATGCCGGGCATCCGATGCATCCGCCACGCCCCAATTGCCTGTCAGTAATGCACCGAGAAGAACCACTGTCTCCGCGGCCGGCGCTGGTGAACCCGGAGGACGGCAGTCGCTGCACACCATGCCGCCAACAGGAGCGGCAAAGGCCGTGTGGGGCCCCGGACGGCCACACCGGGCGCAATCGGTGAAACTCGGGGCCCAACCTCCGGTGGCCAAAGCCCGCAGCAAATAGGAGTCCAGGATAAGTTCCGGTGGATGGTCTGAACGGCTCAAGGCGGCCAAGGCGCCCACCAGCAGGTTGTAGTGGGCGGTCCCGGACTCGGTATCGGCGTCCGTCAGTTTTTCGGCGGTCTCCGTCATGGCAGCGGCCACGGTGAACCTGCCATAGTCTGCGGCAATGCTGCTTCCATAGGCGCCCTTGGCCACAGCCTGTGTCACGATGTCCAGCGTCCGCCCGGATACAAGCTGCAAATCCGCCACCATGAACGGCTCCAGACGAGCGCCGAAACGGCTGCTGGTCCTGCGCACGCCCTTGGCGACGGCCCGAACTTGACCGTGGTGCTTGGTCAGGAGAGTGATGATGCGATCCGCTTCGCCCAGCTTGTGGGTACGGAGCACCACGGCATCGTCCCTGTAGGACCGTGCTGCAAACGACGGATTGGCCACAACTAATCTTCGCACTATGACTGGACCGCGCGGTGACCGCCGGACCGTGTGGTGACGGTATTTCCCGTCACCACACGGCAGATACCTTAGGCCCGGGCGTCCCGCACGGCACGGTTCACGGCCGAAATCAGGGCCTTGAGGGATGATGTGGTGGTGCTGGGGTCAATCCCCACGCCCCACAGGACCCGCTCGCCGACGGCACATTCGACGTAGGCTGCAGCGCTGGCACTGCCGCCCTCGGACAGGGCATGCTCGCTGTAATCAAGCACACGGACGTCAACGCCGTCGTGGTGCAGGATGTCCAACAGTGCAGCGATGGGACCGTTGCCGTGCCCGGTCCGCCGAACCTCCACGCCGTCGATCCGCAGGTTGGCATTCATGGTCATGGCGCCGGACTCGTCAGTCTCAGTGCTTACACTGCCCAGCGCGTAGCGACCCCACTGTGCCTGCTCTTCGTCGGACGGCAGGTACTCATCCTGGAAGACCTGCCACAGCTGGGCACCGCTGACCTCGCCGCCCACAGCGTCGGTGCGACGCTGGATGACTCCGGAAAACTCAATCTGTGCCCGGCGGGGCAGGTCCAAATTGTGCTCGTTCTTCAGCAGGTAGGCAACCCCGCCCTTGCCTGATTGCGAGTTGACCCGGATCACGGCTTCATAGCTGCGGCCGAGGTCCTTTGGATCGACGGGCAGGTAAGGAACCTGCCAGGTGAAGTCGTCCACCGAGGTGCCGGCCGCAGCAGCGTCCTTTTCCAGGGCTTCGAAACCCTTCTTGATGGCGTCCTGGTGCGAACCGGAAAACGCCGTGAAAACGAGGTCGCCACCGTACGGCGAACGCTCCGGAACCGGCAACTGGTTGCAGTACTCCACCGTGCGGCGGACTTCATCGATATCGGAGAAGTCGATCATGGGGTCCACGCCCTGCACGAACATGTTCAACCCCAGCGTTACGAGGTCCACATTGCCGGTGCGCTCTCCGTTGCCGAACAAGCAACCTTCAATCCGGTCAGCACCGGCCAGGTAACCGAGTTCGGCAGCAGCCACGCCCGTGCCGCGGTCGTTGTGTGGGTGCAGGGAAATGATGATGCCCTCGCGGGGGTGCAGGTTACGGTGCATCCACTCGATGGAGTCGGCGTAGACGTTCGGAGTTGCCATCTCCACAGTGGCCGGCAGGTTGATGATGACCTGGTTGTCGGCAGATGCCTCAAAGACATCGGCAATGGCGTTGCAGACGCGGGCCGCGTACTCGAGCTCGGTTCCCGTGAAGGACTCCGGCGAGTATTCATAGGTGATGTGGGTATCTTCGAGTGTCTCTTCGTACTTCTTGCACAGGCGGGCACCCTGCAACGCGATATCCAGGATTCCGTCTTCGTCCTGGTTGAAGACCACACGCCTTTGCAACACAGAGGTGGAGTTGTACAGGTGGACGATCGCCTGCTTGGCACCCACCAGGGACTCGTACGTTCGCTCGATCAGGTGCTCACGTGCCTGGGTCAGGACCTGGATGCTGACGTCGTCAGGGATGTGGCCGCCCTCAATGAGCTGGCGGACGAAGTCGAAGTCGGTCTGGGATGCCGAAGGGAATCCGACTTCAATTTCCTTGTACCCCATTTTCACGAGCAACTGGAACATCTTCAGCTTACGTGCCGGGCTCATGGGGTCGATCAGGGCCTGGTTTCCATCGCGCAGGTCAACCGCGCACCAACGCGGGGCCTTGGTGATGACCTTGTCCGGCCACGTGCGGTCAGGAACTTCTACGGTGATCTGGTCCTGGAACGGCAGGTAGCGGTGAATCGGCATACCGGAGGGCTTTTGTGCATTACGCATGACGTGTGGCCTTTTCTCTAAGAACTATATGAAAGCTTAGCCGGACACAACGGAACTCCGCGGCGAGGATGGCCCAGCTTCAGATAGCTTTCAGGCCCCGCCGCGGCAGCTAAGAAGAAGCATCGCCGTACGCACAAAATCACAGTAACACGATGCGTATGATGACAGTGCAACACCTCATGCAACGTCCACTATGCAGACGCAGCGACGGTGGCAACGCCGGCTGCTGCGGCCACACAAGGAGCCACAGTGCCACAGTCGGGGATCACTCTTTCGAACATCGATCACAGCGTCCGGCCCCAGGACGACCTCTACCAACACGTCAACGGCGCGTGGCTCAACAGCACAACCATTCCTGACGACAGGCCGCTGGAAGGCACGTTCACCGCTTTGCGGGACGGAGCGGAGTTGGCCGTCAAAGCGATTATCGAAGAAGCTGCAGGCAAAGGAGAGTCGGCAACCGGCGTCGAGCAGCAGGTAGGTGGACTCTACGCGAGCTTCATGGATGAGGCCGCAGCAGAGGCCAAAGGAGCCGACCCCATCCGAGGCCGGCTCGGGGAAGTCCACGCGGTGGGATCAACCCAGGAACTGGCTGCCCTGATCGGCCGCCTGTTCCGCTCCGATGTGTCCGGGCTCTTCTCCATCTATCCGGCCCCTGATGCCGGTAACCCCGAGCGCATCCTCCTGTACATCGGGCAGGGCGGACTTGGACTACCGGACGAGTCCTACTACAGGGAAGAAAAGTTTGCCGGCACCGTGACGGCCTACAGCCAGTACATTGCCAAGCTGCTCGCCCTCGCCGGCATCCAGGACGCCGAAGCAGCTTCAACGCGCATCGTCGCTCTCGAAACTGCTTTGGCTGCGCACCACTGGGACAACGTCACGCTGCGGAATCCCCAGAAGACCTACAACCTCAAGTCGGCAGAGGAAGCATCGGAGCTGTTCCCCCTGCTGGACACCTGGTTCCAGGCCGCCCGCGTGGACCCTGCAAAGCGAAACGAGATCGTGGTCAGCACCCCGGACTTCTTCGCCGGCGCTGCAGGCCTGCTGGAGTCCGAGCCGTTGGGAACGTGGAAGGAATGGTTGACACTCAGGGTCCTGAGCTCTGCTGCCCCGTACCTCTCGTCTGATTTCGTGACCACCAACTTCGATTTCTACGGCACTAGACTCAGCGGCACGCCACAGAACAAGGAGCGCTGGAAGCGTGGAGTTGCCGTTGTCGAAGCGGCACTTGGCGAAGCCGTCGGACAAATCTACGTGGAGCGACACTTCCCCGCGGGCCACAAAGAAAGGATGGAGACGCTCGTCGCCAATCTGATCGAGGCATACCGTGACAGCATCTCCTCCCTGGAGTGGATGGGTGAGGAAACCAAGAAGGAAGCGCTCAAGAAGCTGGAGGCCTTCCGCCCCAAGATTGGCTTCCCGGAAAAATGGATCGACTACTCCGCCGTGGACATCGATCCATCAGATCTGTTGGGCAACGTGGAGCGCGCGCATGACGCTGATGTCGATCGTCACCTGGACGAGATCGGCAAACCGGTTGACCTCAACAAATGGCTCATGACACCCCAGACGGTCAATGCCTACTATCACCCCATGCTGAATGAGATCGTCTTTCCGGCCGCAATTCTCCAGCCACCCTTCTTCACTGCAGATGCTGATGACGCTGTGAATTATGGCGGAATCGGTGCCGTCATCGGCCACGAGATCGGCCACGGCTTCGACGACCAAGGATCGCAGTTCGACGGAAGCGGGGCATTGCGCAACTGGTGGACTGAAGAGGACCGGACCGCGTTCGAAACCCTCACGGCCAAGTTGGTGGCACAATACGACGCCCTCTCCCCCTACGCGGCGCCCGACCACAAGGTGAACGGCAAACTCACCCTCGGCGAGAACATCGGCGACCTCGGCGGCCTGACCATCGCCTACAAGGCCTACCTCCTCAGCCTGGATGGCACGGAGCCTGAGGAGATCGACGGCTTCACTGGCCAGCAACGCTTCTTCATGTCGTGGGCGGCCGGCTGGCGCCAAGTGATCCGCCGCGAAGAGGCGATCCGACGGCTGGCCACCGATCCGCACTCCCCCAACGAGTTCCGCACCAACGCCATTGCCCGCAACCTTGATGCTTTCCATGAAGCATTTGCTATCAGCGCAGCGGATGGAATGTGGATGGAATCCGGAGACCGCGTCAGCATCTGGTAGTACCGGAAAGATGAGGCCGGGTCAGTTCATGAAGAACTGGCCCGGCCCCTTCCGTGCATGGCTGCCTCGCAGCCCGCTGCTGGTCTAGGTACCGACTATTGGTCGATGTACAACGGATTCACTTGTTGGCAGACGGCGTCTTTGGCGGTCTGGTTGACGACGTCCGAGGGCACAGAGGTGGCTCCGTAGGAAGTGCCGGTGCCAAAATCAGTACCAACATACAGCTGAACACCCGCCACGCCGGGAGCCTGCTGCACCTGGGCCGCCGGAATACCGTAGAGCGCAGCGACGTCCGCAGCGACGTCGGCGAAGCCGGCCCCGTAGTAGATCACCGTCTGGTCAACAGGGTTCGCCAAATAGGAAACCGCCTGGGTGAAGCCACCGCCTGTCAGAACCGTCATGATCTCTTGGGCCCGCGCTGCTACTCCGCTCCCATTCGCGACTGCCACCGGCTGGATCGCTTTGTCGTAGGCGGGGACCGCAGGAGTCGATGCTGTGGGTTGGGGTGCAGGAGTTTCAGTGGCCCCGGGCGACGACGTGGCCCCGGGTGTTGTCAGGTCAAGGTCGGCCCGCAAAGCTGCAAAAAGCTGTGAGGACTGCGGCTCCACAAGCTCCAGCCTGTTCGGATCAACTGCTGCTGCCTGGGTAGGAACGGCCACGAACGCCACCTTGGAAACGTCAATGTCCTTCAATCGCCCGCCGATGGTCAACAGCGATGGAACGGACGCCAGACCCTCATCAACGGTGAGGTTCTGGGTGACGACGTCGGCGATCTGCAGGAGCCTCTGCGGGTTGCCCAACGTTCCTTCGTCTTTGAGCTTCCTGGTCAGGGACGAGAGGAAAGCCTGTTGTCCCTTGATGCGGCCGAGATCGCCGCCATCACCGAATGCGTGGCGCGTCCGCAGGAAGGCCAAGGCTTGTTCGCCTTCAACCAGGGAATCACCCTTGGGCAGGCGAAGACGGGAGTCCGGGTCAAAGACGGGATCACTGACACACACGTTTACGCCGCCAACAGCGTGTGACAACTCCTTGACGGCATTGAAGTCCGCCATCATGAAGTGGTCGATTTCCAGGCCGGTCAATTTGTTGACAGTGTCGACAGCGCAGCCAATACCCGCCTCAGCCATGGCCTCGTTGATCATGACACCGCTGCGGGCGGGGAACGTCTGGTTGTTGGTCCGGTCGGTGCATTGCGGCACGTCCACCAGCAGGTCACGCGGGAAGCTCATGACACTCACACGCTTGTTGTCTGCGGAAATATCCAGCAGCATCATGACGTCCGAATGACCGTAGCCAGTGGAGTCTTCCGTGCTGCCGTAGTCCGAGTTTTTTCCGTCACGGGTGTCAGAACCAAGGATGAGGATTTGCAGGCGGTCGGACTTGTCATTGGCCAGGGCTTCACCGCTGTCACGGTTTTCCCCTGCACTCAACGGAGCCTTGGTGATGTTGTTTTGCAGCCGGATGAACCAAAAGGCGGCAAAGGCAACGCCTGCAACCAGGGCAACGGAGACAACGCCGGTAACAATCTTCAGCCACAGCGGGAGTCCCTTGCGTGCCTTCATGTGGCGGGGAGTGCCGTCGGCATCCTCTCCATGGCGACCCGCAACGGGGCCAGCGGTGCCGGTGCCCTGCGGGCGGGCGTCACGACGTCGCACTATTCGGTTTACCTTTCCTCAAACACGTGGATTCCCGCCATCATAGTTGCCGAATCTGGGAAGTTCCTTATCGCACCTCTACGATGCCGGGACGTGTCTTGCCCGTTAGAACCCGAGTTTGACCAATTGTTTGGGATCCCGCTGCCAGTCCTTGGCCACCTTGACGTGCAGATCCAGGTAGATTCGAGTGCCCAGGAGGGTCTCGATGCCCTTCCGTGCGTTGGTACCGACTTCACGCAGCCGGCTTCCACCCTTGCCGATGATGATGGCCTTCTGTGAGGGTCGCTCGACATAAAGGTTGACCCGAACGTCCAGGAGAGGGTTGTCCTCGGTTCGACCTTCACGGGGAACGATTTCTTCGACCACCACGGCCAGCGAGTGGGGAAGTTCGTCGCGGACACCTTCCAGGGCAGCCTCCCGGATAAGTTCCGCAATCATGACGGCCTCGGGCTCGTCCGTCAGTTCACCGTCCGGGTACAGCGGGGGCGAGGACGGCATGTGGCTTATCAATACGTCCGCGACAGTGGAGACCTGGAAGCCGTCGGCCGCTGAAACGGGGACGATGTCGGCCCAGCCCTGCTCGCCCAGGACATCGCGTCCCAAGGCAGCGACAGCGAGCAATTGCTCGGTCAGGGCCTGGCGGTCAACAAGGTCGGTTTTGGTCACGAGGGCAACGATCGGCTTTCTACCCACGGCCGCCAGTTGAGCTGCGATGTATTTGTCGCCGGGGCCGATCTTCTCGTTCGCCGGCAAGCAGAATCCAATGGCGTCCACTTCGGACAAGGTATCGGCTACGAGATCATTGAGCCGCTTACCCAGCAACGTACGCGGCCTGTGCAAACCAGGAGTGTCCACGAGGATCAGTTGCGCATCCTCGCGGTGGACGATGCCACGGATCGTGTGCCGCGTGGTCTGCGGCTTGGCCGAGGTGATGGCCACCTTCTGGCCAACCAAGGCATTGGTCAGTGTCGACTTGCCCGCATTGGGCCGACCCACCAGCACAGAGAAGCCTGCGTGGAAGCCACCGAAGTCATTATCGGCATCGAATTTCTTATTTTGCTTGCTCACGTGGAACTCCCTGTTGCGTTGAGTCGGCGTCATCGAGTAGGTCTTCAAAGTCAGTGTCTTCCTTTGGCATGGCTGCCGCAATGATGTGGCTGACCCTGTTTCGGCGACCCTCAAGCCTATCCGCCCTGAGTGATATTCCATCCACGTCAACTGAGCTGCCGACAATCGGGACCTGGCCCAGGGCTTTGGCGAGGAGGCCGCCCACGGTGTCCACCTCGTCGTCGTCGAGGTCAATGTCGAACAATTCACCGAGGTCGTCGATGCTCATACGGGCGCTGACCCGGAAAGTGCCGTCGCCAAGGTCCACTGCTTCTTCTGCGGCGGCATCGTATTCATCCACGATCTCGCCCACGATCTCCTCGATCAGGTCCTCAAGGGTCACCAGTCCGGCAGTACCACCGTACTCATCGATCACGATCGCCACGTGGGTGGATTCCTGCTGCAGTTCCCTGAGAAGGTCACTTACGAGCTTGGATTCAGGGACGTACCGGACGTCCCGGGCGAGGGAGTCGACGTCGTGTGCCTGCAGTCCGGGTTCGCCTCGATGCATGGCGGCGGCGACATCCTTCAAATAAAGGATTCCACGGATCTGGTCCGTGTTCTCCCCGATGACCGGAATCCTGGAATAGCCCGACCGCAGGAAGAGGCCCATGGCCGTCTCGAGGTCCGAGCCGGTACCGATGCTGACAATGTCTGTGCGGGGAACCATGACGGAACGGACCAACGTGTCGCCGAAGTCGAAGACCGAATGGATGAGTTCAGCCTCATTGTCCTCGATCATGTCCGACTCGGCGGCGCGGTCCACGAATTCCCGGAACTCTTCCTCGCTGACGAATGCATCGTCACCGCTGGGGGCGCCAGGAGCCACTGCCTGGCCAAGGGCCACGAGCCACCCGGGGATGGGGCCGAGAACCCAGCAGAGGAAGCGGATCAGCGGAGCCGTGAAGCGAACAACGGGGCCGGAATGCGCCCTCCCCAGCTGCCGCGGCGACACACCCACCAGGACGAATCCGATGACGGCCATGATGCCTGTAGCAGCAAGCCCGGCGAGCCAGACGTTGTCGAGCAAACTGTGCAGCACCACCGCCACAGCTACTGCAGCGGCCATCTCGAACCACACACGCCAGAAACGCAGGGCGCGCATGTGGGCAATGGGAGCTTTGAGGATCCCGCTCAGGGCTTTGCCCTTGCTGCGGACAATGGATTGTTCGGCCTCATGCCGGGGAAGGAAATTGAACGCGGCCTCAGCAGCCGTCAACAAGGCGACAAAGCTGAGGAAAACCAGCGCCATGCCGACCAGGATGATCCAGGTCACTGCATGGTCTCCATGGGGGCATCCTTGCCCAGGAATTCAGACAGCAGTTCGCGCTGCAAACCGAACATCTCTTCTTTTTCCTCGGGTTCGGCGTGGTCGAATCCCAGAAGGTGGAGGATGCCATGGGTTGTCAGGAGCAGCATCTCATCCTGGGTGGGGTGACCTGCGTTGCGGGCCTGCACTTCGGCTACCTGGGGGCAGATGGCGATGTCGCCCAGCATTCCCTGCGGGGTTGGCTTGCCCGGGGTGCCTGGCGTGAGCTCGTCCATGGGAACAGACAGGACGTCAGTGGCCCCGGGCTCATCCATCAGTTCGATGTGGAGCTTCTCCATGGCGGGTTCATCGACCAGGAGAATGGAAAGCTCCGCCTGCGGATGGATGTAGAGCCGTTCGAAGATGAAGCGGGACAACGTCACCAGCTGGGCTTCGTCCACCGCCACACCGGACTCGTTGTTGACTTCAATACTCATTGACGTTCTCCACGTTTGTAATGTGTGCCTGACGCGTCTTTGCGATGCGCGTCATCCCAAGTGCTGTAGGCGGATACGATGTCGGCCACCAGGCGATGCCGAACGACGTCGGCCGCCTCAAGAATAGAGAAATTGACGTCGTCTATGCCGGTCAGGATTTCCCGGACAATCCGAAGGCCCGACGTCGCGCCCAGCGGAAGGTCGATCTGGGTGACGTCGCCGGTGACCACCATTTTTGAACCAAAGCCGAGGCGGGTCAGGAACATCTTCATCTGTTCGGGTGTGGTGTTCTGCGCTTCATCAAGAATGATGAAGGCGTCATTGAGCGTGCGTCCGCGCATGTATGCCAAAGGCGCCACCTCAATGGTGCCCGCAGCCATCAGCCGTGGGATGGATTCCGGATCCATCATGTCGTGGAGGGCGTCATAGAGCGGTCGAAGGTACGGATCGATCTTGTCGCTCAATGTACCGGGCAGGAACCCCAGCCGCTCCCCTGCCTCCACAGCAGGCCGCGTCAGAATAATCCTGCTGACTTCCTTCATCTGCAGTGCCTGCACGGCCTTGGCCATGGCCAGGTAGGTCTTGCCCGTGCCAGCTGGACCGATACCGAAAATCACCGTGTTTGCGTCGATGGCATCCACGTAGTTCTTCTGGTTAAGTGTCTTCGGACGGATGGTCTTGCCACGGCTGGACAGGATGTTGTGGGTCAGCACATCAGCAGGATTCTGCACCGACTGGGCCCTGAGCAGGGAGACCAGCTGCTGGAGGACGTCCGGCGTCACCACAGTCCCCTTTGCCACCAACCCGCGGACTTCCTCGAGGAGGCGCATGACGCGGGGGATGACGGTGGATGGCCCGGTCATGGAGAGCTCGTTGCCGCGGACATGGAAGTTGACGTCCTGGAACTGTTCCTCGATGTACCTCAAGGCTTCGTCATGGCTGCCCAACGAGTGAACCATCTGGTCGGAGTTGTCGAAGGTGACGACTTCCGTGCGCGTGCCCGGTAAAGTGTGCGGGAACTCGTTGGGCGGCTGGTTGCCGTTTCCGGTCCTGAGCCGCCCGTTCAAAGATTCACTCATAGTGCTGGCCCTCAGGCCTTTTCTCCTCCGGTTGGTCGATAATAACGCCATCGATTCGACATTAGCTGCGGGCTTACACTGCCCGCGTTCATGCCGGAATGTCTTCAATCCTACGCCAGCCCGGCCTTTGATGGACCTCTCCCGGCAGCCTCATTGGGCACCCGGGGCCGGTACGGACATTTTGTCTCAACTCGGCATCAAGCCGGTATCAATCATGTTTCAGTTGGCGGCCTCCCCCGGAAACCCGGCCGACCGCCGTCGACGATGTGCCAAGCTGGCATAGCGGGTGGAAACTGAACCCCGCACGCCAGCCAACAAATGGCTGCCAAACCATGCAGGGCAGGACAGGAAAACCATCAAGAAAACAGCCAGCAACGTTCATGGCGCGAACAAGCGGACCAAGTCCGCTGTTGCCGTGCCGGCTATGCTCGCTGTCCTCCTCCTGACCGGTTGCATCGCCAACGGCGGTGGCACCCAGGCCACCTCCACTCCGCCGCCGCTGACCGTCCAGGAAGCCCCGGCCAGCAACGCCCCGCTCGAAACCACCCAGGCCTCCACCAAGATCCCGGTCTACTGGATTGGACGGAGCAAGGAAGAGGTCTACCTCTACCGCGAGTTCAGGGATATCTCCGGCGACGGAAATCCTGTGACCACAGCGCTGAGGATCATGATGGCGGAAAAGCCGTTGGATCATGACTTCTTCACACCCTGGCAGGAACCCGCCAGCCTGGCCACCTCCATTTCGGGCAAAAACGTCATCACAGTCGATATTTCCCGCGATGCTTTCAACTCGAACCTGGACGCCGGCATGGCGCAGCGGGCAGTGCAGCAACTCGTCTACACGGCGACCGCCGCAGCCTCGTCCTCAGGGCTCATCAATTCAGGCCAGCAGATCCAAGTAGTCATCCTGGTCGATGGCCACAAGGACTATATGGCGTTCGGGCAAGTGCAGCTGGGGGAACCAATGACGCGCGACGCTTCCCTGGTTGCCCCGCTCTGGATCATCGATCCGCAGGAAGACACCACCCTGCCCACCGGACTGGTCAAGTTCAACGGTCGAAGCACTGACAGCTCCAAGCCCATCGCCTGGCAGGTCCTGCAGGACAACGGCAAGGGCGAAAAGGCCAGCCTTCTCACGGGCCAAACGCAAGCCACCGGCGAACCCGGGCAGTATGGCCTGTTCACCTTTGGTGCCACGTTGAAAGCCGGCCAGTACGAGGTACGCGTCTCCCAAGTAGACAACGCGGGCAACGCCATCGCGACCAGCACCGACACCCGCCTGTTCAGGGTCGGGTAGCTGCCCGGGGCCGGATGCGGCCCAAGGCCGCTCCTACCAGCGTCCCAGGATGTCGCTGGCAAGAACGACGGCGGCCGGTCCTGCCGTCGAGGACCTCAAGACATGGTGCCCCAAGAGTGCCGTCACGGCGCCGGCATCACTAAGCCGCGTTACTTCGCGGGGTGAGATCCCGCCTTCGGGGCCCACAATCAGCAGCACCTCGCGGGGAGCGCTGGCGTTGGTTGCCGCTGCCGCCAACTCCTCAAGGACGGTCCGCAAGGGATTCTTCGCGTCTTCATGCAGGATGATGGCAAGGTCAGCTTGGGCAACAGCGTTCGCCAAGGACCCAGTGTCCACCATGGACCTCACCTCAGGAATCCACGCCCGCCGGGCCTGCTTGGCGGCAGCGGTGACCACGGACTCCCACTTGGCGTGGGCCTTTGCGGCGCGATCGCCCTTCCATCGAACAATGGAACGCTCCGACTGCCACGGAAGCACAGCATCAATTCCGAGTTCCGTGGCTGTCTCGATGGCAAGTTCGTCACGGTCGCCCTTGGCCAGGGCCTGGACCAGCACCAAGCGGACGTCCGGCAGGTCTTCAAAGACAACGTCGGAGGCAGTGACAATCAGGCCCGCGGGCCCGGCCTCGGCGACCGTGCCGGTCAACCGCGCGCCGGCCCCATCGGCTATGTCGACTGGCTCTCCCACCACAAGTCGCTTGACCGTAACCGCGTGCCGCGCTTCCGGACCTTCCAGCACGAAGGTACCGCCGGCGCCGACATCGCCAAGGCTGCCGGCCGAGGTGAAGAAAACGGGGTTGCTCACCGCTACAGGTTACCGAGCTTGTCCCGAAGCTTGGCGAACATCCCGCCGCTGGCCACGAGCTTTCCTTCGGTGAACTGCTCCCCGCGAAGCTTGGCGAGCTGCTGCAACAATTCTTCCTGCGCCGGATCCAGCTTGCTCGGCGTTTCAACGTGGAGGTGTACCTTGAGGTCGCCGCGGCCGTAACCACGCAGGTGCGTGACACCCAGGCCCCGGAGGGTGATGATCTCGCCTGACTGGGTTCCGGCCTTCACGTCAATGTCCTGTGCGCCGTCGAAGGTATCCAGCTGCAACTCCGTACCCAGCGCCGCGGCCGTCATGGGCACGCTGAGGGTGGCGTGGAGGTCGTCGCCTTCGCGCATGAACATGGAATCGTTGTTGACACGGATCTCCACGTAGAGGTCGCCGGACGGGCCGCCTGCGGGCCCTGCTTCACCCTGGCCGGACAACTGGATGCGAGTACCGGTGGCAACACCGGCAGGAACCTTGATGGTCAGCGAACGACGGCTGCGGATGCGGCCTTGGCCGTTGCACTCATTGCAGGGGTCCTTGATGACCGTGCCGAAGCCCTCACAGGAACCGCAAGGGGCGGCAGTCATAACTTGGCCGAGGATGGAGCGGACAGCCCGCTGGACCTGGCCACTGCCACCACAGATGTCACAACGTTCCGGATGGGTGCCCGGGCGGCAGCAGCTGCCGTCACAGGTGGGGCAGGTCACGGCCGTGTCCACTTCAAGCTTCTTGTTGACACCGAAAACGGCGTCCTTAAGGTCGATGCGGACGCTGATGAGTGCGTCCTGGCCGCGTCGCACACGGGAGGCCGGCCCACCGTGACCGCCGCCACCACCAAAGAACGTATCGAAAATGTCCTGGAACGCGAAGCCCTGGCCGGAATATCCGCCACCAAACCCGTTGTCCGTTCCATTCTCGTTGCCGGTGGCATCGTAGACGCGGCGCTTCTGGGGATCGGACAGGACCTCATAAGCATGGGTCACGGCCTTGAACTGTTCCGCGACATCTTCACCTGGGTTTACGTCCGGGTGGAGTTTCCGCGCCAACTTGCGGTACGCCTTTTTGATCTCTTCCCCGGTGGCTTCCGGCGAGACTCCCAAAACGTCATAGTGGCTGCTCAAAGTCGGTATCTCTTCCTTGTTGTACTGCGGATGTTTCTTCGGGACGGCCTTCAGCCGCCAAGAATGCGTGAAAGGTAACGGGCCACGGCCCGGACTGCGGCCATGGTCGTTGGATAATCCATGCGGGTTGGCCCCAGAATCCCCACCTTGGCGCCGGAGCCGTACCCGGTGGCGACAACGGAAGCTTCTGCCAATCCGTCGTAGGGATTTTCCCGGCCGATACTCACGGTGACGCCACGGGGGTCATCCCCCATGTCTGATAACAACCGGAGCATGACAACTTGTTCCTCAAGAGCTTCCAGCACCGGGCCAATGCTCAAGGGGAAGTCCACGTTGGACCTGGCGAGGTTGGCCGTACCGGCCATGAGGATGCGTTCTTCGCGGCTGTTGTCACTCAGGGCCTGCAGCCCGTTGGCCAATGTGTGGGCCAGTCCCCGAAGCTCCGGCGGGCACAGGGCAATCACCGACGGAAGCACCTGCGGCAACAGGGCCAGTTGTGTCCCTGCGATGCTGCCCAGGAAGCGGGATCTCAGTCGCATCAAAGCGTCGTCGCCCACGTCCGAACCAGCATCGATGACCTTCTGGCCGACGCTGCCGGTATCGGCAATCAGCACCACCAAAACCTGTTGTGGCGCCAACAGGACGAACTCAACGTGCCGTACCAGAGCGCGGTTCGAGTGTGGATACTGCACGACGGCGACCTGGTTGGTCAGTTGCGACAGGAGCCTTACGGTGCGCTCCAGGATGTCGTCGACATCATCAGGGCCTTCAAGCAACGAATGGATGGCCCGCCGCTCGGCGGCCGAAAGGGGCTTGACCTGGGAGATGCGATCGACGAACAGGCGATAGCCCTTGTCGGTGGGAATACGACCGGCACTGGTGTGCGGCGCTGCAATGAGGCCTTCTTCTTCCAAAACGGCCATGTCGTTACGGATGGTGGCGCTTGAAACACCGAGATGGTGCCGTTCAACAAGGGCCTTCGATCCAACAGGCTCCCGAGAATGCACGTAATCTTCAACGATGGCACGCAGCACTTCCAACTTGCGCGGCTCACTCATTGCTCCACCTCCTGACGACTGCCGTGGTCTCTGGGACCGGGTCCACTTAGCACTCAACATGCCCAAGTGCTAACCAGTCTAGTATGAGCCACCCCGTTGCTAGCATTGAACTTTCCCGTCCCAACCCAGCGCAAATCAGCACTGCACTATACAACCCAGCACAAAGGTAGGAACTCCTTGGCTTTCGACACGTGGGGTCCGCAGGATCTGTCAGCTCCGGCCAAACGGCAACTGCCGGAGGTTGCCGTCCAACGCGGGATGGTCCTCGAAGACGTCCAGTCAGGCTGGGTGGGCGAAGTCACCCGGGTCGAGAAAACCGGCGGCATGCACATTGTGTCCCTTGAGGACAGACGGGGGAAGACGAAGTCGTTCCAACTCGGATTTGGCTTCCTGCTCGAGGGGCAGCCCATCCGGTTGATGCCCCCGGCCCCACGGCAACCGACGCCGGCCGTTCAGGCGGGGCGCACGGCATCAGGTTCGGTGAAGGTTCAAGGTCAACGCGCCCAGGTGGCCAAAGCCAGCCGCATTTGGGTGGAAGGAAAACACGACGCCGAACTCGTCGAGAAAGTCTGGGGCGACGATCTCCGCGTCGAGGGCATTGTGGTGGAGCCCCTGCACGGAGTCGATGACCTCAAGTCGGTAATATCCGCCTTCAACCCCGGTCCCGGCCGGCGCCTCGGCATCCTGGTGGACCACCTCGTGGCCGGCTCCAAAGAGTCCCGCATCGCAGCTGATGCCATGACTGTGCCTGGAGCCGCGGGAAATGTCCTGATCGTCGGACACCCCTATATCGATGTCTGGCAGGCCATCAGGCCCAAAGTCCTGGGAATTGAGGCTTGGCCGTCCGTGCCCCGCGGCACCGACTGGAAGACCGGGATTCTTACCGCCTTCGGGTGGCCCCACGAGACCGCGGAGGACATAGGACTGGGCTGGCAACGGCTTCTCGGAGCGGTTCGCAGCTACGCCGACCTCGAAGCTTCGCTGCTGGGCCGCGTGGAGGAAGTCATCGATTTCCTCACAGTTCCCTGACCATTGCCCTCAAAGCAGCAGCAACTGACGTGTCATCGTGGCGCTTGTCCCGGGAAGCCTGCCGGGGCCGGTATTCTGGGACAGCAACACCGCACCATCTTTACAGCAAAGGGAACACACCGTGGCAGAGAACGCTCCTGAAGAACCGGGCAGCGCCGCAGGCCAGCCCCAGTACCATGGCGCGCCTGCAAATGCGCTGCCACTGACCGCCAGCGAGGACAGGCAGTGGGCTACCTTGGCACACTTTGGCGGCATTCTGGGATGCCTGCCATCGCTCCTGATCTACTTGATCTTCCGTGACCGCGGACCTTTCACGGCACAGGAATCCAAGGAAGCACTGAACTTTACGCTGCCTCCCACCATCGCTGCGGTTCTGGCCAACATCCTGGTTCTGCTGCCGGTAGTAGGCAACGTCTTTGCCGTGATCGCCACTGGCATCTGGGTAGCCCTGACATGCTTCTCTGTCTCGGCCGGAATCCGCGTCAACCACGGCCAGCCGCACCGCTACAAGCTCAACCTGCGCTGGATCAAGTAACCCTCCCCCCGCTTTTCAAGCGGACGTGTGGTTAGTCGGGGAGAATCCTCCGGACTACGGCGTCAGCCAGCAGCCGGCCCTTCAGCGTAAGGATCAGCCGGCCTTTGAACGCCTGCGCAGGATCAACCAGTTGGTCGGCGATCAGCCCTGCCATTGCATGGCGGCCAAACGCGTCCAAAGCATCCACTTCAAGGCCTGTACCGAGCCGTGCTTCCAGCATGATGCGCTCGACTTCCCGGGTTTCGGCGTCCAGGGTTTCCCGGCCCGCCGCCGGTGAGCTTCCTGCGCCCAACCGTCCTGCGTACGCTGTGGGGTGCTTGACGTTCCACCACCGGACACCTCCTACGTGGGAGTGCGCACCGGGGCCGACGCCCCACCAGTCATCGCCCCGCCAGTAGGCCAGATTGTGCCGGCACGCTTGATCGGATGTCCGGGACCAGTTGCTGACCTCGTACCAGTTCAAACCAGCTTCGGAGATCAACGAATCGGCCAATTCGTATTTGGCCGCGTGATCGTCGTCGTCAATTCCGGGCACTTCACCGCGGCGGATCTGGGCCGCCAGCTTGGTGCCATCTTCCACGATCAATGCGTAGGCGCTGATGTGATCGGGCTCGTAGGACAGTGCTGTCTCAAGGGATAACCGCCAGTCCGCCATGGACTCCCCCGGCGTACCGTAAATGAGGTCCAGGCTCACCGCGAGTCCGGCCTCACGGGCCCACTGGACCACAAGCGGCACTCGACTGGGGGTGTGGGTGCGGTCCAAGACCTTCAGAACGTGCGGGACGGCCGATTGCATGCCGAAGGAAACCCTGGTGAATCCGGCGTCAGCCAGCACTTTCAGGGACTCGGGGGTGACGGAATCGGGATTGGCTTCGGTGGTGACCTCGGCGCCGGGCTCAAGTCCCCAGTGGTCCACGGCGGCCCGCAGGATTCGTGCCAGGTCTTCCGCGGGGAGGAGCGTGGGCGTACCGCCTCCAAAGAAGACTGTACTCATGCGCCGTCGGGGCAGCCCGGAGGCATCCAATGCCAGCGCCGCAAAGTCGAGCTCGGACACCGCGGTTGTGGCGTAGGCATCCTGGGAGGCCCCGCCGCCAAGCTCGGTCGCCGTGTAGGTATTGAAGTCACAGTAGCCGCAGCGAACGGCACAAAACGGGATATGGACGTAGAGCCCGAAGTTACGGTGCTCCACGCCGTCCAGCACCTGCGGGGGAAGTACTCCGTCCGCAGGTGCCGGATCGCCCAAAGGTAGGACGCTGGGCATTTACTTCTTGGCCTTGTCCTTGGACTCGTCGGTGGTCAGGGCTGCGATGAATGCTTCCTGGGGAACCTCCACGCGACCCACCATCTTCATGCGCTTCTTGCCTTCCTTCTGCTTTTCCAGCAGTTTGCGCTTACGGGTGATGTCACCGCCGTAGCACTTGGCAAGAACGTCCTTGCGGATGGCCCGGATGCTCTCACGGGCAATGATGCGCGATCCGATGGCTGCCTGGATGGGCACCTCGAACTGCTGCCTCGGGATGAGCTCACGGAGCTTGCCGGTCATCATCACGCCGTAGGCGTAGGCCTTGTCGCGGTGGGTGATGGCACTGAAGGCATCCACTTGTTCACCCTGCAGCAGGATGTCCACCTTGACGAGGTCTGCAACCTGCTCGCCGTCTGCTTTCCAATCCAGCGAAGCGTAGCCACGGGTTTTGGACTTCAGGAGGTCGAAGAAGTCGAACACAATTTCCGCCAAAGGGATCCAGTAACGGAGCTCCACGCGGTCCTCGGAGAGGTAGTCCATGCCGCGCATTTGGCCACGGCGGCTCTGGCACAGTTCCATGATGGATCCAACAAACTCGTTGGGAGCCAGGATGGTGGCGGAAACCATGGGCTCGCGGACCTCGGAGATCTTGCCCGTGGGGTACTCGCTGGGGTTCGTGACGTGGATGACCTTCTTGTCCTCCAGTGTCACCTCGTATTCGACGTTAGGAGCCGTCGAGATCAGGTCCAGGTTGTACTCACGTTCGAGGCGCTCACGGGTAATTTCCAGGTGCAGCAAACCGAGGAACCCGACGCGGAATCCGAAGCCCAGTGCTGCGGACGTCTCGGGCTCGTAAACCAGAGCGGCATCGTTAAGCATCAGCTTTTCGAGGGCGTCGCGGAGGACAGGGTAGTCCGTTCCGTCCAGCGGGTAGAGACCGGAGAAGACCATCGGCTTGGCGTCGGCGTAGCCGCTGAGCGACTCCGAGGCAGGCTTGGCCAGGTTGGTGACAGTATCGCCAACCTTCGACTGACGAACGTCCTTCACGCCGGTGATCAGGTACCCCACCTCGCCGACGCCCAAGCCCTTGGAAGGAGTGGGCTCCGGAGAGCTGACACCAATCTCCAGGAGCTCGTGCGTTGCACGGGTGGACATCATCTGGATGCGTTCGCGGGGGTGGAGCATGCCGTCCACCACGCGGACGTAGGTAACCACGCCGCGGTACGTGTCATAGACGGAGTCGAAAATCATGGCGCGTGCCGGCGCATTGGGATCGCCAACAGGGGCAGGAAGGTCGCGGACAATTTTGTCCAGCAGAGCCTCAACACCCACACCGGTTTTACCGGAGACCTTGAGCACGTCCTCGGGGTCGCCGCCAATGAGGTTGGCAAGCTCTGCCGCGTACTTCTCAGGCTGGGCGGCCGGGAGGTCGATCTTGTTCAGCACAGGAATGATGGTGAGGTTGTTTTCCATTGCCAGGTACAGGTTGGCAAGGGTTTGTGCCTCAATGCCCTGGGCCGCATCGACCAGCAGCACAGCGCCTTCACAAGCGGCGAGCGAGCGGGAAACCTCATAGGTGAAGTCAACGTGGCCGGGAGTATCGATCATGTTCAGTGCGTAGCTGTTGCCATCGAGTTCCCACGGCATGCGGACAGCCTGGGACTTGATGGTGATACCGCGCTCACGTTCGATATCCATGCGGTCCAGATACTGGGCTTTCATGTCGCGTTTGCTAACGACGCCGGTGTACTGCAGCATGCGGTCGGCCAAGGTCGATTTACCGTGGTCGATGTGGGCAATGATGCAGAAGTTCCGGATGATGGCCGGATCTGTTGCGGCGGGCACCGGTGCGGTGCGGGCCATGGGAGACACGCGGATCCTTACTGTCGACACTCGCACGGCAATTCCTGGAACCGGGCATAGGCCAGCCGGAACACGCCGCGCATCTGATCCTCTAGTCTCCCATGAACCGGCGCTTCGCCGTACATTGCCCCTCAGCCGTCAACTCCACGCAGCTGTAGCGTTGTCACATGGCTTTCGACTTGCGCCCTTTGGGCAAACTCATCCTGCGATCATTCAAAGCCCTTGGTGGCAACGGCACCAAGGCAGCCACCCCGGCAGGTGACCGCAGGACGCAAACCCGGCGGCCCGACGTCGTACGTCAGCCAGGTGCTTACCCGGGCGACTTTCGCGTTTCGATCAAGGTCAGCTACTCCCCCAAGCCCGATGGCCAGCCTGATCCCGGCGAGATTGTCTGGAGCTGGGTCCCCTACGAAGAAGACCACACACAAGGTAAGGACCGGCCGGTACTCTTGGTGGGCCGGGACCGCGAGTGGCTTTTGGGCCTCATGTTGACATCCAAAGACCATGACAATGGTGCGCGGGCTGACGAGTTCGTTGATATAGGAACCGGCTCCTGGGATCGGCAAGGCAGGCCCAGCGAAATCAACGTTGTTCGGATTATCCGGCTGGATCCTGGTGCGATCCGGCGCGAAGGCGCCATCCTGGGAAAGTCGAAATTCCGGGAGGTAGCCCGCGCCCTCCAAGCACGGCAATAGCCGGACGAGAGCCCAGTTCTGTAAGAGCCCCGACTTTCTGCTATCCTTTATAGCTGTGTGTCCGTGCAGGTCGACGGCCACACATGGTTGGCTGCCATAGGCATCCCCACGCCGCTCAGTCGATGGCCAACCTGAAAACCCTCTAGACCATTTCCGCATTAAAAAGAGAGTTCATACGTGGCTAATATCAAGTCCCAGAAGAAGCGCATCCTCACCAACGAGAAGGCTCGCCTGCGTAACAACGCAGTCAAGTCGGAGCTGAAGACGGCCATCCGCGCCGTTGCCACCGCCGTTGAGTCTGCTGACAAGGATGCTGCTGGAACTGCACTTGTTGCTGCCAGCCGTAAGCTGGACAAGGCTGTCAGCAAGGGCGTTATTCACAAGAACAACGCTGCAAACCGCAAGTCGGCGATCTCCAAGAAGGTCAACGCACTCTAAGGTTTTTCCAGTTCGACTGAGCTGATCAAAAGGCCGGCACCCAACGGGTGCCGGCCTTTGGGTTTAAGCGGCGGTATGGGCGGCGGCAAGGCCGCTGCCTGCTGGCTTCAGCGTCGACTGGCTGACATGGCAATGACAGTCACCGCGTGCTCCACAGCGTAAACAGGGTCCCGCGACTCACCCTTCACCTGCGCGTCAGCTTCTGCGATGACCTGGATGGAACGGATCAGGCCCTCGGGAGTCCATCGCCGGACATCCCGCTGCGCCTGCTCAACAAGCCACGGCTGCATTCCCAGATTCTTGGCAATGGTGGCTGGAGAACCATTGGCCCCGGCAACTTTGGCCAACGTCCGCAGCTTGGCCGCCAGCGCCGCAACCAGGGGAACCGGATCCACCCCAGTGGCCAGGGCATGCCTCAACGTGGAAAGTGCAACCGGCCCATTACCAGCCATCGCAGCATCCGCCACTTTGAACGCCGTAGCTTCGACCCGGCCGCCGTAGTAGCGTTCCACGGTTTCCGCCGTCACGGCAGTAGTGGCATCAGCGATGAGTTGGTTGCACGCTGCTGCAAGTTCGGAAAGGTTCGCGCCAACTGCGTTCACCAGTGCCTGAACAGCGTCGCCCTCAATGCGGCGCCCACCGGCCCTGAATTCGGAGACGACAAACGCGGTCTTGTCAGAGTCCTTCTTCAACGGTTGGCAATCAATGACAGGCCAGCCGGCGGACTTCACGGCATCGAGCAGCTTCTTGCCACGAACTCCCCCGGCATGACGTAAGACAAGCACAACGTCCTGGTCCGGATGCTGGAGGTAGGCCAGTCCATCGGCCAGAAAAGCATCATTCATGGCCTCGAGGCCCTCGACCTCAATGAGCTTGCCCTCACCGAAGAGGGATGGCGTGACCGTCATCGCCAACGAACCGGACTCGTAGGAGCCCGCGTTCAGCCGGCTGAGCTCGACGTCAGGGGTAGTGCTTCGCACGTGGCTACGGATGCCGTCCATTGCCCGGATACCGAGGTACTCTTCCGGTCCCATGATCAGGACGACGGCGGCCGGTGCCGCATCCCGCCAACTGACAGTGTTCGCCGCGACGCTCTTGGCCCGGGTGTTTTGGGCAGCAGCCACTGGTGGTTCCTTCCGGACGTTTCGTTGCAGGGTTCAAGTCTGCCATGTTTGGTAGTGGGTGGCGTTCAGTGAGCGAGCGATGCCCAACAAGGCTGGGGGAGATTCAGTACTGTACTCAGCGCGATTGACACCCCGAAGTAGAGCCACAGTCGGTTCCGGCCCGACCCGGCTCAGGACAGCGGCGGCAGTGTAGTTGCTGGGCCCTGTTGCTCCGTAGCAGCCTCCACGAGGCCCCTCTCCGACGCGAATGCATGAACCCTTGCGGCGCCGCCCTCGATAGCCCACGGTCCCGGGGCGCCAACCAGCGATGGAGGAGCACCATCACGGCGCCATGCAGTCTCATGACGTGTCGCCTCACACGCGCCGGGTGCAGCGCCATCCATACGGCCAGGAGTGTCACCACCGAGGAGAGCACCATGGCCGCCATTCCAACCGGCCCCTCGGCCCACGCCAGAGCAGCTCCTGGTAATCCGGAAAAAAACCGTGCCACTCCCGCAACCAATCCAGCGCAGATCCCCGCAACGGCGATGGGCACCACCGCGAGCCAGGGCAGAGCTGTGGCCAGAGGCACGGCGATCGTCCCAAAAATAGTCACCGGAGCCACCAAAGGACCCGCCGCCACGTTGGCAATAAGCGCGAACGTCGTGAACTGTGGCTGAAGTGCCACGATCACCGGACCACACAGCAACTGCGCAGACAACGGCACGGCAACCCCGGCAGCCAACCACCGTGGCACCCGGGCAGGGATCCATGACGCAATGCGCGCCGCAAGCAGCACAATTCCAAGCGTCGCCAGAACCGAGAGGAGAAATCCCACGTTGGCCGCCATGGCCGGGTCCAACAGCAGCAGGATGGTTGTGGCGAGGCAGAGGAAGGACAAGGACCGTCCACGCAGCCCACCCGTCAGGGCAGCCAGCCCCACTGTCCCCATTACTGCCGCCCGTAAGACGCTTGGGTCCGGCCCCACCATGATGACAAACGCCAACAGGCCGCACGCAGCAAATGCCCCAGCTGCCGGGCGCGCCCACCGGAAGCACCGTGCCAACAAAATGAAGCCACCCAGAATGAGGCTGCAATTGGCCCCCGAGACGGCCGTCAAGTGAGTCATTCCAGTGGTCTTCATTGCCGTTTCCAAGCTTTCCGGCAGCGCACTGGTGTCGCCTGTCACCATTCCAGGGAGCAGCCCGGATGCGTCCGCAGGCAACCAGCGGGCAGCGGTGACAAACCCTTTCCGCACGTCGGCCGCTGTTTGTCGGATATCGAAACCAGAGCCGGTAACAACGGGGTCCGAGGAAGCGCTCAGGAGCGCAGACTCCGGTTGCCCCTCCCGCACCTGTTTCAGCGTTCCGGTTGTTCTGACGCTCTGCCCCGCCCGCACATTCTGCCAGGCAGCACCGCCCGTCACAACGAGGTCGGCAGTTCCACGCACCACGTTTCCCTTGGACGTGAGGCCGATCAGGCTCGCATCCACTACCCACCTGTTGTCACTTGAATGCCCGGGTGAGGGTGCCGCTGCCGGGCTGCCCGTGATGAGTATGTGGACGACGACCCCCTCATCGGCGGCCATCGCCGGGGCCAGTGGTCCGTTCTCACGGTTGCCGGCGATGACAGCGCATTGAACCGCAACAGCGGCCCCCAGGACACAAGCGAGGGCGAGGGTGGCGAACATTGTTCTGGGCCGTACCCCGGACGGCCTTTGGCGATGCCCCATAATGAGGAACACCCCGCCAAACAAGCCCAGTGCGACCGCCAACACAGAGGACCAGACCCCATCAACGAAGCCACCTGCCAGCGCTGCAGACCACGTCACCACCGCCACAGGTACGAGTCTCAGGTCTATGCGTCTTCCTGCTTCCGGACCTCCGACGGACTCAGCCACCCTGCACCGTCACAAGGTCTTGGAGGGACTCCATGAGCTTGGGCCCAATCCCGTCAATGGCATCCAGTTCGTCCACCGATGCGAACGGTCCGTGCTCTTTCCGCCAGTCCAGAATTCGCTGGGCGGTCACTGGCCCCACCCTGGGCAACGTCCCCAACTCCTCCAAGGTGGCAGTGTTGATGTTTACCTTCGCGGCCCCGCCGCTGGAACTGCCAGTGCCAGTACTGCCGGCAGGCGCAGACGGGGCGGCTTGCGGGGCCTCCCCCGCTACTGGAACGACCACCTTGGCTCCATCGCTGAGCACCTCGGCAAGGTTCAGACCGCCGAGTTCAGCGTTTGGCGCTGCACCTCCTGCCGCATCAATGGCTTGAAAGACGCGACTACCGAGCGGCAACGAAACGACACCGGGCTTCTGCACGGCCCCCGCTACATGAACAAGCAGGCTTCCTTGAGCTTCCGACCCCGCTGGCCGCGGCGATTCTGACGAATCCGGAACAACGGGGCCAACAGACGTGGACGGATCCAACGGTTCTGATGTTGGCTGGCCCAGGGAAGACTGCCATAAATGCCACGCGATGAGGCCTGCCCCTACTAATGCCAGCAGTATCGCTACGCGCCACGGGGCCCTCCATCGAAGCCGGGACCCGTGCACGAACTCACCAGGCTCTCCCTCCTCGCCCACTGGATCGGAGGGATAGTTGTCCGGTAACTCCAACAGTGGAGGTGTCCGGGTGTCTCCGGCCAAACGGGAGGTAAAGCGCTGCCGTGCTGCCTGCGCTGCGGCATCTGGGGACGCATCCCGGTTCCAGCGTGGCATGAACTGAGCCTATTGCCGGCGCCGCGGGGCCAGTCCATGTCAGATGGGCTATGTGGATAAAGGGCCGGATGATCAGTCCGTTGGCGTGCTGCTTTCCCCCACAATGACTGCCAGAACGCCCAGACCGGCATGCGCCGCCAGAACGGCAGGCAAGGCACTGATTTGGGGTGGCGGGCAGTCCGGACACTTCTCGTTCAGCCGGGCGGCCAGGGCTTCAGCCTCCATCTGGTTGCCGAAGTGGTGAACTGCCAAACGTTGCTGTCCGACCGGGCGGGAAGCAACATCCGCTGCAACGATCTCCTCCAAGCGAGCCACGGCGCGTACGGCGGACCGGACCTTTTCCAGCGGAACGATCTTGCCGCCGTCGACCGCCAGGATGGGCTTGATAGCCAGGACTGTACCCAACAGCGATGCTGCGGCACCGATGCGCCCGCCACGGCGTAGCTGTTCAAGGCTGGGCACGTAGAAGTAGACCTTGGTGCGCTCCATGCGCCGCTCGGCAAAACCGCGGACTTCTGCAGCCTCTTGCCCATCGGCTGCGGCTACCACCGCACTTTGGACCCCCATGCCCAGCGCCATGCCCACCGTGCGGGAGTCCACCACTTCCACCGGAATGCCGACGCGGGCTGCAGCCAGCCGGGCAGCATCGGCGGTCCCGGAGAGCTCGGACGAAATGTGGATGGACACCACCGACTCGAAACCGCGACGCTGAGCCGCGAGGTAGGCCTGCTCAAATTGCCCGGGTGAGGGCCGGGACGTTTTCACCGAGGCACCCGAGGCCAGGGCCAGCGACAACGTTTGGGTGATGTCGTCTTCGCCTTCGCCGTAAATTTCGTTCCCCACCATGACCGGCATGGGAACAACTGCAAGCCGTCCGTCGGCGGTGAAGGCCGAGACCCAGTCCGTGGGAAGCGCGGCCGCCGAATCAGTGACGACGGCTGTCTTGACGACGGCCGCCAGCGGCACGTCACCTGCTGGAACCGGAGCCGTGGGCTGCCTGAGGCGCGCCACTCTTTCCTTGAGCCATATCCATGCGGGTGGTTCTCGCTCAGGCACGCAACCTCCAAAGATGATGGCCGGCCGCCGGCACAGTGCCGGCGGCCGCACGGTCCCTGCTAGGCGGGGACGATGTTCACCAGTTTAGGTGCCCGCACGATCACGGTGCGGATGCCGCGACCGTCCATGGCACGCTGGACGTTTTCCGAGGCCAGCGCGAGTTCACGCAAAGCGTCCTCAGTGATGTCCGGCGAGACTTCCAAGCGATCGCGAACCTTGCCCTGGACCTGAACCACAGCGGTGACGGTGTCCTGCACCAGCAATGCTTCGTCGTGCTTCGGCCAGCCTGCATTCGCTACCGAGGCAGGGTGGCCCAGCGTGTTCCACAGGTCCTCGGCTGTGTACGGAGCGAAGAGGCTCAGGATGACCGCAACGGCTTCCACCGCTTCGCGTACGGCGGGATCTGCGGCACCTGCACCAGAATCAATGGTCTTGCGGGTCGCGTTCACCAACTCCATCAGGCGGGCCACCACAACGTTGAACTTGTTGTTGTCCAACAGGCCCGCGGCATCGGCGATGGTCTTGTGCGTGACAGTGCGCAGGGCGCGGTCGCCAGTAGCCGGATCCACGCCCGGCTCGCTGCTGACGTCCTGGCCAAGCCGCCAGGCCCGGGCCAGGAACTTGGCAGACCCCGACGGCGAAACGTCCGCCCAGTCGACGTCGTCTTCCGGTGGGGAGGCAAAGACCATGGTGAGGCGTACGGCGTCGACGCCGAATTTGTCCAACTGCTCGCCGAGGTCCACGCCGTTGCCGAGGGACTTGCTCATGGCTTTGCCGCCGTTGAGCACCTGGCCCTGGTTGAGCAGTGCCGAGAAGGGCTCGTTGGCTTCGATCAGGCCGATGTCCTTGATGACTTTGGTGAAGAAGCGCGCGTAGAGCAGGTGCAGGATGGCATGCTCCACGCCCCCAACGTACTGGCCCACGGGCATCCAGTTATTGATCTTTTCGGGATCGAAAGGACCTTCGGTGTAGTCCGGGGACACGAAGCGCAGGAAGTACCAGGACGAGTCCACAAAGGTGTCCATGGTGTCGGTGTCGCGCTGGGCGGCCCGGCCACAATTGGGGCACTCCACGTTGACCCACTCGACGGCGGCGGCCAACGGGGAGGTTCCCTTAGGCGACAACGCCTCACCGCGCAGGTTATCGGGCAACCTGACGGGCAACTGGTCATCGGGGACGGGCACTTCGCCGCATTCGCCGCAGTGGATGATGGGGATGGGCGTACCCCAGAAACGCTGGCGGCTCAGCAACCAGTCACGCAGCCGGAAGTTGACGAATTTCTCGCCGGTACCGAGCTTCTCGAGGATATCGATCGCGGCGGGAATTCCTTCGGACTTGGACAAGCCATCCAGGTCACCGGAGTTCTTCAGTGTGCCTTCGCCGGCAGTGGCCACGCCAGTCTCTGCGGGGTCTTCGGCGCCTGTTTCCAACACTTCCCGGACGGGCAGGTTGAAGGCCTTGGCGAAGTCGAGGTCACGCTGGTCATGCGCAGGCACGGCCATGATGGCGCCCGTGCCGTAGTCGGCCAGCACGTAGTCAGCGGCCCATACCGGGAGTTTCTCGCCGTTGAGCGGGTTGATGGCGTAACGGCCGGTGAAGACGCCGGTCTTCTCGCGTTCGGTGGACTGGCGCTCAATTTCGGAGAGCGCCTTGACCTTCTCGCGGTACGCCATGAGTTCGTCGTGCTGTTCCGGAGTCACCAGGTCCAATGCCAGATGTGCATCCGCTGCAACAACGAAGAAGGTTGCGCCATAGAGAGTGTCCGGACGCGTGGTGAACACTGTGACTTCGCGCTCGGCACGCTCTTCGGTCGCTTCGATGACGAATCGCACGTGCGCGCCTTCAGAGCGGCCGATCCAGTTCCGTTGCATGGCCAGAACACGCTCGGGCCAGTGGCCTTGCAGCTGGTCCATGTCTTCGAGCAAGCGGTCTGCGTAGTCGGTGATCTTGAAGTACCACTGATTCAGCGACTTCTTGGTGACGGGCGTGCCGCAGCGTTCACAGGCGCCGTTGACAACCTGTTCGTTCGCCAGGACGGTGAGGTCCTTGGGGCACCAGTTGACCGGCGAATCCTTGCGGTAGGCCAGGCCACGCTCGTAGAAACGCTTGAACAGCCACTGGGTCCACCGGTAATACTCGGGATCCGAGGTGTGAATGCGCCGGGACCAGTCGGCGGAGATGGCATACCGCTTGAACGACGCCGCCTGGGTGTCGATGTTCGCGTAGGTCCACTCGCTGGGGTGCGCATTGCGCTTGATCGCAGCGTTCTCAGCAGGGAGGCCGAAAGAGTCCCAACCAATGGGGTGCAGGACGTCGAAGCCCTTCTGGCGCAGGTAGCGCGCCACCACGTCGCCCATCGCGAATGCTTCGGCGTGGCCCATGTGGAGGTCGCCGGAAGGGTAGGGGAACATGTCCAGCACGTAGCGGCGTTCCCGCGAACCGTCGTCGACAGGCGTGAAGACTTTGAGGTCTTCCCAGACCTGCGGCCACTTGGCTTCCATCGCAGCGAAGCTGTAGACGCCCTCTTCAGGCGCTTCAGCTGCGGCTGTCTGTGCTGTTCCGGTCTCTGTCTCCGGCTGAACGCTCACTGCTGCCCTCTTCTGTTCTTCGATGGCGGTTTTGCCTCCTGCTGCGGTCCCGGATAGCCCCGGACACACAAAAGCCCCTCAACAATGGAGGGGCGGCCGCACGGCTAATAAAAGCCGGGCGGCTAGCTAAGCAGAAGGATCGCACGCATAGATCTACAATAGCGCACGTTCATCCATCCACTCACCGACAACTCATGGTTGGCGGCGCAGCGCTTGGCTTACAGAAGACCGGCTCAATGACGCCGTGCTGTTATGGGGGCCCGGGAGCGGCTTCGGGCGTCCGCGTAGCGGGCGGGGCCCCCATAACAGCTAAGGCGTCTTGTCGCTGGTCTTACTTAACGTCCTCGTCGACCCAATCCATGGATTTGGTGACAGCCTTCTTCCAAAGCCGCAACTGACGCTCCTGCTCTTCTGCCGGCAGTTGCGGTTCCCAGCGCTTGTCTTCGTTCCAGTTGGCGCTGAGCTCGCCCAGGTCCTTCCAGAATCCGACAGCCAAGCCCGCTGCGTAGGCAGCACCGAGAGCCGTTGTTTCCACCACCTTGGGACGGACCACCGGTACGCCCAGGATGTCTGCCTGGAACTGCATGAGAGCCTCGTTGGCGACCATGCCGCCGTCGACCTTCAGCTCGGTGAGCGGGACACCCGAGTCTGCGTTGACGGCGTCCAGCACCTCGCGGGTCTGGAAGGCAGTTGCTTCGAGCGCGGCGCGGGCAATGTGGCCCTTGTTGGCGAAACGGGTCAGGCCGACGATGGCGCCACGGGCGTCCGCTCGCCAGTACGGTGCGAACAGGCCTGAGAAGGCGGGGACGATGTAGACGCCACCGTTGTCCTTGACACCCGCAGCCAACTCCTCAACTTCGGGAGCGGAACTGATCATGCCCAGGTTGTCGCGGAGCCACTGGATCAAGGAACCGGTGACCGCAATGGAACCTTCCAGGGCGTAGTGCGGTTTGGCGTCGCCCAGTTTGTATCCCAGCGTGGTGAGGAGGCCGTTCTTGGAGTGAACAATTTCCTCGCCAGTGTTGAAGATCAGGAAGCAGCCTGTGCCGTAGGTGTTTTTTGCTTCTCCGGCCTGGAAGGCTGCCTGGCCGAAGGTAGCGGCCTGCTGGTCGCCCAGAATGCCTGCTACCGGAGTTTCGCGAAGGAGCTGCGAGGTGTGGACCTGGCCGTAGACCTCGGAGGAGGACTTGATGGCCGGCATCATGGAGGACGGAACGCCAAAGACGTCCAGGATTTCCTGGTCCCATTGGAGCGTCTCGAGGTCCATGAAGAGGGTGCGGGAGGCGTTGGTGACGTCGGTGACGTGGACGCCGCCGTCCACACCGCCGGTCAGGTTCCACAGAACCCAGGCGTCGGTGTTGCCGAACAGGAGGTCGCCGGCTTCCGCACGTTCGCGGGCGCCGTCGACGTTGTCCAGGATCCACTTGATCTTGGTACCGGAGAAGTAGGTGGCCAATGGCAGGCCCACCTTCTGCTTGAAGCGTTCGAGCCCGCCATCCTGGGCCAACTGGTCCACGATCGGCTGGGTTCGGGTGTCCTGCCAGACAATGGCGTTGTAGACAGCCTCACCGGTGTTCTTGTCCCAAACGACAGCAGTTTCACGCTGGTTGGTGATTCCGACGGCGGCGATGTCGTGCCGCGTCAGGTTCGCCTTGGACAGGGCGGAGGCAATGACTTCCCGGGTGTTGTTCCAGATTTCGGCGGGGTTGTGCTCAACCCAGCCAGCCTGCGGGAAGATCTGCTCGTGTTCCATCTGGCCGGTGGAAACGATGTTGCCGGAGTGGTCGAACACGATGGCGCGGGAGCTGGTGGTGCCCTGATCAATGGCGATGACGTATTGATTCATGGTGACGTCCTTGTCTCGGTGGTGTGGTTACTCAGTAATGATTGAGGGTGTGTGCGGTGGAGTACGGACAGGATCAGCCGGCGATCGCAGGCATGATGTCGGGCACCCAGAGGGCCACGATGCCGGCAAGTGCGCCGCCAACCAGCGGTCCAACAACGGGAATCCAGGAGTAAGCCCAGTCGCTGCTGCCCTTGCCCTTGATGGGGAGGAGGGCGTGGGCGATGCGGGGGCCGAGGTCACGCGCAGGGTTGATGGCGTAACCGGTGGGGCCACCGAGGGAAACGCCGATACCCACAACGAGCAGTGCCACGGCCAGCGGGCCGAGTCCCGAGGGGGTGCCGCCGAAGGTCAGGATGACGAAGACCAGGACGAACGTGCCGATGATCTCTGTGACGAGGTTCCACGGGGTGGAACGGATGGCGGGACCGGTGGAGAAAGTACCCAGCTTATTGGCTGCCAGGGGTTCTTCATCGAAGTGCTGCTTGTAAGCGAGCCAGCAGACAACCGCGCCCAGGAAGGCGCCCAGCAGCTCAGCGCCGAAGTAGGTCAGGGTGGACGCGAAATCCACGGGAACGCCGGGGGCGTATTCTGCTTTCTGATTGACCAGCAGGCCCAACGTCACGGCCGGGTTCAGGTGCGCACCGGACTTTGCAGCCACGAAAACGCCCGCGAAGACCGCAATGCCCCAGCCCCACGTCACCATCAAGAATCCAGCGTTGTTGCCCTTGGTGCCTTTGAGCGCAACGTTTGCCACGACGCCGCAACCCAACAGGGTCAGCATCATGGTTCCGAATACTTCGGAAAGGAAAACAATTCCAAGAGACATCTTTGACTCCTCATTTTTCTGTTATCAGCCCCCTCGCGGGTGAAGAGGCCGTTTGGGACGGTTCCGATCTCCGGAACCGTCCCGGTGTGGTGGTCCCCTGTCGGGCCCACCTACCCCATTCCGCCCCTGCCGCACGTTGGGACGGTCAAGCTTTTTCCGCTGCTTGGGCTCAGGCTACGAGACTGTGCACGTCAACCTTGTGGAACCGCTGCAGTACTTCCTGGGCGTGGCGGATTTCTGCTTCACGGGCAGCAGCATCCCACCCGAGCGGTTCGGCCAAAGCGGCGGCAATCTCATTCAGCAGCTCGCCGGTGACCAAGCCACAGAACGCCAGGGACGTCCTGCGGATGAGGACATCCACCAGGTGCCCGATCTGCTCATGCTCGGCCATGAATGCCAACTCACGGACGCTGAGTTCACGCGTGGACCGCAACGGCTGGTCATGCCCCGCATTGAGGTACGCGATCACCGCGTCAGCCCGCGTACCGTACCTGGTCAGCAGGCCGGCAACCCGGTCAGCGTCCAGGCCCGGACCCATGTGCTTCTTGATCCATTCCTGTTCGCCCTGTTCAGTGGCAGGGAAGCCGGCACCGYCGCCGATGGCGAGCTTCGCCGTCGAGACTTTGCGTTCCATGCCGAGTTCACGCAGGACGTCGTTGGTCATGTGCTCGGCCAGTGCGCGGAACGTTGTCCACTTGCCGCCTACCAAGCTGAGTACGACGGCGGCCTTACCGCCTGGCGTGGCTACCGCACCATCGCCTGTGCGGACGCTGCGCTCGATCCGGTAGTCCCTGGAGACGAAGCCCGGCTGGGTTTCGTCGTGGCGGGGCAACGGACGGACGCCGGCGAAGCTGTAGACGATCTGCTCCCGCTCCACTTTGATGGTGGGGAACACATGACCTACCAGGTCGAAGAAGTAGTCGATCTCTTCTTCCGTGCACACGGCGTCTTGGGACATGTCCGCGTCGACGTCGGTGGTACCTACCAGGACGCGGTCGCCCATCGGGTAGATGAGGACGATGCGGCCGTCGGTGTGTTCGAAGAAGATTTCCCTGCCGTTGCAGGCGGCAAGAAGTTCCGGGTGGTCAAGGACGATGTGGGAGCCCTTGGTTCCGCCCATGTACTTGCTGACGGCGCCCATGGCCTGGTTGGTGAGATCCACCCAGGCGCCAGTGGTGTTGACGATGACGTCCGCCTGGAATTCGAACTCCTTGCCGGTCAGTTCATCGCGGAGGAGAACCCCGTCCGCGCCCATGGAAACCAGTGAGACGTAGTTGCTGGCGCGGGCGCTTCCACCGGGAAGTCCGCCGCCAAGGCCTGCCTTCTCGCCATCCTGGAGGACATCGAGGGTCAGGCGTTCGGGGTTGTGCACCGAGGCATCGAAGTAGGTTGCCGCGTACTTGATCCCCGAGTGCAGCTTGGGAAGCTCGGCCAGGGCCCGGGTCCTTCCACGGAACTGGTGGCGGGGCACGCTTCCGCCGTCACGGGAGAAGAAGTCGTACATGCTCAGGCCAACCTTGATGAGGAATGCGCCGCGTTCCTTGGGCTTGCCCTGCTTGTGCGTGAGGAAACGCATGGGTGCGGAGAGGATTCCGGAGAAGGTGCTGAAGATGGGGATGGTGGTCTGCAGCGGCTTGACGTAGTGCGGTGCAATGCGCAGGAGCCGGTTACGCTCAACCACGGATTCCTGGACGAGGCGGAACTCGCCGTTTTCGAGGTAGCGGATGCCGCCGTGGATCATGTGCGAGGAAGCACCACTGGCACCTTGGCAGTAGTCGCCGCGTTCAACAAGTGCCACATCCACACCCTGCAGGGCCAGGTCGCGGAACGTTCCGACGCCGTTGATGCCGCCGCCGATGATAAGTACCTTGGCCGAGGGCCGCTCCTGCAGTGCAACGACGGAGTCGCGCTGTGTGTGCTGTGAGGTACCGGAAATCCTGTTGTGTCCCAAAACTGCTCCCTTGGGCTTGGTTCGTGCGCCGCGCCACTCGCTGCTGCACCGTTCACCACTAATCTTGCGAAGGTGGAAAATGGAGTCAAGCTATTTGCACAAACGTGCAGGAAGGAAATGAGATGGCACGATCACGTCACTCGGATGCGCTCCGGGCTGCACAGATGTATTACCTCCAAGACCTGACCATGGACGCAATCGCCCGGGAGCTGAGAACTTCCCGGTCCACGGTGTCCCGGCTGCTGTCCTCGGCACGCGAAACCGGCTTGGTCCAGGTCCAGATCAGGAGCCCTTTTGACACCGGCCCCGAACTGGAAAGCCAGATCCGGAACCAGTACGGGGTGGACGTACACGTGGTTCCCGTGTTGGACACGCTCAACGAGGCGGAGACCCTGGACCGCGTAGCCATGCAGGCGGCCCGCACCATTGGGCCGTTGGTTGATTCGAATGCCATCATCGGCGTTGCCTGGGGCGCCACCCTCAGCGCCGTCAGCCGTCACCTCACCCGCAAGGTCACCCATGACAGCATCGTGGTCCAACTGAACGGTGCCGGGAACATGCAAACCACCGGCATCACGTACGCCAGCGACATCATGCGCCGCTTCGGCAGCGCCTACGGCGCAAGGGTTGAACAGTTCCCTGTTCCGGCTTTCTTTGATCATGCATCCACCAAGACGGCCATGTGGAATGAGCGCAGCGTTCAACGCATCCTTGATCTGCAGGCACGCATGAGCATCGCCATCTTCGGCGTCGGCTCAGTGGATTCGGACTATCCCAGCCATGTGTATGCCGGCGGCTACCTCGATGAACACGACCTCACCATGCTGGCGGCAGATGACGTGGTGGGCGACGTCGCCACCGTCTTCTTCAGGAGTGACGGTTCCTCGAACGGCATCACCCTCAATGCAAGGTCCACGGGTCCCAGCCATGAACAATTGAGGCAGGTACGGCGCCGGATTTGCGTGGTCTCGGGCGCATCTAAAATCAACGGGCTCCAAGGGGCTCTGGCCGCTGGACTGGCCACGGACCTGATTTTGGATGAAGCCTCGGCCCGGCGACTTGTCAGTTTCAATGGCCACTCCTGAATCATTCGTGCAAGGAATGGGTAGAGTCTTTGCTATGAGATCCCCTGCCCGGCAGACATTGAACAATGGCGTACAAATGGAACGCCTGGGTTTTGGACTCTACAAAGTTCCCCCGCACGACGCTGAAGCCCTGGTGTCCACGGCGTTGGGTGAGGGCTACCGCCGTTTTGATACGGCCGCAATGTATGGCAACGAACTGGGACTTGGCCGGGCGTTGGGCGGCGCTGTAGGAGATGCCGCGGAAGCCAACAGGGCTACCGGCGGGTCGGGCGAGTCGGTCCATGCTTTGGCCCGCGAGGACCTGTTTGTGACCACGAAGGTCTGGAACGATGACCATGGATACGATGCCACGCTCCGCGCTTTCGACGCCTCCATGGCAAACCTTGGCCTCGACTACGTGGATCTTTACCTTATTCACTGGCCCTGTCCCGGACGAGGACTGTTGGTGGAGACGTGGAAAGCCATGGAGACCTTGTACAGGGAAGGCAAAATCCGGGCTATCGGTGTATCCAACTTCCAGCCCGGCCACCTTGAGGATTTGATGCAGAAGGCGGAAGTAGTCCCGGCCGTCAACCAAATAGAACTGCACCCCTGGTTGCAGCAGACCAGGCTGCGCACCTTGCACGAACAACTTGGTATACGCACTGAGGCGTGGAGCCCACTGGGCAGAGGGCAGGTACTGGCAGATCCGGCCATCATCCGGCTGGCCGAGAAGTACGGCAGGACTCCGGCGCAGGTTATTCTCCGCTGGCATCTTCAGTTGGGGAACCTGGTCATCCCGAAAGCAAGCTCTGCAGGCCGTATCAAAGAGAACTTCGCCGTTTTCGATTTCGACCTCGACGCCACCGACATGGACGGCATCGCAGGGCTTGAGCGGCACCATCGAACCGGGTCGCACCCGGACAACGTGAATTAGGAACAGCTGCATGGAAAAAGTGGACACCGCGAACTCCCCCGAAGGAACGCAGGCCCCTGGCAAGTTCTTCAGCGAAGCCCTTCCAGGGCGGACTGCAGCTTCGGACGTTGATGTTGACGGCAGCAACGTGGCGTATTGGACCTACGAACCGGTCACCGTCTCCCCCAAGACCCGTACCATCCTGGTAATCCACGGATTCCGGGGGGACCACCACGGGTTGCTCCGGGTGGCCGACCAACTCCCGGAAATGCGGATCATCATGCCGGACCTGCCGGCCTTCGGAAGCTCAGAGCCGTTCGTGAATGGTGAACACAGCGTTGAACACTACGGAAAGTTCATCTCCAGCTTCATGTCCGCGCTGGAGCTTGGGCCCAGGACTGTGCTGCTGGGCCATTCCTTTGGATCAATCGTTGCCAGCCACTTTGCCGCCACGCATCCCGGCACCATCTACCCCTTGATTTTGGTCAATCCCATTGCAGCACCGGCTTTGGAAGGCCCTAAGGGGATCATGACCAAGCTGGCTGTGCTGTACTACCAAGTATCGGCGAAGCTCCCCCGCCGCCTGGGGTTGGCGGTGCTTCGCAACCGTGCAATTGTCCGGATCATGAGCATCACCATGGCCAAAACCAAGGACAAGGACCTACGCCGCTTTATCCACGGCCAGCACGACGCCTACTTCAGTGCCTTCGCCGACAGGAAAAGCCTGCTGGAATCCTTCAAGGCGTCGGTTTCCGGAAACGTCGCCGACGTCGCCGAAAAGCTCCGCCTCCCCGTCCTCCTGGTGGCGGGGGAAAAAGACGAAATCGCCACACTCCCCAACCAGCACAAACTCATGGAGCGCCTTCCTGACGCAACGCTGGAAGTCATTCCCGGCGTCGGACATCTGATCCACTACGAAACGCCGGTGACGGCGGCCGCAGCCATTCGCAGCTTCCTGGAGGAACATCCCGCGTGAAAATTGTCATCGACGCCCGCTTTACCAGAACGGACCACCACGATGGCATCAGCCGCTATGGTTCAAGCCTCATAGCGGCCACATCCAAGATCGCGGATGTCACCATGCTGATCAGCGACAAGCGCCAACTGGCACTATTGCCCGATGTACCCTACGTCATGGTCAACAGTCCGCTGTCGCCGCTGGAGCTGTTCGTGGCCCGCAAGGTCAACCCCCTGAATGCTGATGTTGTGGTCTGTCCCATGCAAACCATGGGAACCTTTGGGCGGCGGTACGGACTTGTGCTCACCCTCCATGACCTCATTTACTACGAACACCCGACTCCCCCGGGATTCCTCCCGCCACCGGTCCGTGTGCTCTGGAGGCTGTACCACAAGGCCTTCTGGCCCCAGCGGCTCCTGCTGAACCGGGCGGACATTGTTGCCACGATCAGCCGTACCACGGAAGCCCTCATGGCCAAGTACGCGCTTACCAAACGGCCGGTGCGGATTGTGGGAAATGCCCCACAACCCGGACAAATACCCCGGGACCCTGCAACAGGCGCGGACAAGACACTGCTCTATATGGGCTCGTTCATGCCTTATAAGAACGTAGAAACCATGATCCGCGGGATGGCCCGCTTGCCCGATTTCACCCTGCACCTGCTCAGCCGGATCACACCGCAGCGAAAGGCTGAACTGGAGGCATTGGTTCCCGCCGGAGCCAAAGTACAGTTCCACAACGGCGTCACCGACGCCGAGTACGACGACCTCTTGGTGAGGGCAACTGCGCTGATCAGCCTTTCCCGTGCGGAGGGATACGGCCTGCCCTTGGTAGAAGCGATGGCCTTGGGTACTCCTGTGATCGCCAGCGACATCCCCATCTTCCGCGAGGTGGGCGGCGACGCTGTCAGCTACGTCAGCCCGGAGTCGCCCTCGGAATTCGCAGATGCTGTCACCGGCCTGGGCAACGACGAGCTGTGGCAGCAGCGCTCCCGCAGGTCCGTAGAGCGGGCGTCGGAATTCAACTGGGACGAATCGGCTCGGCAACTGCTCGCCGCAGCTGAAGAAGTGGTTTCCCTGCGGAAGCGCGGGTCCTAGTCTCCTGCCTTAGAGGACGTCCACACCATCCAGGCGAAGCTGCACCGGACCTGACGTGCGCTTGGCGGCGCTGGCGGCCTTCACTGCCCGGAGGGCACGGGTTGCCTCCGCAGCGTCGCCATAGGGAATGAAATACAACGTCCGGACGTCACCATCGGCCTCGTTTTCAGGGCGTGGGGAGGCCCCTGAGTACAGTTGCACAGGGGCAGGACCGGCCCTGCGGAGTTTGGTGCCCGAGGCTGACGTGGCCGTGGCTTCAAAAGCATCCGCGAAATGACCGACGTCAGCCCTGGTCCCGGTTACTGAGGCCACCCTGACAGCCGGGGGTAGCTGAAGTTCCTTCCGCAGGGCCAGCTCACGTGACGCGTACCCCGACGCATCCCACCGCAACAGTGCCCCTGTGGCGGCGGTATCGTCCGCGGTAATCACCACGAGCCCGCCTTGGCTTGCCGGCTTCACGAGGGAGGCAGCATTGAACCATCGGCGAACAGTATCCTCCCCCGCCCGCAGGTTCTCCCGCCGGAGCAGCGAGTTGCCATCCAGCAGCAGGGCCGCAGCATAGCCGTTGTGCGCTACCGGCTCGGCTCCCACAGTCGCCACGACCAGCGCAGGTGAGTCCGGCACACTTGCCTTGATGTGCTCGCCGGAGGACGTCACCACGGCTTTGCCCGGGAACGCCCGCCCCAGTTCCTCGGCTGTCCGCATGACACCCGTGGCTCCCCTGCGCAGCCGGGTTCCACTGCAATGCGTGCAACGCCATTGGGGAGCCGGTGTGGAGCACCAACGGCATGCAGGTGTGGCAGTGCCACTGGATACCGCCAAAGGGCCTTGGCAGGTGTTGCAGCGAGCCAGTTCCCGGCAGGTCTCACAGACCAGCGAGGGAGCATAGCCGGCCCGTGCAACCTGGACCAGGACCGGGCCACGTTCCAGTCCGTCCTTGGCCGCACGCCAGGCCGCACCGGGCAAACGGGCGATCCGCGCCAGAGGGTCACGTTCCTGCTCAAAACTGTCAGCGGTATTCAGGACACGCGGAACCGTGGATCGGACGACGGTTCGTGGTGCTTCAATCGCTACCGCCCACTGCATCTCAACGAGGCGCTGGAGTTCTGTACTGCGGCTGTGGGAGGCCATGAGGCACGCTGCATTCTCCTGCTCAGCGCGGAGCAGCAGAACCTCCCGGGTGTGCGCGTAGGGGGCCCGTTGGTCGATGTGGAGATCGTCGCCGTCATCCCAGCACACCACCAGGCCCAGATCCCGAATGGGTGCATAGGCCGCGGATCGGGTACCGATGGCCACTCCGGCGGCGCCGCTGAGCAGGCGCAGAAAGCTTCTGTAGCGGGGTGTCTGGCCGTCATCTGCGGTCAGCCGCGCAATGTCAGTGGAGGGCAGAACCTTGGCCAGCGCATCCTCGAGTTGTTCAAGATCGCGGTAGTCGGGCACCACCACCACGGCGCCGCGTCCCGAGGACCTGACCGTGGCAACAGCTGAAGCGACCAGAGCGGGCCAGCCGCTGGGACCAAACCCCTGAAGGGCGGTGAGGACAGCCTTCGGCGAACCGCCGCTGGCAAGATGCTGCAGATACGCTGCCCCGTTGGAGTACAAACCCCAGGCGTGGGCATCCGTCAACGGTTTGAGCTCGACGCCGGAATCCAGTTCTCCCGCCAGCAGTTCCTTCTCCACTTTGGCAACCCTTGGCGGCACGGCGGTCCTCAGGACATCGCTCAACGTTCCGGCGTACCTGGCTGCGACGGTGCCGGCCAATTCCGTGACCTCCGGGGTCAGGACAGCAACCGGTGACACCACTTTGTGCAGGAGACTGAGCGGCGCCGCAGCATCGGAGTCTGCACGCCGCTCAATGACGTAGCCGTTGAGTTCCTGACCATTGAACTTGACCTTCACCCGGACGCCGGGCACAGCGACCTCGGCCAGATCGGCTGGAACGCTGTAGTCGAAGGGCCGGTCCAAGTGCGGCAGGGACGATTCGAGCACCACCCGCGCCACGGGATTCCCAGGAGCAAGGGGTGGACCATTGACCGGCGGACGATCCGGAAAACCCTGCAGCAGCGAGGGTTGAAGCAACGACGGCTGGGCCTCGTGTCCTGCCATGCACTTCACCTCCAACTCTCGGCGGAAAACAACCACGCATTCTTAACCTGGAATGCCCGCAGCGGGATTGACCCGCTGCGGGCATCTCTCTGGCACCAGCCAATCATGGGCCACTGACAAAACAGCAACGTCCGGAATGACACGACTGGTTCAAGCCAACCGTCAGTGGGATCAGGCGTTGAAGTATTCCTTCAGGTCCGCCACCCGATCAAGCCGTTCCCACGTGAAGTCAGGCTCGTCCCGGCCGAAGTGGCCGTGGGCTGCCGTCTTGGCGTAGATGGGCCGCTTGAGGTCCAAGGCATCGATGATGGCCCGCGGACGCAGGTCAAAGAGTTCGTCGATGGCTTCGCTGATACGGGCCGGGTCCACGGTCTCGGTGCCGAAGGTTTCAACGTAGGTTCCGACGGGGCGGGCCTGGCCAATGGCGTAGGCAATCTGGATTTCGGCGCGCTTGGCAAGTCCGGCGGCCACCACGTTCTTGGCAACCCACCGCACGGCGTAGGCAGCTGAACGATCAACCTTGGATGGGTCCTTGCCGGAGAAGGCGCCACCGCCGTGTCGGGAGAACCCACCATAGGTGTCCACAATGATCTTGCGTCCGGTGAGGCCAGCATCGCCTACCGGGCCGCCGATGACGAAGGCACCGGCCGGGTTCAGGATGTTGGCCGTGCGCGAGAGGTCCAGGCTTGACGCCGCGAGGACGGGGTCGATCACGTAGCTGGCGAGATCGGCCCGGAGCTGCTCGAGGCTTGCTTCCTCGGCGTGCTGGCTGGAGATCACCACTGTTTCAACGGAAACCGGGCGGTCGCCGTCGTAACCTACGGTGACCTGCGTCTTGCCGTCAGGGCGGAGGTAGGCCAATTCGCCGTTCTTGCGGACTTCGGTGAGCCGTTCGGACAAGCGGTGGGCAAGCCAGATGGGCGTGGGCATGTACGAGGCCGTCTCATCGCTGGCGTAGCCGAACATGATGCCTTGGTCGCCTGCGCCCTGGAGATCGTAGTCGTCCTCCTGGCGGCCCTCGCGGGCCTCAAGGGAGTTGAACACTCCGCCGGCGATGTCGTTGGACTGCTGGCCGATGGACACCGAGACGCCACAACGGGCTCCGTCGAAGCCGTTGGCGGAAGAGTCGTATCCAATGCCGAGGATGGTCTCACGGACAATCTGCGGGATCTCTACGTAGGCGTCAGTAGTGACCTCACCAGCCACGTGCACCAGGCCGGTGGTGGCCATGGTTTCAACGGCCACGCGGGACTCAGGATCAGCGGCCAGCAGCGCGTCCAGGATGGCGTCGCTGATTTGGTCGCAGATCTTGTCCGGGTGCCCTTCGGTGACCGACTCGGAAGTGAAGAGCCGGAGCTTGGACGGGGTGCCATGGTGTTCATGGTGCAGCGGTAAAGTCACTCGACCACCTTACTGGGTTGCGGGACGGCGGCATCTGCCCTGTGTCCCTATGCTAAGAATTCGGGTGTGGGCTCAGTTACAACGCCGGGAAGACCCTTGTGAGCTCAGCGCCCACACGATCAACCACTGCAGCGGCGACATCGGCCTTGGAGCCGGCGGCCGACTGCGGTTCGGCTCCGTGACCGGAGAGAATCACCACGGAATTGTCGTCCTGGCCGAACACGCGGCCAATGCCCACCTGATTAACTACCAGGAGGTCGCAGCCCTTGCGCTTGAGCTTGGCCGTTGCATGTTCCAGGACGTCACCTTGGGCGTCGCCTGTTTCGGCAGCGAAACCGACAATCAGTTGCCGGCCGCCCTCGGCGTTGCGGCGTTCCACGAGCTCATGCAGGATGTCAGGGTTGCGGATCAACCGCACCACTGGCGCATCCTCGCCGTCGACCTTCTTGATCTTGGTGTCCGAGACCTCGGCCGGACGGAAATCCGCCACGGCGGCGGCCATGATGACGACGTCGGAATCCACTGCCGCTTTCAGCGCGGCCTCGCGCAGTTCCAACGCCGACTCAACGCGGACAAGCTCGACGCCGGCAGGCGGCTCGACGTCCATGTGCGCGGCCAGGAACCGTACGGCAGCCCCGGCAGCCAGAGCTGCGGCAGCCAGGGCAGCACCCTGCTTGCCGGACGAGCGGTTGCCCAGGAAGCGGACCGGGTCCAGAGCCTCCCTGGTGCCCCCGGCCGAGATCGTCACGATCCGGCCTGCCAGCGGCTGCTCCGCGGCGGGCGTAGCCTTGGCGCCGTCCGCCACCTCAGCCAAAGCCATGGCGGCCGTGAAAATCGCCTCCGGCTCCGGCAAGCGGCCAGGGCCCGAATCAGATCCGGTGAGGCGGCCGGAGGCTGGCTCGAGCACTGTCACGCCGCGGCCGCGCAACGTCTCTACGTTCGCCTGGGTTGCTGCGTGCTGCCACATCTCCGTGTGCATGGCCGGAGCGAAGAGCACCGGCCCGTGGGCCATGAGCAGCGTATTGGTGAGGAGGTCGCCCGCTTGTCCTGTTGCAGCCTTGGCAAGGAGGTCCGCCGTGGCGGGCGCAACCACGATCAGGTCAGCTTCATGGCCCAAACGCACATGGTTGACCTTCTCGACGTCGTCGAAGACGCTGTTGCTCACGGGGTTGCCCGAAAGGGCCTCCCACGTAGCGACGCCAACAAACCGTGTGGCCGCTTCCGTGGGGATGACCGTGACCTTGTGGCCGACTTCAGTAAAAAGCCGGAGGAGCGATGCAACCTTGTAGGCTGCAATCCCTCCCCCGACTCCGAGGACTATGCGCACGTGACCTCCGTCAACAGGCAGTCTGTACTTATTCTGCAGGCTCGATCGGCGTGGAAACCAAAAGGCCTTCGTTGATCTCGCGCAGGGCGATGGACAGCGACTTCTCGTTCAGCTTGGTGTCAACCAGCGGGCCAACGTACTCAAACAGGCCCTCGTGGAGCTGGGCGTAGTAGGCGTTGATCTGGCGGGCACGCTTGGCGCCGAAGATGACCAGGCCGTACTTGGAATCAGCAGCCTCAAGCAGCGAATCGATCGGCGGGTTGATGATGCCTTCAAGGTTCGTGGACACGAATTCTCCAAATTTTAGCGGGCCAACAAATGCAAGCGCTTAGCGCTGGTGCGGGGTAAGCCCCATGAGTGAAACAAGCTCGTCCGCTGCCCGGCGAACGTCGTCATTGATGACGGTGTGGTCAAACTCCGGTTCAGCAGCAAGTTCCAGTTTAGCGGTTTCCAGCCTGCGCTGCTGTTCCCCGGGAGTTTCCGTGCCGCGACCCACCAGGCGGCGGACCATTTCGTCCCACGTGGGCGGCGCCAGGAACACAAAATTCGCGTCCGGAACAGCCTCCTTGACCTGGCGTGCGCCTTGCAGGTCAATCTCCAGAAGGACGGACTTCCCTTCGGCGATGGCAGCGTTGACAGTGCTGCGGAGCGTCCCGTAGCGGTTCTGTCCATGCACCACAGCCCACTCCAGCAATTCACCGTCCGCCACCAAGGAGTCAAACTCCTCGGCGGACTTGAAGAAGTAGTGAACGCCATCCTGTTCACCCGGACGCGCGGCCCGGGTGGTTGCCGAGACCGAGAGCCAGACCTCCGGATAGTTGTCCCTGATGTAGGTGGATACGGTTCCCTTGCCAACGGCAGTGGGGCCTGCAAGGACAGTCAGTCCGGGTTTCTTGCTCACGGATTCCTTCGGGGAGATGCGTCAAACGCTTTGCTGGGTATCCATAAAATCTACCAGCGCCCGGGCCTGGTGAATTCCCAGGCCCCTGATGCGCCGGGATCCGGCGATGCCTATCTCCGCCATGATCCCGGCCGCCCTGACGGGGCCAATGCCCGGCAGGGCCTCCAGGAGTTCCACCACGCGCATGCGCGCAATAGCCTCGTCCGTGGTCCCGGACGAGATCAGCTCTGCAATACTCACCTCGCCGCGCTTGAGCCGTTCCTTGGCGGCGGCACGGACTGCCCTCGCCTTGGCGGCCTTCTCCAGCGCATCGGAACGCTCCTGTGGTGTCAGCTCTTTAAGGCCCACTGCCAAACCCCTGTCAGATCGCGATTGTGATCCAGATCACGCGGACTGATCCTGAACCTACCGGCAGGGGCGCTGTTGCGCAATGAGGCCAGGCAACTTACTCCTGGCGAAGCCCGGCCAACGTCTCTTCGGTTGCGGCACGAAGGCCTGCCACCGAGGGACCTGCGGCCAGGATGCCCCGGCTGGAGGTAGCCAGGACCGAGGGATAGGCAGCACCAAACGTCGCACGAAGGTCTGCAGGGGTAGCTCCCTGGGCGCCGAGCCCCGGGGCGAGGACAGCGCCGCGGACCGGGCCCAGATCGATGTCCAGATCCTCAAGCGCCGAGCCAATCGTGGCGCCCACAACCAAACCCACGGAACCAAGAGTGCCCTGGTACCGCTGGTTCTCGGCTGCAGCGGCGGCCACAATCCTGCGGGCCACCGAATCGCTTCCGCCAACGTGCTGGACCGACTTCCCTTCAGGGTTCGACGTCAAAGCAAGCACGAACACTCCCCTGCCGTACTGTGCAGCCAGCTCCAGCGCCGGACGCAGTGATTCAAAGCCAAGGTACGGGCTGAGGGTCACTGAGTCAGCGGCCAAGGACGAACCATCACGCAACCATGCGTCGGCATACGCCGCCATGGTGGACCCAATGTCCCCACGCTTGGCGTCGGCAATGCTGAGCACGCCTGCTTCCGAGGAAGCGGCAAGCGTGCGCTCCAGGACGGCCATGCCGGCGGAGCCGTGACGCTCGTAGAGCGCCACCTGCGGCTTGACCGCGGCAGCGAGGGAAGCCACCGCTTCCACCACCGTCAGGGAGAAGCGTTCCAGTCCGGCGACGTCGTCGTTCAATCCCCATTCAGCCAAGAGCTGCGGGTGGGGATCGATCCCGACGCAGAGCGGACCGCGCGCGGCCATGGCCGCAGCCAGCCGGGAGCCAAAGGACTCCCGGGCCGGCTGCTGCTCTTGCCGTGGTGCAGCAGACTCAGGCATTGGCTGCTTCCACTGCTGCTGCCAGGTTGGCCGCGTGCTCCTGCAGGCTGGTCACGGACCACTCGTAGGTGCGCAGAGCCTCGATGGCCTGCACCGCTGCGTTGAATTCTGCGACCGTGGTGATGCAGGGAATGCCGATGGACGTGGCGGCGGCACGGAGTTCGTAGCCGTCGCTGCGTGCTTCGCCGCCGGACGGCGTGTTGAAGACCATGTCGATTTCACCGGCGATCACGAGGTCCGCGATGGTGCCTTCACCTTCGGCGCTGCTGCCCTCGGCCACCTTGCGCACAGGAGTCGCCTGGATGCCGTTGCGGCGCAGGACGTCGGCCGTTCCGCCGGTGGAAACAATCTCGAAACCGAGGTCCGAGAGGCGCTTGACGCCCATGATCACCGAACGCTTGTCACGGTTGGCCACCGAAACGAAGATCTTGCCTTCGGTGGGCAGCGCGTTGTTCGCGGCAGCCTGGCTCTTGGCGAAAGCGGTATCGAAGTGCTTGTCGATACCCATGACTTCACCCGTGGAGCGCATTTCCGGGCCGAGCAGGGAGTCAACTACCTTGCCTTCAGGGGTGCGGAAGCGGCTGAACGGAAGCACGGCTTCCTTGACGGCAACCGGGGCGTCCAAGGGCAGCGTGGACCCATCGCCGGTCTCCGGCAGCATCTTGTAGGCGCCGCGGAGCTGGTTGATGGTGACACCGGTACCGATCAGGGCTGCGGCCTTGGCCATCTGCACGCCCGTTGCCTTGGAGACAAACGGAACCGTGCGGGAGGCGCGCGGGTTGGCTTCAAGGACGTACAGGACGTCCGAGGCCAGGGCGAACTGGATGTTGATGAGGCCGCGAACGCCCACACCCTCCGCGATGGCACGGGTAGCGGTGCGGACACGCTCGATCACGTTGTTGCCCAGGGTGATCGGGGGCAGGACGCACGCGGAGTCACCGGAATGGATGCCGGCTTCTTCGATGTGTTCCATGATGCCGCCAAGGTACATGTCAGTGCCGTCGAAGAGTGCGTCGACGTCGATTTCGACGGCGTCCTCGAGGAAGCGGTCGATCAGCACCGGGTGGTCCGGGGTGATTTCCGTAGCGTTGGCGATGTAGCGCGAGAGGTTGGCTTCGTCATAGACGATTTCCATGCCGCGGCCGCCCAGGACGTACGACGGACGTACCAGCACGGGGTAGCCGATTTCGTCGGCGATCTTCTTGGCGTCCTCGAAGGACACGGCGGTGCCGTTCTTCGGGGAGGTCAGTCCGGCTTCGTCCAGCACGCGGGCGAAAGCACCACGGTGTTCGGCGAGGTCGATTGCTTCCGGCGAAGTACCCAGGATGGGCACGCCGGCGTCGGCGAGCTGCTGTGCCAGCTTCAGCGGGGTCTGGCCACCGAGCTGCACGAAGACGCCCATGACGCCGCCGGTGCGTTCCTCGGCCGCGATGACCTCCAGGACGTCCTCAAGGGTCAGCGGTTCAAAGTAGAGGCGCGTGGAGACGTCGTAGTCCGTGGACACAGTCTCAGGGTTGCAGTTGACCATGACGGTCTCGTAGCCGGCCTTGCGCAGTGCCATGGAAGCGTGCACGCAGGAGTAGTCGAACTCGATGCCCTGGCCGATGCGGTTGGGACCCGAGCCGAGGATGATGACGGACGGCTTGGCGTGCAGGCCTACCTCGTCCTCTTCGTCGTAGGAAGAGTAGTGGTAAGGGGTGTAGGCGGCGAACTCCGCGGCGCAGGTGTCCACCGTCTTGTAGACCGGACGGATACCCAAAGCCTGACGGACTCCGCGGACCACGGCCTCGTTGTTGTGCGTCAGGGCACCGATTTGCTCATCGGAGAACCCGTGGCGCTTGGCGTTGCGCAGCATTTCCTCCGTCAGCACGCCTGCCTTGCGGATCTCCTGGGCCGTCTCATTGAGCAGCTGCAGCTGGTCAAGGAACCAGGGGTCGATCTTGGTTGCTTCGAAGACGTCCTCGACGCTGGCCCCGCCGAGGAGCGCACGCTGCACCTGGTGCAGGCGGTCCGTGGTGGGACGCTTGGCCTTCTCGATCAGCTCAGCCACTTCGTACTCCGGCACGGAGCTGAAGTCCAGCTGAGAGCCCTTCTGCTCCAGGGAGCGGAGGGCCTTCTGCAGTGCCTCGGTGAAGTTGCGGCCCATGGCCATTGCTTCACCGACGGACTTCATGGTGGTGGTCAGCGTGTTGTCGGCTGCCGGGAATTTCTCGAAAGCGAAACGCGGGACCTTGACCACTACGTAGTCCAGGGTCGGCTCGAAGGAGGCCGGGGTCTTCTGGGTGATGTCGTTGGGGATCTCATCCAGCGTGTAGCCGAGGGACAGCTTGGTGGCGATCTTGGCGATGGCGAAGCCGGTGGCCTTGGATGCCAGTGCGGACGAACGCGAGACGCGCGGGTTCATCTCGATGACCACTACACGGCCCGTGGCGGGGTCGATGGCGAACTGGATGTTGCAACCACCGGTGTCCACGCCAACTTCACGGATGACAGCAATGGAGACGTCGCGCAGCTTCTGGTATTCACGGTCGGTCAGCGTCAGGGCGGGAGCAACGGTGATGGAGTCGCCGGTGTGGACGCCCACGGGATCGAAGTTCTCGATGGAACACACAACAACGACGTTGTCGTTCTTGTCGCGCATCATCTCAAGCTCGTATTCCTTCCAACCGAGGATGCTCTCTTCAAGCAATACCTCCGTGGTGGGGCTGTACTGGAGGCCCTGGCCGACGATGCGGCGGAGGTCGTCCTCGTTGTAGGCCAGACCTGAACCAAGGCCACCCATGGTGAAGGAAGGCCGGACCACCATGGGGTAGCCGAGGTCCTCGGCAGCAGCGAAGGCCTCGTCCATGGTGTGGATAATGTGGCTGCGGGCGGACTCTGCGCCACAACGCTCCACCACACCCTTGAACTTCTCACGGTCTTCGCCGAGCTCAATGGCGGCAATGTTCGCACCAATGAGTTCCACGTTGTACTTCTCCAGGACACCGTTCTTGTCCAACGCAATGGCGGTGTTCAGGGCAGTCTGGCCACCAAGGGTGGGCAGGATGGCGTCCGGACGCTCCTTGGCGATGATCTTCTCCACCACCTCAGGCGTGATGGGTTCCACGTAGGTGGCATCAGCGAACTCGGGGTCCGTCATGATGGTGGCCGGGTTGGAGTTCACCAGGATGACGCGGAGGCCTTCCTCCTTGAGGACCCGCAAGGCCTGGGTACCGGAGTAGTCGAACTCGGCAGCTTGGCCGATGACGATCGGGCCGGAACCAATGACGAGGACACTCTTGAGATCTGTACGCTTGGGCATTACTTCTTGTCCTCAGTCTTGGAGTCGGTGGACGTGGCGGCTTTAGCCTTGGACTTGGTGTCGGCCATGAGGTCGATGAAACGGTCAAAGAGGTAGGCGGCATCGTGCGGGCCCGCTGCAGCCTCGGGGTGGTACTGGACCGAGAACGCGGGGATGTCGAGGCAGGCGAGTCCTTCAACGACGTCGTCGTTCAACGACACGTGGCTGACTTCAACCCGGCCGTAACGCTCTTCAGGGGCGACCGTGGCACCGTTCATCGGAGCATCAACGGCAAAGCCGTGGTTTTGCGAGGTAATTTCCACCTTGCCGGTGCGACGGTCCATGACGGGCTGGTTGATGCCACGGTGGCCGTAGCGGAGTTTGTAGGTGCCAAAGCCCAGGGCGCGGCCCAGGATCTGGTTGCCGAAGCAGATACCGAAGTACGGCAGCTTCTCATCCAGCACCGAGCGCAGCAGGGATACCTGGTGCTCAGCGGTAGCGGGGTCACCTGGACCGTTGGACATGAAGAAGCCGTCAGGGTTGACTGCGTTGACGTCCTCCAGCGTGGAGGTGGCCGGCAGCACGTGGACGCGAACACCGCGCTCGGCGAAACGCACCGGGGTCATGGCCTTGATGCCCAGGTCCACAGCGGCGATGGAGAACCGGGGCTCGCCTTCCCAGCCGTGATCCTTGGGTTCCACGACGTAGGCCTCATCGATGGAGACTTCCTCCGCCAAGGCGGCGCCTTCCATGGGTGCACTGGCCAGGACGGCGTCCAACAGTTCCTTGTCGGTTGCCAGGGCAGCCTCGCCGGAGAAGATGCCGGCGCGCATGGTTTTGTGCTCGCGGAGGTGGCGGGTGATGGCACGGGTGTCTACGCCTTGGATGCCAACGATGCCCTGCTCCACCAGTTCGTCATCGAGGCTTCGTTCCGAACGCCAGTTGGAGGGACGGCGTGCGGCGTCGCGTACGACGTAGCCTGCCACCCAGATTCGGCGGGACTCAGCGTCTTCGCTGTTGACGCCGGTGTTACCGATGTGCGGCGCAGTCTGGACTACCAGCTGGCGCGCGTAGGAGGGGTCGGTGATGGTCTCCTGGTAACCGGTCATGCCGGTGGCGAACACCGCTTCACCGAGCGCAGTTCCCTGCGCGCCATAACTGCGGCCGCGGAACATGCGGCCGTCTTCGAGCACCAGCACTGCTGCTGAGGGGGTGGGTGTGGTGGCTGCTTTACTATCCGTCACTTTATTACTTTCCACTATCGGCATCTGCCTGAGGGGCTGCGGAGATCAATTCCTGGAGGGCTTCGAGGAGGAGTTGCTTGTCGGCTGCGAGCCTGGACCGGAATCCGGTATCCAGTTCCCGGCCGCCGAGTTTCCAGCTGATGATCAGGAGCCCGTCTTTTTCGACGAACTTCCCTGCCATACCGCTGGACTCACGGCTGTCCGCCAGTGCGGAGCGGGGGATGAAGACCGGGGCGGCACCAGAGCGGTCGAACAGCACGCCTTCGGCGTGAATGCTCAGTTCCGCGTTGGTCCGGATACCCAGGCCCTGAACCGCGATCCGGTCCAGCCAGTCGCCCGCCGTGGTGGTGGCTACATACTGGCCATCTGCGACGACGGTGGCCGGCGTCAGCTGCTCGGGGACCGCGGGAAGGCGTTCGACGTCGGCTTGTCGCCTCAGCCTGTTCCGCCACCCCAGCCAGATCATCGCCAGGACGACGACGATCAACGGCACCGTGATCAGCACGGTCAGTGTCTGGTTATCCATTAATTGCTGCTGACTTCCGGGTACCGGTACGGCGTGTTGAGCTTGCCGTCGAGGACCGTGGGATGGCCTTTGAAGAAGGTTGCCACCACGGATCCGGGCAGCTCCTTGCCCTTGAACGGTGAATTGCGGCCCATGGTTGCCATTTTATGGGGGTCGACGGTCCATCGCGCAGCCGGGTCCACCAGGATGACGTTGGCCGGCTCGCCGACCTCCAGTGGACGGCCTTGGTCAGCGACGCGGCCGATGACCGCCGGAGTGAAGGACGTCACCCGCGCGAAGTCGGCCCAGGACATCAGGCCAGTCTCGATCATGGTCTCCTGGACCACCGACAATGCTGTCTCCAGTCCGGTCATGCCCATTGCGGCCTGCGCCCACTCACATTCCTTGTGTTCGCTGGGATGCGGGGCGTGGTCGGTGCCCACGACGTCGATGGTGCCGTCTGCCAGGCCTTCACGCAAAGCCTGCACGTCGGCATCGGTACGCAGCGGCGGGTTGACCTTATAGACGGGGTCATAGCTGCGGACCAGTTCATCGGTAAGGAGGAGGTGGTGCGGGGTGACCTCGGCAGTGACGTTGATTCCCCGCGCCTTGGCCCAGCGCACGATGTCCACGGATCCCGCAGTGGAGACGTGGCAGACGTGGAGGCGGGAACCAACATGCTGGGCCAGCAGTACATCGCGGGCGATGATGCTCTCTTCGGCAACGGCCGGCCAACCGGTCAGCCCGAGGACGGCTGAGACGGTGCCTTCGTTCATTTGTGCCCCGGCGGTAAGGCGCGGTTCCTGCGCGTGCTGGGCCACCACGCCGTCGAACGCTTTTACGTACTCCAGGGCGCGGCGCATCAAGACGGGATCATGGACGCAGATACCGTCGTCGGAGAACATGCGGACCTGGGCCCGGGAATCGGCCATGGCCCCAAGCTCGGCGAGCTGTTCGCCGGCCAGACCCACAGTGACTGCTCCTACGGGACGCACGTCCACCCAACCTGACGCGCGGCCCAGGCTGTGGACCTGCTCCACGACGCCCGCAGTGTCTGCCACCGGGTTGCTGTTGGCCATCGCGTGGACGGCAGTGAAACCGCCCAAGGCAGCGGCGCGGGTACCGGTTTCCACCGTTTCGGCGTCTTCGCGGCCGGGTTCGCGCAAGTGGGTGTGCACGTCAACCATGCCGGGCAAGGCGATGAGGCCCGCGGCGTCAATCACCGTGGCGCCGTCAGCGGCAAGGTCCTTGCCGCGTGCTGCGATCATGCCATCGCGGATCAGCAGGTCTTCAGCTTCGCCGCCGAGGATGGCGGCCCCACGAATCAGGTAGGTGTTCTCGGCCATCAGTTGGTCTCCTTGCTGGGCTGGCTTGATGTGTGGGCGGCTTCGCGGGAGTCTCCGGAGAGCAGCAGGTAGAGGGCGGCCATGCGGACCGAGACACCGTTGCGCACTTGGGCAAGCACGGTGGATCGCGGCGAATCCGCAGCGGCGGAGGAAATTTCCAAGCCCCGGTTCATGGGGCCGGGGTGCATGATGATGGTGTCCTTCATACCGAGGTCATCCAGCGCACGGAGCCTGGCGTCGTCAAAACCCCAGCGACGCGAGTACTCCCGGGTTGAAGGGAAGAACGATGCGTTCATGCGCTCACCCTGGACGCGCAGCATCATCATGGCGTCAATGCCGGCTTCCAGCGTTTCGTCCAGGTTGTAACTGACGTTGCACGGCCAGTGCTCGACGCCGATGGGCRGCAGCGTGGGTGGCGCCACCAGCGTGACTTCGGCGCCGAGGGTCTTCAACAACCAGACGTTGGACCGGGCAACGCGGGAGTGCAGGACATCGCCTGCGATCGCTACGCGCATGCCTTTGAGGTCAGCACCGGTAGATTCGCTGCCATTGACCTTGGACCAGTGCCGGCGCATGGTGAACGCATCCAGGAGCGCCTGTGTCGGGTGCTCGTGGGTGCCGTCGCCGGCGTTGATGACGGCAGCGTCGATCCAGTCTGTCGCAGCAAGCCGGTGCGGGGCGCCGGACGCCCAGTGCCGGATGACCACGGCATCCGCGCCCATGGCGGCCAGGGTCTGTGCCGTGTCCTTGAGGGACTCCCCCTTGGACACCGAAGATCCCTTGGCAGCAAAGTTGATGACGTCGGCAGAGAGTCGCTTCGCGGCGGCCTCGAAGGAGATGCGGGTGCGGGTGGAGTCTTCAAAGAAGAGGTTCACCACTGTCCGGCCGCGCAACGCCGGCAACTTCTTCACTTCACGCTCGCCGACGGCGGACATCTCTTCTGCCGTGTCAAGGATTCGGATGGCATCGAACGCGCTCAGGTTCTCGGTGGAAAGGAGGTGCTTCACTTGCCGGCCTCGATAACTACCTCGTTGACGGGCACGCCGTTCACGGAGTCGATTTCCTCGAGATGGACACGGACCTTTTCAGAAGAGGAGGTAGGCAGGTTCTTTCCCACGTGGTCTGCGCGGATGGGAAGCTCCCGGTGGCCCCGGTCAACCAGAACGGCCAAGCGGACAATCCGAGGGCGGCCAAGGTCCACCAGTGCGTCCAGTGCAGCACGGATGGTTCGGCCCGAGTACAGGACGTCGTCGATCAAGACAACCACTTTGTTGTCGATCCCTGACAACGGAAGGCGCGTGTGGCGCGGGGGCCGCGTGGGCTGGTGGGAGAGATCGTCACGGAACATGGTGACATCCAATTGGCCGACAATCGTTTCGGCGTTGACCGAGGGGTCGGCAGCAGCGATCTTTTGGGCGAGCCGTACGGCCAAGGGATAGCCGCGGCTGGGAATGCCTAACAGGACCAGGTCCTGGGAGCCTTTATTGGCTTCGAGGATCTCGTGGGCGATACGAGTGAGCGCACGATCAATGTCAGCCTGGTTGAGAACAACCCGCGACGGCACGTGCGCTGAAGTGACTTCAGTCATCGCTCGTCTCCCCTTTCCCCGCCTCACGGGACGGAATTAAAAAAGGAATATTTGCTTTTCAAAACTACCACAGCGGCCCTTTGGCACCTCACCGCCTGGCCAACCCAGGCGTGAGTTTAAGCTCACACTGCGTGCTGTGGAATAGGCTCTTGCCCATGACCTCGAACCACCACGGCCAACCCGGCGGACAACCCTATCCGCGACCGTACCTGGAACCTGGCGCCAACCCCACGTGGATCGGACGGGTGCAGCCGGGAAACTACCAACCGGCTCCAGGGAATCCAGCCTCGCTCCCCCGGCAAACCTGGGCCACACCACAGGCACCACGCAGCCGCCGGTCGTTGGGCACACTCCCCTTGGTCATTGTTGGTGGGGTCCTTGCTCTCGCCAGCTTGGTGTTGGTGCTGCCGTTCCTGCTGGGCAACACGGGTGTGACAGGCTTCGTGATCGGCTTCATTGCGTCATTGATTCCGCTGTCCGTGGTGCTGCTGACTGTACGACTCATAGATCGCTGGGAGCCGGAACCAAAAAGGCTGCTGTGGTTCGCCTTCACCTGGGGTGCGGCAGTGTCCATCGCCGGCACCCTGCTGATCCAGCCCCTTTTTGCCTTGGCCGCGCCCACCAGCAGCGAAGAAGCTTTCACCTATTTCATGGCAACTGTCCAGGCACCCATCGTCGAGGAATTCACCAAGTCCCTGGGTTTGTTGGTCCTGATCCTGGCCGCACGGAAGTACTTTGACGGACCCGTGGACGGAGTGGTGTTCGCCTTCACCATTGCCGCCGGCTTCGCCTTCACGGAGAACATCCTCTACTTTGGACGCGAAATTGCCTCCTCCACTGATCCCGGGACGGACTTGGTCCGTATCTTCATCCTCCGCGGCGTCATGTCGCCCTTCGCCCACGCTGTGTTCACCGGCACCACCGGCCTGATCATGGGCTTCGCTGCGCGCAGGTGGCACAGCGGCTATGCCGTCCTGGGATTCTTCATAGGTTTGCTGCCCGCGATGTTCCTGCACAACCGCTGGAACAGCATGGGTCAGAACTTCCTGGTGGAGTACTTCGTGGTCCAGGTCCCCATCTTCCTGGTGGCAGCAGTAGGCATCATCCTGCTTCGGGTCGCTGAAGGTAAACTCACGCGCCAACGCCTCCTTGAGTATGCCCGGGTCGGCTGGTTCACCCCGGCCGAGGTGGACATGCTTGCCACTTCACGCGGCCGGCGGCAAGCAGTGCGCTGGGCATCCTCGCGCGGCCGTGCGAACCAGATGAAATCCTTCATCAAGGGAGCCACCGCCTTGGCGTTCACCAGGCAGAGGATACTCAGCGGGCGGGACGTCCACGTTCACCAGCAGGACGAGTTGGAGCATCTCCGCAGCATCCCCGGCCTGCGGGCTGCAGTTCTCCAATAGCGGCAAAAAAGGACCCGCTCCCACAGTTTCCTGTGAAGCGGGTCCTTTGAATTCAGGCCGTCCGTGAACTTAAGCGAGGAGTGATGGCTTAAGTTTCTGGAGCCGGCCGAGGAGTCCATTGATGAACGCCGGGGACTCGTCCGTAGACATCGTCTTGGCGAGGGCCACGGCTTCGCTGACAGCCACTCCATCGGGAACCTCGTCATTGTAGAGAAGTTCCCACGCGCCGATCCGCAGAATGATACGGTCCACGGACGGCATCCGCTCCAGCGTCCAGCCCTGGGCATACGTCGCCAGGAACTCATCGATTGTTGCCTGCATGGAGACAACGCCCTCGACGATTTCCACGGTGTAGGGGTTGATGACCAAGTCAGTCTTCTCCCGGCGCGCCGTCATGGCGTCGAAAGCCGAGACGGAGCGCTGCTCCGCCTCGAAAAGTACTTCAAGAGCCCTGCTACGGGCTTTACCGCGTGCGCTCACTAGTCGTTGACCCGGCCCAAGTAGCTGCCATCGCGGGTGTCGACCTTGACCTTGGTGCCCTGCTCGACGAACAGCGGAACCTGGATCTCGTAACCGGTTTCAACGGTGGCCGGTTTGGTGCCTGCCGAGGAGCGGTCACCCTGGAGGCCCGGCTCCGTGTAGGTGATTTCGAGCACAACGCTCGGGGGCAGTTCAATGTACAGCGGGGTGCCCTCATGGATGGCAATGTTGACCATCTGGTTTTCGAGCATGAAGTTGGTGGCGTCGCCAACAGTTGCGCCGGAGACGGTGATCTGGTCGAAGTCCTGGGTATCCATGAAAACGAAGTCTTCGCCATCCTGGTACAGGTACTGGTAGTCGCGGCGGTCAACCGTAGCGGTTTCGATCTTCAGGCCGGCGTTGAAGGTCTTGTCGACCACCTTGCCGGACATGACGTTGCGCATCTTGGTGCGGACAAAGGCGCCGCCCTTGCCCGGCTTGACGTGCTGGAACTCGATGATGTTCCAGAGCTGGCCCTCGAGCTTCAGTACGGTCCCGTTCTTGATGTCGTTTGTGGTTGCCACTCGTATCCTCTGGTTATCGCACTGGTTCTAGCTGCCAGCTATCTATGCCAAGCAGGCGTGCCAATCGGCCCGCCAGCGCGTATTTATCAAAAATCCAAGAACTATTCTACCGGCAAATACGCCGAGGGCTTGCGGGGCGTGTCACCACGTGCGTCAGGAAGCCAGTTCCAGCACATTCCGGGCCCTCTGGAGGGCGACTGCCGAGGAGTAGATCAACGCGGCATCAGCGGCCATCGCGACGCGAAGGTCCAAGGCCTTGGCGAATTCCTCGGATGCTGCCAGGGCGTTGCCGCTGACGAAATAAGCCCGTCCCAGGTACTGGTGGACGATCGCTTCCTTCGAGCTGCCTTGGACGTCCTGCAAAAGGTGGCGGAACAACTGTATGGCGCGGTCCAGACGGTTGGTGGCGCGGTGGACTTCCGCTTCGAAAATCCTCAGTCGGAACGACTCCGGATCCTTGTAGCGGGCTTCGGCCAACAGTTCGGCTGCCTCGTTTGGCTGGTTTTCAAGCAACAAGGCCATGATGCGGTCAGCGGGATCCTCAGAGGCCGCAAGTGCCGTCTCCATGACTTCCTCGTTGACAATGACGGGCAGGAGGGTGTCGGGATTCGTCCGGACACCCGGGAATCCGGCTGTTGGCCAGTCGCTGACGCCTTCCCGCACGGCAACACTCATGATGCGATCTCCTGGTAGGCCGCAAACAGGAGGGAGGTATCAGGAACTTCCAGGATGCCTGGCTTGGCAACACCATCAAGGACGACAAACCGCAGAAGGTCGCCACGTGACTTCTTGTCCCTGCGCATGCCATCCAGCAAACCCTGCCAGCGGTCGCGCCGGTAGGAGATGGGCAGTCCCAGGCTTTCGAGGATGGTGCGGTGACGGTCTGCGTCGGCATCCGACAACCGCCCCACGCTGCGCGACAACTCTGCAGCGAACATCATGCCCACTGCGACAGCGGCGCCGTGGCGCCAGGAGTAGCGCTCCACCAATTCAATGGCGTGCCCCAGGGTGTGGCCGTAGTTCAGGATTTCGCGGAGGCCGGATTCCTTGAGGTCCTGCGACACCACATCTGCCTTAACGGTGATGGCCCGCTCGATGAGTTCGCGGACAACGTCCGAGGCCGGGTCCATCACTGCGTCCGTGTTCTTCTCGATCAGGTCCAGGATGGCGGGATCAGCAATGAACCCGCACTTGATGACCTCGGCCATACCGGAGATGAGCTCGTTTTTGGGCAGCGTCTGAAGTGTATCGAGGTCTGCCAACACGGCAGCCGGCGGGTGGAAGGATCCCACAAGGTTCTTGCCCTCGGCAGTGTTGATGCCGGTCTTTCCGCCCACTGAAGCATCTACCATGCCCAGCAGGCTGGTGGGCATGTGGATGACCTTGACGCCACGAAGCCACGTGGCTGCCACGAAGCCGGCGAGGTCCGTCACAGCGCCGCCGCCCACCGCCACGATGGCGTCAGAGCGGGTGAAGTCGTTTTGGCCCAGCACCTGCCAGCAGAAAGCGGCAACCTGGATGTGCTTACCCTCTTCTGCATCAGGGATTTCTGCGGTCAGCGCGGTGAAACCGGCTGTTTCCAGCTCGTCGCGGACCGTGTCTCCCGTCAAGCGGAGGGCCCGGGGATGAATGACCAGAACGCGCCGGACACGCTCCCCAAGCTTTTCGGGAAGGGTCTCCAAGAGGCCGCGCCCCACTACGACGTCGTAGCTTTCATTGGCGGACTGGCCAGTCACCTTGATGACAGTTGCTTCGTTGCTCACTTTTCAACTTCCTCTTTCAAGGCTGCATACTGGCGCAGCCGCTCCTCCAACCGGAGGCCGATTTCCGCCACGGATCCTGATCGGACGTCCATGACGATGTCCGCGAGACGCTCATAGACAGGACGCCTCGTAGCGAACAAGGCTTCCCATCGCGTCATCGCATCACCTTTCAGCAATGGCCGGCCCGTGTTCCGCGCAATCCGGTCGGCGACTGTCTCCGCGTCACACTCGAGGTAAACCACGGTGCACTCCCCCAGGAGTTGCTGGGTTCCGGAGTCCAGGACCGCTCCCCCGCCCAGGGAAATAATGGCGGGCTGAACCTTGGCATTCTCGATGGACTTCGCCACTGCCCGGGCTTCGATTTCACGGAAGGCATGTTCTCCGCGCCCCGCAAAAATATCCGCGATACTGCCGTGGGCAGAGACCACCACAGCATCGGTGTCCACGAACGCGAGCCCCAACTGTTGGGCCAACTGCTGGCCAATGGCCGACTTGCCAACAGCCATTGGGCCCACCAGCACAACGGGACGGCCTGTGAGGTCGTCCAGGATCGGGCGAACCACTACCGGCCGACCGAGTCCAGGGTGGCCGGGATGCTGTCGAGGTAGCTCTGCAGGTTGCGCTGGGTTTCAGCCACGGAGTCGCCGCCGAATTTCTCGGCGACAGCCTCGGCCAGGACCAGAGCAACCATTGCTTCGGCGACCACACCGGCCGCTGGCACCGCACAGACGTCTGACCGCTGGTGGTGGGCTTTGGCAGGTTCGCCTGTGCTGACATCGATGGTGCGCAAGGCCCGGGGAACGGTGGCGATCGGCTTCATGGCAGCACGCACGCGCAAAACCTCGCCTATGCTCATGCCGCCCTCTATGCCGCCAGCGCGGTTTGTCTGCCGAACGATCTTTCCGTCAGCGTCCTTCAGGATTTCATCGTGGGCAGCGGAACCACGGCGCGCAGCAGTAAGGAAACCGTCACCGACTTCCACTCCCTTGATGGCCTGGATGCCCATCAGCGCAGCAGCAAGGCGGGAGTCAAGGCGGCGGTCCCAGTGCACGTAGCTGCCCAGTCCCGGCGGAAGTCCGTACGCCAGGACCTCGACGACGCCGCCAAGGGTTTCGCCTTCCTTGTGGGCAGCGTCCACTTCAGCGACCATGGCGTCGGAGGTCTGACGGTCAAAGCAGCGCAGGGGGTCGGCGTCGAGCGCCAGGACATCCTGGGGCAGCGGCAAGGGGCGGCCCTCGGGAACAGTCACGCTGGCAATGGAAACAGTGTGGCTCACCAATTCCACGCCCAGCTGCTTGAGGAACTGCGCGGCAACGGTGCCAAGAGCCACGCGGGTGGCTGTTTCCCGGGCACTGGCGCGTTCAAGCACAGGACGGGCTTCGTCGAAACCGTATTTCTGCATGCCCGTAAAATCTGCGTGGCCCGGACGCGGCCGGGTCAAGGGTGCGTTGCGGGCTTGGTCGGCAAGGACCTCGGGATCCACGGGGTCAGCAGACATGATCTGCTCCCACTTGGGCCACTCGGTATTGCCCACCTGGATGGCTACGGGGCCGCCCTGGGTCAGGCCATGACGGACGCCACCCATGATGGTGACCTCGTCTTGCTCGAACTTCATGCGGGCACCACGTCCATAGCCCAGGCGTCGACGCGCCAAGGCATCACGGATCTGCGCGCTGGTGAGTTCAACACCGGCGGGCACGCCTTCAACAATTCCGATCAGGGCCGGACCATGGGATTCACCGGCAGTCAACCAACGCAACATATAACCAATCCTGCCATGTAAGGCTTCTAGAACACTCGCCGGGGAAGCCCGACTGAGTCGCACATCACATCTATGACGGCGGCATCCACGTCACAGCCGCTGAAGCGCCTGATCTGCTCGGCCGCCTGGTACATCAGCATCTCAAGTCCCGGGACAACGGCACCTCCGTGACCGTGCCACACCTCGGCAAGGCGGCTGGGCCAGGGTTCGTAGGCAACGTCCAGCAGGACACCGGCCCCTGTTCCAGGAAGTGTCGCCAACTCATCAGCCAAGGAGTCGGCGGCGTGCGGCGGGAAGGTGGAGATCACCAGGTCGTTGCCTGCCACAGCGCTGGCTGCTTCACTCAACGGCCTGACACGAAGGGAAATTCCGACGGCGGCAGCAGCGGCTTCCGCGTCACCGGCACGTCCTGCGTCCCGGACGAAAACATCGACGTGACTGCCACCAAGTTCTTTGACAGCAGCAACGGCAGCAGCGGAGGTACCGCCGCCACCAAGGATGGCAGCGTGGGGCGTGGAGGCAACCCCGGCATACCGGACAGCTTCGACGATCCCGGCGACATCGGTGTTGTAACCAACCCGACGCACCGCCCCGCCGTCATGTTCAAACACCACGGTGTTGATGACACCCAGCTGGGCGCCCGCACCGCGGACCTCGTCCACTTCCGTGACCATGGCCGACTTCAAGGGCATGGTCACGGAGAGCCCGCACCAGGAGTCATCGCCGAAGAGAGATCCCATGAAGGCCGGCAGGCTGTCCACGGTGACGTCGATTGCGGAGTATTCGATGTCCACGCCCAGTTTTGCGTAGGCCGCAGTGTGCAGGGCCGGGGACTTCGAATGCGAGATCGGATGCCCCAGGACTGCGGCACGACGACTCACACACACCGTCCCGGGTTGGCCTGGCACCACGCGTTGTACTGCTCTACATAAGTATTGTGCTCAGCCAGCGTCTTGGAGAACTTGGTCTCTTTGCTGTCCAGGTTGATGGTGACCCAGTACATGTAGTCGTTCTGGGTGGGTTTGGCCGCCGCATCAATGGCAGTCTTGCCCGGCGAGCCGATGGGTCCGGCCGGCAACCCAACATTGGCGTACGTGTTGTACGTATTGGACTTATCGGCCTTCTCTTCCTCCGTGAGATGGAAGGATTTCTTGCCGAGTCCGTAGGTCACCGTGGCATCGGACTGGATCAGGCCGCTGGTTTCGACATTGTTTGGCTTGAGCCTGTTGTAGATGGCGCCGGCCACGTTGCCATAGTCCGCTTGACCGCCTTCAGCCTGCACAATGCTGGCGATGGTCACAGCGTCATACTGCTTGCCCGGTTCCGTGATTCCCTGGGACTTGAGCTCATCCAGCGTGGTGGTGGCCAGCTTCTGGATGATGTCCTTGGCAGGCGTGCCGAGCGGAAAGCGGTACTCCCCCGGGGCAAGGAAGCCTTCCAGGTTCTTGGCCTTGGACGGAATGCCGAACTGTGCCGGGGCCTGGTTGAGCGCGTTGAGTTCCTGCATGGAGATACCCGAGCCCTTGGAAATGGCTTCCAGCGACTCATTGATGCGAAGGCCTGCGCTGAGGGCGAAGTACATCACCTTGGACGCGTCCTTGTTGACCAGGACATTTACGGCGTCGGAATTCTTCATCTCGGTCCGGAAGGTGAACTCGCCCGGGGACAATTCACCGCCGTCGCTGAGGAACTCCTTGACGAAGGCATCGGCGTCAGCCACTACCTTGTTCTCCACGAGTGTGTTGGCAACGATCTTGGGTCCGGAGCCTTCTGCCACAGTGATAGTGATCGATCCCGTACCGGGGCCCGGGTAGTCAGTCACTCTGTCCATGCCCAACAAAGGCTTGAGGAACTGGGCCCCGATGGCGATGGCGGCAACGAAGACACCCAGCGTGATCAGAAGGGCCAGGACACGACGACGGCGGCGGGCCTTCTTGACCGCGGCCTTGGTGGAGGCTGTCTGCTCGAGGGGCGCGATGAGGTCGTGGTGGTGCTCATCGTGAAGTTCGTCGTGATGAAGTTCGTCGACGTGGTGCCCATCATGAAGATCGTGGTGGGCTTCGAACGCGTGGTGGTCATCGTGCTCGATGAACTCGTGCACGTGGTCAGGATCGACGTGTTCATCGTCATGAGGGAGGGTCGCATCCGCCTCTGCATCATGCTCCGGTTCAACAGGGTGTGCCTCCACTGGAGTCTCAACGGACGGCGATTCGTCGTTGGACGTCTGGGTGGGCCCGTCGGCAGGAATCGGTGCTGAAGACACTGGTTGCGCGGCGGGAACGGGCGGAGTCGTTGGCTTTGACACGGGAACGGGTGGAGCGACAGGCACAGGGGGCGCAACAGGCGCGGGGGTCACTGCGGGAACAGGACGGGGCAACTCAGGCTCACCCTCTGCGGATGCAGCGGCTTCCCCTGGTGTCGCTTCGGGAACGGGTACGACGTTATGGTTCTGCGTGGCGAGGAATCGTTCCCGCGCCCGCAGCTCTTTGCGGGTCAGCGGCATGCCGCCACCGGCGGTACCGCTGGAGGGGTCGTTGTTGACCGGGCTCACAGTTGCAGTCCCCTCGTAGAAGAATCGGGTTCACTGCCGGAGGCAGCCCGCAGCGTTGGGGCACTGCTGGGCTTATCGGATTGCGCCGGTGCCTGCACTCGGCGGCCAACGTCCGTTCCTCTGGCTTTTTGCATGTCGATTGCGTGCTGCAGTATTCCAGCAGCGGCAACCTGATCAACCACTTTACGGTGGTTCCTGCTGCTCATGCCAGCTTGGTGCAGGTTGCGGTGTGCCGTCACGGTCGAAAGCCGCTCGTCAACAAGGCTCACAGGGATGTCCAAACCGGCCCGCAACAGCTCGCCGGCGATGAGTTCGGCGTACGCTGTGGCCATGTCCGCAGAGGCACGTTCCTCCCCCTTCATGGTGCGGGGAAGGCCCACGAATATTTGCACGGCAAGCAGCTCAGCGGCGTGCTTGACCACCACGCGGACGTCGGAGTTCTTCTTGGTATCGCGTGCAAGGGTCTTGAAGGGTGTGGCCAGGATTCCGTCGGGATCGCAGATGGACACTCCCACACGGACGGTACCGACGTCTACCCCCAGCTTGATGCCCCGGGGGTAGACGTCACCGTTAGTACTTGAAGCCACCGTCAGCGCTTGGCTATCGCATCCACCACCGCTGTGAGGGCCTCAGAGACCTTCCCAGCGTCGGCGCCGCCGCCTTGGGCGACGTCGTCCTTGCCGCCACCGCCACCGCCAAGGATGCCGGCAGCAAGGCGAACCAGCGCACCGGCCTTCACGCCGGCTTCACGGGCGGCTTCATTGGTGGCAATGAGGATCACCGGGCGGTCATTGCTGACGCCTGCAACGGCCACCGTGGCAGCGTCCGAGCCGAGGCGGCTGCGGAGGTCCAGGGCAAGGTTCCGGAGATCGTCGGCACCGCCAACCTGACCGGCGTCGTGCGCTACAACCCTCACACCCGCAGCGTCCTTTGCGGTGCCCACCAGATTGGCGGCAGCCGCGGCCAGTTGCTCCTTGCGAAGGCGGTCGAGTTCCTTCTCCGTTGCCTTCAGCTTGCTCAGCGTGCTGGAAATCCGGTCGGCGAGTTGCCCGGAGGGAACCTTGAGGAGTTCTGTGAGCTCAGTCACCAAGGCTCGCTCGGCGGCCAGATGACGGAATGCGTCCAGGCCAACGAAGGCTTCCACGCGGCGGTTTCCCGAGCCAACCGACTGTTCGCCCAGCAGCGAAAGGCTGCCGATAAGGGAGGTGTTGGACACGTGCGTGCCACCACACAGCTCGCGGGACCAGGCGCCGTCGATCTCCACGACGCGCACTTCGCTCCCGTAGTTTTCGCCGAACAATGCCATGGCACCCAGGGCCTTGGCATCAGCGAGCCCCATCACCTTGGTGTCTACCCGGAAATTGTTCCGGATGGCGATGTTGGAGACCTCTTCGATCTCGGACCGCGTGGCAGTGCTCAGACCCTCGCCCCAGGCGAAGTCGAAACGCAGGTAGCCGGCTTTGTTGTACGAACCGCGCTGGGTAGCTTCCGGGCCGAGGATCTGATGCAGGGCGGCGTGCACAATGTGCGTGCCGGTGTGGGCCTGCTCGGCTGCGTGGCGACGTTCGCGGTCGACGGCGGCGCGCACCAACGCGTCTGAGGCAATCTCGCCTTCGCGGACAATCGCCTTGTGCACGCTCAAGCCCTTGATGGGCCGCTGAACATCCAGGACCTCCACCACGAAGCCATCGCCGGTGATGAGGCCGGTGTCAGCGGACTGGCCACCGGCTTCGGCATAGAACGGGGTTTCATTGAGGACCAACTCAATTTCGTCGCCGGTGGAGGCATGCCCCACCGGCCGTCCTCCGCTGACGATCCCGCGAACCGTGGATTCGCCCTCAAGTTCGTCATAGCCCGTGAAGACGGTCTCACCCTTGCCCAGGAGATCCTGGTAGGCGCTGAGGTCCGCGTGGCCGCCCTTCTTGCCCTTGGCATCAGCCTGTGCACGTTGGCGCTGCTCGAGCATGAGCGAGCGGAAGCCTGCCTCATCAACCTTGAGGCCGGCCTCTTCTGCCATTTCCAGCGTCAGGTCGATCGGGAAGCCATAGGTGTCGTGCAGGGCAAACGCGTCGGCGCCGGAAAGCGGAACACCTGCAGCCTTCGATTCGGCCACGGCATCCTCAAGGCGGGCCGTACCCGAAGCAATGGTGCGCAGGAACGCCTTTTCTTCGGCGTAGGCAATGCGGCTGATCCTGGCGAAATCCGTCTCCACCACCGGGTAGACGCCTTTCATGGCGTCGCGGGAGGCGGGAAGAAGGTCCGGCAGGCAGGCCTTTTCGACGCCGAGCAGCCGCATGGCGCGGACTGCGCGCCGAATGAGGCGGCGCAGCACATAGCCACGGCCTTCGTTGGACGGCGAAACACCATCAGCAATCAGCATCAGTGCGGAACGAATGTGGTCGCCAACGACGCGCATACGGACGTCGTCCGTGTGGTGCGGGTCCTCCGGCGACTCGGCCGAGGTGTACTCGCGGCCGGACAGTGCAGCAGCTTTGTCGATGACCGGGCGGACCTGGTCGGTTTCATACATGTTCTCGACACCCTGGAGGATCATCGCGAGACGCTCCATGCCCAGGCCGGTGTCGATGTTCTTCTGCGGGAGCTCTCCGGCGATGTCGAAGTCCACCTTGGAACGGACATTCTCGATCTGGTACTGCATGAACACGAGGTTCCAGATCTCGATGTACCGGGTCTCATCGGCCAGCGGGCCGCCTTCGATGCCGTAGGCGGGGCCGCGGTCGTAGTAGATCTCCGAGCAGGGGCCGGCGGGGCCCGGCTGGCCGGTGGACCAGTAGTTGTCGGCCTTGCCCATGCGCTGGATGCGTTCAGCGGGGATACCTGTGTTCTTGAGCCACAGTTCCTTGGCTTCGTCGTCTTCTTCGTAGACGGTCACCCAGAGGCGCTCGGCGGGAAGTCCGTAACCGCCGTCGTCAACACTTGTGGTGAGCAGCTCGAAAGCGAACTTGATGGCGTCTTCCTTGAAGTAGTCGCCAAAGGAGAAGTTGCCGCACATCTGGAAGAACGTCCCGTGGCGGGCCGTCTTTCCCACTTCCTCGATGTCTCCGGTGCGGATGCACTTCTGGACGCTCGTGGCACGGCTGTACGGGGGCTCTTCGCGCGCAGTCAGGTACGGAATGAACGGCACCATTCCGGCCACAGTGAAGAGAAGGGACGGGTCGCTGGAAACGAGCGACGCGGAGGGAACGGCGGTGTGGCCCTTGCTGACAAAAAAGTCCACCCAGCGTTTGGTGATCTCCTGCGACTTCATTAGCTGATTACTTACCCTTCTCAATCCACTGCACGTAATGTGCGCGGTACCGGCTGGTGCCGTTCCGCAGTTTTCCATTCTGCCCTGTTGCGGGCGTGGGAGCGAACCGCTCGGCTAGCGGCGGCCAGCTCCGGCGTCGTCAATCCCCAACGCCGCCCGAAGGTCCTCTTCCCGCTGGTGCATACCCGTCCGGACCGCGTCGGCGAAATCGAACAAGCCATCAGCCATCCGGCCCACGGCACGGTTCAAGCCATCTGGACCGATGTTCGCCTGGGCCTCGGTGATCTTTCGGAAGGCAATGACGCCGATGGCGACGCCGATGCCCATCCACACAATTCTTTTCATGGTTTCCGTTCTCCCTTGTAGTTCGGCGGCTATGCGGTTCAGCGGCTGCGGCGGCCGGAGGAAGGGGCGCGTCGTCCGGCGAACGCCGAGCGCACGCCGTAGCTGAACGCTGCCACCTTGATCAAGGGAGAACCCACTGTGGCAGCCACCAGCGAGGACAACGCGGAGATGTTGGCCGAGGCGTCAGAGACGTTGGAGGCGATGCCGTCAACCTTCTTCAGCTGCTGGTTGGTGGTGGACACCGTAGCGGTCACTTCATCCATCAAAGGCGTAGCACCGTCGCTGATGGACCGGATGGAGGTCCGGACCTCGTCAAAAACGCCACCAAGCTTCAAGATTGGCACAGCCAACAACAACACGAGGAGCGCGAAGACTCCTGCTGCGATGAGGCCGGCGATGTCGCCACCAGACATAGAACTCTTCTCCTAGGGTTGTTGCACTGCCCTGCACCAGCCGCTGAACGGCTTTGGACAAGGCCTCCCCAGTACCTTACCCACTTTGGACCGGTCTCTTACATACAAAGAAGCCCGCGGCATGTGCCACGGGCTTCTTTGTATGCGCTGCTGGAATTTAGCGAGCGTAGAATTCGACGACGAGCTGCTCTTCGCAGATCACGGGGACCTCAGAGCGCTTGGGGCGACGAACCAGGCGTGCCTGCAGGGCGTCGATCTTGACGTCCAAGTATGCCGGCACGTTGTTCAGAACGTGTGCGCCTGCAGCTGCCACCTGGAACGGGGGCATGACCTCGGAGCGGCTGTGAACGTGGATGAGCTGGCCTTCGCCAACGCGGAAGGACGGGCGGTCCACGCGGATGCCGTCAACCATGATGTGGCGGTGCACAACCAGCTGGCGGGCCTGTGCGATGGTGCGGGCGAAGCCTGCACGGAGCACGAGGGCGTCCAGACGCATTTCGAGCAGCTCAACCAGGTTTTCACCGGTCAGGCCCTTGGTGCGGCGTGCTTCTTCGAAGGCACGGGTCATCTGGGCTTCGCGGATGCCGTACTGGGCGCGCAGACGCTGCTTTTCGCGCAGACGTACGGCGTAGTCGGAGTCCTGCTTCTTGCGGGCACGGCCATGCTCACCGGGGCCGTACGGGCGGCGCTCCATGTACTTGGCGGCCTTGGGGGTCAGAGCGATGCCGAGTGCACGCGAAAGGCGCGCGGTGCGGCGAGCACGAGTGTTGTTAGCCACTTGTGTCCTTCCAATTACTGCGGTGTGTCAGTGTTACTGGCCTCCATCAGGGAGAGCATCGGCCAACCGCTGCCTCTTGCTACTAGCCCGGGCGCACAGCACTGTAGACGGAATCTTCAGTGGGATTGTGCGTCAGGCCATGCCAGACAAGGATCAATCCTACCATGCACAAAGTGGTTGACGCCCTGCGTACTTTCCGGCGGAAAGGGCTCCACTGCCTAGTCCCCCCGCACTATTTTGCGGAGCCGTACCAACCTGGCGGCGATGTCCCGTTCGGCTCCGTTATTGGTGGGCTGGTAGTAGTCCTTACCCACCAAATCATCGGGCGGGTACTGCTGGGTTACCACACCGTGCGGTTCATCATGGGCGTACTTGTAACTCTTCCCATGGCCCAGCTGCTTCGCTCCAGGGTAGTGCGCATCACGCAGGTGCATGGGGATGCCGCCGCCAAACCCGGCACGGACATCTGCCACGGCCTTGTTCAAACCCATGTACGCGGCGTTTGACTTGGGCGCGGTGGCCAGGTGGACCACAGCTTCGGCCAGCACGATCCGCCCCTCCGGCATACCGATCAGTTGCACTGCCTGCGCCGCTGCGACTGCGGTCTGCAACGCTGTGGGATCGGCCATTCCAATGTCCTCCGCGGCAGAGATCACGATCCGTCGTGCAACGAACCGTGGATCCTCGCCCGCTTCCAGCATGCGTGCCAGGTAGTGCAACGCGGCATCCACGTCAGAGCCGCGGATGGACTTGATAAAGGCGCTGGCGACGTCGTAGTGCTGGTCCCCGGCACGGTCATAGCGCACAGCGGCCGCGTCCAAGGCACGCTCGGTATGCCGCAGTTCCACCAGCACCGCAGCGTCATGGGCGCCGTCGTTGGCGAGTCCCGGCTCGCCGTCGTCGTTGATTGCAGCAGCGCCACCGGCTTCTTCAGCGCCACTGTCCTCCTCCAGCACGGCATCGGGACCGTCCGGCACAGAGGGTCCGACAGCGGTGCTGTCACCGAATGCGACCCCGGCAGCAGCTTCCAGTGCGGTCAATGCCCTGCGGGCATCTCCCCCGGAAAGGCGAACCAGGTGATCCAGCGCCTCGGGGCTGAGTTCCACGCGTCCGGCCAGGCCGCGGGCTTCGGCGACCGCCTTTTGCAGCAGTCCCGCAATGTCGTCATCGGTGAGCGGCTTCAGCGTCAGCAGCAGCGACCTCGACAACAGGGGCGACACCACCGAGAATGATGGGTTTTCCGTGGTGGCGGCGACCAGCACCACCCAGCGGTTTTCAACACCCGGCAGCAGGGCATCCTGCTGGGCCTTGTTGAAACGATGGATCTCGTCCAGGAAGAGGACGGTGGTTTTCTTATAGAGATCGCGGGCCGTCAGCGCCTCATCCATGACACGCCGGACATCCTTGACACCCGCGGTGATCGCAGACAATTCCACGAACTTCCGTCCGGGACCCCGCGCGATCACGTGCGCCAACGTGGTTTTGCCCGTTCCCGGTGGCCCCCAGAGGATCACAGAGCTCGGTCCGGCAGGACCGGCAGCTTCAGCCCCGGCTGCCAACTGCCGGAGCGGGGAGCCTTGTCCCAGCAGGTGCTGCTGTCCCACGACGTCGTCCAGCGTGCGTGGGCGCATCCTCACAGCCAGTGGGCTGCGCTGTGACGCCATCCAGTGAGCGTCGGACGACCCCCGTAGGGAATCCGGCGTAGCAGGCAGATCCTCCGACTCGTCGTCGTTGACTGCACCGGCACCAAAGAGATCTTCCACATGGATAGGCTACTCATAGTTCCACCAAAGGAGACATCCACCATGGACCGCCGAGCATCAGCCCCGCGCCAGCAGGCCATCCGGACCGCCATAGTGTCCGCCGCCAGGTTGCAGGGTTGGGTGGAACGGTTCGCAGCCGGCCACGGGCCTGTGGTGGAAGACCTCGACGACGGCGGCCTCCTCCTGCGCGCAGCCGACGGAGCCACCGCGCTGCTGAGGGCGCCATGGCCATCGGACGGACGCCCCGGCCGTGGCGGCAGCGAACTCCACCGCCTTGCCTCGTTGGCCACCCAGGAACGGGGGCTGGGCCTGGTGCTGGTCCGGCGCGGCGGTTACGCTGTGGCCTCGGCCAGCGGTACCACCGTCCTCGCCTCTAAGAGCGGCAACCGCTTCATCGACGCCAGGTCCACGGCGGAACATGCGGCCAGGATCTTCACGGGGCACCGGATGGAGTACATCGTTCCCGGTGGAGACAGGGCATTGGTGGATCAGGTCCTTGCGCAGCCCGCCCTCAAAGCGTTCACAGGGCGCGCACGGCTGGCGTTCCTGGACATCCAGGAGATCAAATCCGCGGCTCTGCAGAAAGCGGCAGCAGACGCCTGCTCCATTCGGATCACGGTGACTGATCCGACGCCGGCGGGTTAGCAGCCGCTGAGGGCACGCTTCAGGGGTGCCTGCCGGTACAGGTAGCTGCCGTGGTCCATGAATCCCGCCTGGGTGTACAACGACTGTGCCCCGTGGTTGGCGGCCGTGACCAAAAGCCAGACCCCCTTGAGATCCCGCACAGCGCCGGCATGCAGCAGCGCCGCCAACACTTGGGCCGCGTATCCGCGCCGGCGGTGCCCGGCAGAGGTCGCCATCCCGTAAATACCGCCCCAGCCATCAACCAGGGCGAGGCGTCCGACGGCGGCGGGGACGCCGTCGTCGTCCCTCACCAAGGCGTACAGCGCCGGACAGGCGGTGAGGATCCTGTGAGCGACCGACAATTCCGCCTCACCACCGCGGCCATCAACGGACCACCAGAGACGGAGCCATTCCTCGGAAGGCAGTTCGAGCATCTCCATCTTCGGCGGGCGGGGCGGCAAACCGTCCAGGCCGCGGAGCATGATCTTCGTTTCGGACTGCCGGGTGAAGCGCCTGCGGTCCAGGACATCATTGAGGGCAGCACTGCGGGAGTCATCGAACACTTGGAAAATCAACGGCAGGCGGCGGCGCCTATACCACTCCGAGGCGGCGCTGACGGATCGCTCAAGGTCAGCGGCAGACTCAAGGCCCGTGGCCACTACATGACTGTCCGCACTCTCTGCCGGGTTGGCCGGCCACACGGAATTTGCCCGCTGCGTCACCCCGTTCGAAGCACGGAGCACCCACTTCGCTGTGCCATCGCCACCAAGGTCTTCGCGCTCAAGGGCCGGCCAGGCCTTGTCCATGAGAGTTTCCAGGAATGCTTGCTCCAGCATCCAGCAGCACCTTTCGTTGAGGGAGTCTTCGGTGGAAACACCAAAGGCCCTCCACCGGGGTGGAGGGCCTTTGGTGACCGTCTATTCGTTCGTGGTTTCCGGCTTGGCTGCGGGTTTGGGTTCCGACTTGGCCTCCGGCTTGAAGTCGACGCCTGCCTCCTTGCGCTGCTGCGGGGTGATCGGTGCAGGAGCGGCGGTCAGGGGGTCATAGCCGTTGCCCGACTTCGGGAACGCAATAACATCGCGGATGGACTCCACACCGGCGAGCAAGGCCACAACGCGGTCCCAGCCGAGGGCCATTCCGCCATGCGGAGGGGCGCCGTACTTGAAGCCCTCCAGCAGGAAGCCGAACTTGGTTTCGGCGTCTTCCTTGTCCAGCCCCATGAGCTGGAAGACCCTTTCCTGCACTTCGCGCTGGTGGATACGGATGGAACCGCCACCGATCTCGTTGCCATTGCAGACGATGTCATAGGCGTATGAAAGTGCTGATTCCGGGTCCTGATCGAAGGTGTCCAGGAACTCCGGCTTGGGCGAGGTGAACGCGTGGTGCACGGCCGTCCACTGGCCACCACCCACAGCTACGTCACCGGAAGCGACGGCCGCGGCGGCGGGCTCGAACATGGGAGCGTCCACGATCCAGACAAACGCCCAGTCGTTGGGGTCGATCAAGCCGGTACGGTGACCGATTTCAACGCGGGCAGCACCGAGCAGGGCGCGTGCCGCTGACTTCTCACCGGCGGCGAAGAAGATGCAGTCGCCCGGCTTGGCACCCACGGCGTCGGCCAGTCCGGCACGCTCTTCTTCCGTGAGGTTCTTGGCAACGGGGCCGGCGAGCTCGCCGTCCTCCTTGAAGAGAACGTAGGCAAGGCCCTTATGTCCGCGCTGCTTGGCGAATTCCTGCCAGCCGTCCAGCGTACGGCGTGGCTGCGAAGCTCCGCCGGGCATGACCACTGCACCGACGTAGGGTGCCTTGAACACACCGAAGTTGGTGTCCTTGAAGAAGTCCGTCAGCTCTGTCAGTTCCACACCGAAGCGCAGGTCCGGCTTGTCCGAGCCGTACTTGGCCATGGCATCCAGGTACGTCATGCGGCGGATCGGAGTGGGGATCTCGACGTCGATGAGCTGCCACAGGGTCTTGACGATTGCCTCGCCAAGCTCAATGACATCGTCCTGGTCCACGAAGCTGGCTTCGATGTCCAGCTGGGTGAACTCCGGCTGGCGGTCCGCACGGAAGTCCTCGTCGCGGTAGCAACGGGCAATCTGGTAGTACTTCTCAAAGCCGCCCACCTGGAGCAGCTGCTTGAAAAGCTGCGGCGACTGCGGCAGGGCATACCAGGAACCGGGCGCCAGGCGTGCCGGGACAACGAAGTCGCGGGCGCCTTCCGGCGTCGAACGCGTCAGCGTGGGCGTCTCGATTTCGACGTAGCCGCGCTGGTGCAGCAGTTCGCGGGCCACACGGTTGGCCTCCGAACGCAGGCGCATGTTGCGGGCGGGGCCGGGACGGCGCAGGTCCAGGTAACGGTGCTTGAGGCGTGCTTCCTCGCCGACTTCGACGTGTTCGTCGATCTGGAACGGAAGCGGCTCGGAGGTGTTGAGGATGACCACCTTGTCAGCGATCACCTCGATGTCACCCGTCGCCAGAGCCGGGTTTTCGTTGCCTTCGGGACGCTTGTTGACGGTACCCGTCACCTGCAGGACGTACTCGTTCCGCAGGCCATGGAAGACCTCTTCCTCACGGACTACCACCTGGGCGACACCGGACGCGTCACGCAGGTCAACGAATGCAACGCCACCGTGATCACGGCGGCGGCCCACCCAGCCGGCCAGGGTAACGGTTTGTCCAATGTGCTCGGAGCGAAGTGATCCGAGGTCATGTGTGCGCAGCACAGCATTCCTTTCAGCATGAAATTTATAGGGACCGCAGCAATGGCAGTCCCGTCCGAGTTTACCCGCCCCGGCCGCGGCTCCCGCCAAACGGCGGAACAAGCGATGCCTGTATCAGGCGGTGGTGACGCGGACGTGCAAGTCCTCTTCCGACGGCGTCCATTCTGCGGGGTCGGCGTCAACCTGCTCGCCGGTACGGATGTCTTTGACCTGGTGCTTCCCGTCGTCGTCGGTAAACCACACGAACGGGATACCGCGCCGGTCGGCGAACTTGATCTGCTTGCCGAATTTCTCGGCCTTCGCAGCAACTTCGGTCGCGATGCCCCTCCCCCGCAACTGTGCCGCGATATCCTGCGCCGCAGACCAGCTGTCGTCCGTGTTCAACGCAACCAGGACCGCTGTGGGGACCGAGCGCGAGGCCGTCGCCAGTTCCTGGCTAAGGATGCGCGAAACGAGGCGCGTCACACCGATGGAAAGGCCGACGCCGGGGAACTTGCGGTTGCCCTTGCTGGCCAGGGCATCGTAGCGGCCGCCGGAGCATATGGAACCGAGCTGTTCGTGGCCCACCAACACGGTTTCCACCACAGTTCCGGTGTAGTAATCCAAGCCGCGGGCGATGCTCAAATCGGCAACCACCTTGCCCGGAGCACGCTGAACGGCCGCCTGGATGACCTGCTCCAGCTCGTTAAGCCCTTCCTCCAGGAGCTCATCGGTGACGCCCAAGGCGCGCACCTGCTGGACGAAGGAGGTGTCTTCAGTACGGATACTCGCCAGTTTCAGGGCCAGTCCGGCTTGCTCGTCCGTGGCACCGAGCTCGCTCTTCAACAGCTCGGCAACCTTCGCGGCGCCGATCTTTTCCAGTTTGTCGATACTGCGCAGGACCCCGGCAGTGTCCGTCAGGCCGATGCCGCGATAGAAGCCCTCGGCCAGCTTCCGGTTGTTGATCCGGAGCCGGAAATCCGGAATCGGCAATGCGCTCAGTGCCTCAGCGATGACCAGGGCAATCTCGACGTCGTAGCGGAACGGAAGCTCGCCGTCGCCCACCACATCGATGTCCGCCTGGGTGAACTCACGGGCGCGGCCTTCCTGCGGCCGCTCGCCACGCCACACCTTCTGGATTTGGTAGCGGCGGAAGGGGAACGCCAGGTACCCGGCGTTCTCCACCACGTAGCGCGCGAAGGGAACAGTCAGGTCGAAGTGCAATGCCAAGGCGTTGGGATCCGCTTTATCCGACTTCGCTGCCTCACCCTCGTCATCCTGGAGTCGGCTCAGGCCGTAAACCTCTTTGTCGATCTCGCCTTTGCGGAGCAGCTGCCCCACTGTTTCCACTGCCCTGGTCTCGATGGACGAAAACCCGTGCAACTCAAACGTCTTACGGAGCGTATCCAGCACATGGAGCTCCACCAACCGCTCCTGGGGAAGCCACTCGGGGAATCCGGACAGGGAGGCGGTACGTGCCATGGTGGAAATGTCTCCTCGAAGAAAGCTGACGCTGGTACAGGACCCACAGCTTTAAAACGCCCGTACGGCGTTTACAGGGCGGGCGTCCAGCCGGTCATGCATAAACTATGTGCGGCAGCCAGTTTATGCTTTCCGCGCGTGCACATCTAATGCAGCATGCCCGGGTTCCTGTCGGCGGCCCCGTAAAGTGCACAAAATCAGGAGGACTCTTGGCAACAAGGTCGCGGGATGACCGCGAAGCGAAACGGCGCATCAAGCAGATGGAAGCCAAGCGTGCCCTGCGGCAGGAACAGGGCAAGCGGCGCAAACGCGACAACACCATCGCCATCGGCGCGGGTGCAGCGGCAGTGATCCTCGCCGTCGTGCTGCAACTGACTGCCTTCAGCTCCAACCCCACCGAGGCTGAGTTCGCTGCTGCAGAGGCGGGCCTGAGTTCTCCGTCCGCTTCTCCCTCTGCCGCCGCGTCCAACAGTCCGGACGTTCCCAGCCCTGATACCGCAGCGGGTAAGACCTTCACCGGCGAGCTGGCGCTGAACACCGGCGTGCTTGGCATCGAACTGAACGGCACTGCGGCACCGCAGGCCGCCGCAGTCCTCAAGTCGTTGAGCGATGCCAGCTACTACAACGGGAAGTTCTGCCACCGCCTGACGACCTCGGAAACCTTCGGGCTGCTTCAGTGCGGCGCCACGTCCGACGACGGCGCGGACGCCCCCGACTACCGATGGGGCCCGCTCGAAAACACGCCCGCAGACAACAAGTACCCCGCGGGGACAATTGCAGTGGCCCGCAGCGGGAACAACGCCTACGGCAACGGCCACCAGTTCTTCATCGTCTACAAAGACACCACCATTCCGGCTGATACGGCAGGTGGATACACCATAGTGGGCAAGGTAACCAGCGGCTTGGACGTGGTCACCAACATCGCCGCCACAGGCCTGAAAACCGGCGAAAGCACCAGTGACGGCGCCCCTGTGGCACCTGTCACGATAGACTCGTTTTCTCTGAAGTAACCAGCTCCGGGCCCGGCCCGGGGTGCATTACCTTAGCAGTCCCTCCAAGCGAAAGACTTTTAGCGGTGACAGACAGTCAGAAATCCGACGAAACAGCAGTAGTGGCCAACGAAGAAGAAGCAGTCGAGGCGACCAGCCCCGGCACTGCAGAAACCCCCGTCGCCCCGGCAGCTACACAAGAACCAACGCATGTTGATGAGGCAGCGGCAGAGACTGAGGCAGCCGCCGGGACCGAGGCCCCAGCCGAGACCCAGGCCGCAGCCGAGACCGAGGCCCCAGCCGACGACAAGCCGGCAGCCGCCGGGACCGAGGCCGAAGCCGCCGCAAGCGAGCCGGCCGCACCACGACCGGCCCCGTCCGCAGCGCCAACACCTGCAGCGTTTGCGGCCCGCCCGAAGGCCCCTGCCGCCGTCGTTCCCGCTGCCCCGGCCGTGTCCGCCGCGTCTCTTGCCGAGGCAGCCAAGTGGGGCCGCGCTGAAGGTGATGGCCACGTGTTCCTGACGTTGGATGGCGAAGAGATCGCCGTTGGCCAGTACCCGGGTGTCAGCACCGACGAAGCCCTGGGCTACTTCGCCCGGAAGTTCGACGACATCGTTGCCCAGGTTGTCCTGCTGGAACACCGTGTGGAATCAAAAGCTCCGGCCACGGACATGCAAAAAACTGTCACCCATCTCCGCGAGCAACTCGCAGAGCGCACCATGGTGGGCGACATCCGGTCTGCTGAGGCACGCCTGGATGCCCTGTCCGCTCAGGTCGTGGAGCTGGAAAAGTCAGAGAAGGCAGCACACGATGCTGTGCGTGCCAGTGAACTCGCTGCTCGTGAAGCAATCGTTGCCGAAGCCGAATCCATTGCCGGACAGGATCCTGCCCAGATCCAATGGAAGACCTCCAGCGCACGCATGAACGAGTTGTTTGAAACCTGGAAGGCGGCGCAGAAGAGCGGCGTACGTCTGGGTCGAAGCAACGAGGACGCACTGTGGAAGCGGTTCCGTTCGGCCCGCACTGTCTTTGATCGTCACCGCCGCGCCTACTTCTCGCAACTGGACAGCAACAATTCAGCGGCAAAGTCTGCCAAGGAAGCGCTGATCGCGGAGGCCGAAGCCCTCTCCTCTTCCACAGATTGGGGATTTGCCGCCGGTGAATACCGCAGGCTGATGGACCAGTGGAAGGCCACCCCCCGGGCGAGCCGCAAGGATGACGACGCACTGTGGGGCCGGTTCCGCGCCGCCCAGGACGTCTTCTTCAGCAACCGCCAGGCAGCCAACGACCAAATCGACCAGGAGTACACCGCCAACCTGGTGGTCAAGGAGCAGCTCGTAGCCGAAGCGCAGGCTCTGCTCCCCATCAACGACCTCAACGCAACCAAGAAGGCCCTCCAGTCCATCCGGGACCGCTGGGAAGATGCCGGTAAGGTTCCGCGCGGGGATATGGGACGCATCGAGGCCGGACTCCGCAAGGTCGAAGACGCCGTCAAGGAAGCCGAAGAAGAGAAGTGGCGCCGGAGCAACCCGGAGACCAAGGCACGCACCAACAGCGCCCTCTCCCAACTCGAAGCTGCCATCGCCGGTCTCAAGGATGACCTTGAAAAGGCGGAGAAGGCAGGCGACCAGCGCCGCATCAAGGCCGCTCGCGAGGCTTTGGAGGCCCGCCAGGCGTGGCTGGACCAGATTCAGCGTTCTGCAATCGATCTCGCCTAGCACTCCAGGCTTGGCAGTACTGCAGGCTCCGTCCCGGTTATCCACATAACCGGGACGGAGCCTGTACTGGTTGGGTGGCTGCACGGAATGATCAGTGGATGGACCCCGCTGTCGCCGCCCCGCACTTATCGGAGCCGGTCATCCCAGAGCTGTACTCCCCCAACCGGATCTTTACATGGAACGAACTCCAGAGCATGGCCTTCGACGGCATCCTGCTGCCGCTCTACGGGAAGAGTTATGCTTCGCCGGGCACCGCAATCACCCATCGCCTCCGGGCCCGTGCAGCAGCCCTCACAGTTCCGGAACGGATCCGGACCAAAGTAGTCGCCGGCCGCCTCACGGCCGCGTGGATCTACGGCTGCGCGAACCCTCCGGAGCACCTGTCACTCCTGGTGGATGCGAAGCACCGTATTTCAAGTCTGCGCGGAAGCACCGCCTGCAGCCTCCACGAGGTAAGGCTGGGTCAGATGGACGTAGTAAGCCTGGGCGGGATGCTGGTGAGCAGCCCGCTCCGCACCGCAGCGGACATCGCCTTGCACGTGGAAAGCGACCGCGCCCTCCCGGCCCTAAGGCGCCTCCTGGCCAAGGAGGACCTGGGCATCCGGCTGCGACTCCTCACCCTGGCTGTGGAGGCAGCACCCCGCGTTCCCCACAAGCGGCGCGCGCTGGCCACGTTGTCGCACCTTGCAGCCGGCTAGGTGCGCCGCCTGTTGCCCGTGGTGCGGTAGACGTCAAAGACACCATCAATGCGGCGGACGGCATTCAGGACGTGGTGCAAATACTTGGGGTCACCCATTTCGAACGCGAACTTCGAGATCGCTACCCTGTCGCTGGAGGTATGGACCGACGCAGCGAGGATGTTCACGTGATTCTCGGACAGAATCCGCGTCACGTCGGACAACAGCGACTTACGGTCCAGGGCCTCCACTTGGATTTCCACCAGGAAGACGCTCGACTGTGTGGGGGCCCATTCCACTTCAACGATTCTGTCCGGCTGGTCCCGGAGCCCGGAAACATTGGTGCAATCCGTTCGGTGGACGGAAACGCCAGAGCCGCGGGTGACGAATCCCAGGATGGGGTCCGGCGGAACGGGCGTGCAGCAACGGGCCAGTTTGACCCAAACGTCGCCCACACCGCGGACGATGACTCCGGAGTCTGAGAATTTGGACTTGGCGACCTGCGTTGGAATGCTGACTTCTTCGAGATCTTCATCCGGAGTCTCGTGGCCTCCCAAGTGCTCGACGAGTTTTTCCATCACGGACTGGGCGGAGGTGTGCCCATCACCGACACCTGCGTAGAGCCCGGAGATATCAACGTAGTGGAAGTCCTCGGCCACCGCAGACAAAGCGTCGTGCGTCATCAGGCGCTGCAGCGGAAGGTTCTGCTTCCGCATGGCCCGGGTCAGCATGTCCTTGCCGCGATCGATTGCTTCTTCGCGGCGTTCTTTGGTGAACCACTGGCGGATCTTGTTGCGTGCACGTGCCGACTTGACGAAGTGTTGCCAGTCCTGGCTGGGACCGGCTCCTTCGGCCTTGGAGGTGAAAATCTCCACCCAGTCGCCATGGTTCAGCTCACTGTTGAGCGGGACCAGCTTGCCGTTGACGCGGGCCCCGATGGTCCTGTGACCCACCTCTGTATGGACGGCGTAGGCAAAATCGACGGGAGTTGATCCCGCAGGCAGAGCCATGACCTCACCCTTGGGGGTGAAGACGAACACTTCGCGTGCATTGATCTCATACCGCAGGGAGTCCAGGAACTCGCCGGGGTCTGACGTTTCCTGCTGCCAGTCCACCAGGGACCTCAACCAGCCCATGTCGCCGTCGCGAGGGCTGCCCGGGCCTTGCGCCGTTCGGTTGGGCTGGTCCTTGTACTTCCAGTGCGCTGCCACACCGTACTCGGCCCGGCGGTGCATCTCGTGGGTACGGATCTGAATCTCCACGGGCTTGCCGCCCGGGCCGATCACCGTGGTGTGCAGCGATTGGTACATGTTGAACTTGGGCATGGCGATGTAATCCTTGAACCGCCCCGGAAGGGGGTTCCATCGCGAATGCAGGGTACCCAGCGCTGCGTAACAGTCCCTGACCGAGTCCACCAGGACACGCACGCCCATGAGGTCGTTGATGTCGTCGAAGTCCTTATCCCGGACGATCATCTTCTGGTAAATGGAGTAATAGTGCTTGGGACGCCCGGTGATGGTCGCCTTGATCCTGGCCGTGCGCAGATCGTCTGCGATCTGGTTGCGGATGACGCTGAGGCTCTTCTCGCGCTCCGGCGTACGGTCTCCCACCATGCGCACGATTTCCTCGTACACCTTGGGGTACAGGGCAGCGAAGGACAGGTCTTCGAGCTCCCACTTGATGGTGTTCATGCCAAGTCGGTGAGCCAGCGGGGCAAAGATCTCCAGCGTTTCACGAGCCTTGCGGGAGGAAGACTCAGCGGAGACGAAGCGCCACGTACGGGCGTTGTGCAGGCGGTCAGCCAACTTGATCATCAGGACGCGGATGTCCTTGGCCATGGCCACAACCATCTTGCGGACGGTCTCGGATTGTGCGGCTTCACCAAAGCTGACCTTGTCCAGCTTGGTTACGCCGTCCACCAGCATGGCAACCTCGGGACCAAAATCCCGTGTGAGGTCAGCGAGCGTGTAGGGAGTGTCCTCCACGGTGTCGTGAAGCAACGCCGCCGCCAGCGTGGTGCCTGTCATGCCGAGTTCAGCCAGGATGGTGGCCACGGCCACCGGATGGGTGATGTAGGGATCACCACTCTTGCGTTTCTGGCCTTGGTGGCTCCGCTCTGCAACTGTGAAGGCCCGCTGGATCAGGTCAAAGTCTTCTTTGGGGTTGTTGGCCCGCACCGTCCGCAGCAAGGGTTCGAGGATCGGCGAGTATGGAGCCACGCCACGGCCGGTCAGACGGGCCAGCCGGGAACGTGTACGCTCCCGCCGCCCCGGGAAGGTGGGACGCGCGCCAGGGGTGTCCACCGGAACAGCTCCCGCAGTCCGTCCAGCCATGCTTGTTGCTGGAACCGCCACAGCATTGTGGCCGTCTTCCCCGCCCGCCGGTGGTGCCGACGTCGCACGTTCTTCCACAGAAGTACCCCTCACAACCGAATAATTCTCTAAGTCTATTCCCGCAGGTGAATGCTTCTGCAAATGGGCAGCACATGACGCACAGGACGGGCAAGTCAAAGAGCCGGTCCCTGCATAAGTGCGGGGACCGGCTCTTTGGTCAAACAGAGGTGTTGCAACGGGCCTATACGGTGGCGTCGGCCCGGCGGTGGGCTACCTTCTTGGCCTGCTTCACGAGCTCCGGTTCACCTTGGCGCAGCCAGGCGTAAAGGGGCGCTGCGATGAAGATGGTGGCTGCCGTACCGATGAGGATCCCAACGAACAACGCCAGCGAGAGGTCGCGCAGCGTGCCCGCGCCAAGCAGTCCGGCACCGATGAAGAGGATGGCTGCGACCGGGAGCACGGCCACCATCATGGTGTTGATGGAGCGGACCAGGGTTTGGTTGACGGCCAGGTTGACCTCTTCACCGAACGTACGGCGGGTGGAGGTGGAAATGTCGGCAGTGTTCTCGCGAATCTTGTCGAAGACCACCACGGTGTCGTAGAGCGAGTAGCTCAGGACCGTCAGGAACCCGATGATGGCCGACGGCGTGACCTCGAAGTCGCTCAGGGCGTAGACACCCGCTGTGGTGAACATCGTGACAAGCATGCCCACGAGGGCCGACAACGACATTTTCCAGGTTCTGAAGTACAGCGCCATCAGGATGGCAGCCAAACCAACGAAGACCACCAGGCCGATGAGTGCCTGCCTGGTGACATCCTGCCCCCAGGTGGGACCGACGAAGTTGGACGTCACCTCATTTTCGGTGACGCCGTAGGCGCTGGTGAGGCCATCCTTGATGCGGTTGGTCTCGTCATCGGTCAGCTGGTCCGTTTGGATCCGCATGGTGTTGCCCGCGACATTTGCCACCCGGGGAATGGCGCCGGGTACGACGTCGTGCACAGCCTTTTCGCCGAGGCTGGCATCCGTGGTGCTCACGTTGGAGACGGTGAACTCCGAGCCGCCCCTGAATTCGATGCCAAGGTTAAATCCGCCCTTGGCCACTGGAATGAGGATGGACAGGGCCACCGCGACGGCCGCGATGATGAACCAGATCTTCTTCGAATTGACGAAGTTGTACGAGCGCTTGCCCGTGTACAGCTCATGGCCGAAGGTTGCGAAGCTCGTAGTCATTACTTCTCCTCCTTGGTTGCCTTGGAGGAACCAGTCAGCTGGCCCTTCTCGGCAAGGCGCCGTTCGGCGATGGTCATGCGACGCTCGGCCTCAGCCACTGCGCCGGTGTTGCGCGCACGAACAGGCGTGGGCTTCTCATCGGGTGTCCGGAGCCGGCCCGCGCCACGATACAAGGGAACTGCGCCAAGACGGTCCGGGGAGAGGCCCGAGAAACGGTGGCCTTCCCCGAAGAACTTGGTGCGCGCCAGGACCTGCAGCATGGGGTGCGTAAACATGAAGACCACCAAGAGGTCGGCAAGGGCTGTCAGTCCCAAAGTGAAGGCGAAGCCACGCACGTTTCCGACAGCCACGAAGTAAAGCACCAGGGCTGCAAGGAGGTTAACGGCCTTGGACGCAAGGACGGTTCGCTTGGCCCGCTTCCAGCCGTTTTCGACGGCGGAAACCAGTCCACGGCCTTCGCGCAGTTCATCGCGGATGCGCTCGAAGTAGACTATGAACGAGTCAGCAGTCTGTCCGATGGCCACGATCAAACCAGCCACACCGGCAAGGGAGAGTCGATAATTTTCAGTCCAACCGAGGATCGCGATGGTGAGATAGGTCAAGACACCTGCCACCACCAGGGAGGCGATGGTGACAAGGCCAAGGGCCCGGTATTGGAAGAGTGAGTAGACAACCACCAGCGCCAGGCCGATCATGCCTGCCAGCAACCCGAGCCGAAGCTGGTCGCCACCCAGGGTGGCCGAAATCTGCTCCTGTGACTGGATCTCGAAGCTGATGGGCAGAGCGCCGTAGCGGAGCTGATCGGACAGCGCCTTGGCGGTAGCCTGCGTGAAGTTGCCAGTGATCTGAGGGCGTCCGTCAGTGATCACTGCCAGGGAACGCGGCGCGGAAATGACTTTGTCGTCCAGGACAATGGCGAACTGGGACTTGGGATCGTCGGATCCTTGGGCTTGTGCAGCCACGTAATACTGGTTCAGCCGCTCGGTGACGGCCTTGAACTTCTCTGTGGCATCCCCGTTGAAGACGATGTTCACGCCCCAGGAGTTGGTGACCGAACCCTGGGCGCCCTGCACCTGGGAGAAGGTGGAGTCGCTGATGTCCTGGCCCCGGACTTCTACGGGTCCAAGGATGTACTTGATGGCGGGCGTCGTGGCCGTGGCAGCTTCGCAGGTCACAAGGGGCTTGGCCGGATCGGAGCGTTCACGCCTTTCAGTCGAAGGATTGACGCAGTCGAGGGCTTCGAATTCCTTCTGGATTTCCGGGGTGATCCAATTGGCATCGCTGGCATTGGCCGGCTCCGCCGTCGGCTTGTTCAGCTGGTCATCCGGTGTGCGCGATTCCACGGGAACGGCAGCGGGATCGCCATAGGTGATGACAGGCCGGAAGTTCATGTCGGCCGAAGCCTGGATCAGGTCGCGGGTTTCCTTGGAGGGTGTGCCCGGGAGACTGACCACCACATTGCGGCCGGACTGGGTGCTGATTTCTGCTTCAGCAACGCCCGAGCCATCAACTCGCTGACGGATGATGGCGACTGCCTGGTTGAGCTGCTCTTCGTTGATCTCGCTGGATCCTTCAACCCTGGGCGCCAGGATCATCTGGGTACCGCCCTCGAGGTCCAAGGCAAGCTTGGGGGCCCAACTGGCGTTGCCAGTCAAAACTCCGCCACCCAGGACAGCGGTGAGTACAACGAATATTGCTCCAAGCCAGGTCAGCACCCTGCGGGCTGAATTTTTGGGGCCGGTCCGTGCCATTATCGATCTTCCTGTTATCGCCGGACAGCCGCCGGCCAACGCTGGTGAGCGTCTGCCGGCGGCTCTCAGCTGCCGTAGAAGTTGCCTGGCGCGGGGGTGCCGCGCCTGACGATCCTAGTTGTCCTTCTTGTCCTCTTTGTTGAGGCGCGCAATGGTTTCTTCGGGCGTCTCAACTGCGGCAGGAGCTTCAGCATCTGCGGTAGTCAGGGAAGAAGCGTCGTCCGGCACAACCGGGGCTTCCTCGGCGGGCGCCTCGACGACCTTGGTGACGGCCTGGCGGTGAACCGTGGCCTGGTTACCCGGGGAAAGTTCGATGACGACCTTGTTCTCGGCTTCGTCGATGGAGACGATGCGGCCAAAGAGACCGAAGCTGGTCATGACGTCGACGCCCGGAGCAAACTTGGACTGCATCTCAGCCTGCTGCTGCTGGGTCTTCTTGTTGCGGCGGAACATCATGAAGACAAAGAGTCCAAGCATGACGAACAGCAATATGGTCATTGGATCCACAGGGAAGTTCCGTTCTGTACTTACGTTTTGGTCCACGGCAACGTCCCTGGCAGATCCGCGAGGCGGTTGCATGGATCAAGGACTCGAACGTGCCGAGCGTCATACCAGTCTAGAGGGAAAAGCTGAACAGGGCGTGTTAACCGATGGTATCTACGCTTTCGGCGTGGTTTTCGTCCTCGCCGAACAGTGCCAGGGCTTCCTGGCCGAAGACTCCGGCCGGCACGGCGTAACCAAGGTGCGTCCACGCAGACGCCATGGCAATACGGCCCCGCGGCGTGCGTCCCAACAGTCCTTCACGCACCAGGAACGGCTCGGCCACGGTCTCCACCGTTTCCGGTTCCTCTCCCACGGCGATCGCCAGGGTGGACAATCCCACAGGACCACCATTGAACTTGGTGATGAGCGCTTCCAGTACGGAACGGTCCAGCCGGTCCAGTCCCCGCGCATCCACTTCATACATGTCCAAAGCAGCCGAAGCTGACCTGGCGTCAATCTGGTCAATGCCGTGGACCAGGGCCCAGTCACGGACACGGCGAAGGAGGCGGTTTGCAATTCGGGGCGTACCGCGCGACCTGCCCGCGATCTCGGTGAAGCCAGCCGAGTTCACCTTCAGGTCCAGCAGGCCGGCAGATCGTCGAAGGACAAGTTCCAGTTCGCCAACCGAGTAAAACTCGAGGTGGCCTGTGAAGCCGAAGCGGTCGCGCAACGGACCCGGCAGGAGGCCGGCACGAGTGGTGGCTCCAACCAGGGTGAACGGAGGCAGCTCCAAGGGTATGGCCGTAGCACCGGCTCCCTTTCCGACCACGATGTCCACGCGGAAGTCCTCCATGGCCATGTAGAGCATTTCCTCTGCAGGCCGGGACATGCGGTGGATTTCGTCCAGGAACAGGACCTCCCCTTCGGACAAGGAGGAGAGGATGGCGGCGAGGTCTCCGGCGTGCTGGATGGCAGGACCACTGCTGATACGCAATGGAGCGTTCATTTCTGCCGCGATGATCATGGCCAGAGTTGTCTTGCCCAGGCCGGGAGGGCCGGACATCAAGACGTGATCGGCGCTGCGGCCGCGCATCTTTGACGCCTCAAGGACCAGTGCCAGTTGCTTACGGACCCGGTGCTGGCCGACGAAATCATGCAGGTTCTTGGGACGGAGTGCAGCCTCAATGACCCGCTCTTCCGGTTCCTCTCCCCCGCTGACGAGTGACTGCTCAGCCACGGGTGCCTACACGATTGCCTGCGCGTGCCCCGTCCTGGCCCAGCCACCGCAGTGTGGCGCGGAGAATTTGGGCCACGTTCGCTGCATCCACGAGTTCCGGGGAGTCGGCCATTGCTTTGTCGATGCTGCCGTTTGCGTCCTTCTCGGACCATCCCAGGCTGGTCATGGCTGCGACTACCTGCGGCTTCCATTCGGCATTGGGGGCCACTGCGGGAGCAGTACCGGAACCAGTCCCGTGGGGAACCAACTTTCCGGCCAGTTCAAGGACAATCCGGCCGGCTACCTTGGGACCGATTCCCGGCACCTTGGTGAACGTCTTGCTGTCACCGGTGTGCGCAGCCACCCGGATGGCCTCCGGTTCGTGCACGGCGAGGACGGCCAACGCCAAACGCGGCCCTACCCCGCTGACACTGAGCAGGACGTCGAATACTTCACGTTCGTCGTCGTCGGCGAATCCGAAGAGCGTGAGCGAATCTTCGCGGACGATCATGGACGTGAAGAGCTTGGCTTCAGTCCCTGTTTTGAGGTGGCTCAAGGTCTGCGGCGTGGCGAAGACACTCATGCCCGCACCGTTGAGGTCGATTACAGCGGTGGACAAACCAACGTGGGCTACGGTTCCACGGAGAAAACTGATCAAGACCCGGCTCCTGAAATACTGCCTGCTCCGTCACCGTCATACTGCTCTCAGTATTGCGGCCGAAGCGGACTATCCGAACATATCTACGAATACCCTAGCAAGGGGAGCTGGCAATCACCGTTTGCGGCGCGCTTTTGCTTCCGCGTCAGCCCACGCTTTCTGGGCGGGCGTGAGACCACCCTTACCGTTCGCGCCGCTGGCTGAGCCCATTCCACTGCCTGCGCGCCACGCGTGCGTCAGGGCAAGCGCAAGGGCGTCCGCGGCATCAGCGGGCTTCGGCGGAGCATCCAGGCGCAAAATCTTGGTCACCAGCTTGGTCACCGCATCCTTGTTGGCAGTGCCGCTGCCGGTAACTGCCGCCTTGACCTCCGAAGGTGTGTGCAACGCGACGGGGATCCCGCGACGTGCGGCCGCCACGATAACCACGCCCGAAGCCTGTGCCACACCCATCACCGTGCTGACGTTCATCTGCGAGAAAACACGTTCGACGGCTACGACGTCGGGCTTGTGCAGGTCCAGCCATTCATCAATGGCTTGGGCTATGACCAGAAGACGCTTATCCAGCGTCAGCTCAGCAGAAGTGCCCACCACGCCGACGGCCACCATGGTGGCCCTGCGGTTCCGCTCTATGTCCACAACGCCTATGCCGCAACGGGTGAGGCCCGGATCGACTCCCAATACGCGAAGAGTCAAGTCCGGGCCTTCCTGGTGGCTGTAAACCTGCTGAGTGACAAAAAGTAAGTGCTGCGCCGTGCCGACTACTCGGCGTCGAGGGCTGCCTGCACTTCCTCGCTGAAGTCCGCGTTGCTGTAGACGTTCTGGACATCGTCCAGATCTTCCAGGGCATCGACAAGCTTCATGAACTTCCTGGCACCATCGACATCGAGCTCCACCTGCATGGACGGAACAAACTCGGCTTCATCGGTTTCGTAGTCGATGCCGGCTTCCTTGAGGGCGTCGCGGATGGCTTGGAGGTCAGAGGGCTCGGAATGGATTTCCCAGTTCTCGCCGCTGTCCTTCACTTCTTCGGCTCCGGCTTCCAGGACAGCCATCAGGATGTCGTCTTCGCTGAGGCCGTTTTTCGGCAGGACCACAACACCCTTCCGGGCGAAGAGGTAACTGACCGATCCGGGGTCGGCAATGGTGCCGCCGTTGCGCGAAATGGCGAGGCGGACTTCCGAAGCTGCCCGGTTCTTGTTGTCTGTCAGACATTCGATCAGCAGTGCCGAACCCTGCGGGCCGCGGGCCTCGTACATGATTTCGGTGTAGTCGACTACCTCGCCGGTGAGGCCCGCGCCACGCTTGATAGCGCGATCGATGTTGTCATTGGGTACCGAAGTCTTCTTGGCCTTGGTGACGGCGAGTTCCAGGCCGGGGTTGCCGGCGAGGTCYGGGCCGCCCATGCGGGCAGCAACTTCGATGTTCTTGATCAGTTTCGCGAACGACTTTGCACGCCGGCCGTCAATGATGGCTTTTTTGTGCTTGGTGGTCGCCCATTTGGAGTGGCCTGACATGCTTTACGCTTCTCCTCTGATCATTCGAATAAAGAGTTCATGCACGCGCTTCTCCCCAGTCACTTCCGGGTGGAAGGAGGTGGCCAGCAGGTGGCCGGAGCGCACTGCAACAATTCTAGCCACTCCGTGCAAAGCAGCCGTGTGGCTGGCGTGGTCCGGATCAACCTGCGCCAGGATTTCAACGCCCGCACCCACACGCTCCACCCAGGGACCACGAATGAAGACGGCGTGGACGGGATCCACGCCGGACTCCCCGGCGCTGAAGTCCAGGCCCTTGAAATCGAGATCCGTTTCGAAGGATTCACGCTGGCGCCCAAAGGCGTTCCGGCGCACAGTGATGTCCAGGCCGCCGAAAGTCTGCTGGGGATTTCCGTTGAGATCCTTGGCGGGATCGGCGATCTCATCGGCCAGGAGGATCATTCCGGCGCAGGAGCCATAGACGGGAAGGCCGTCTGCAATGCGCTTTTGGATCGGATCACGCAGTTCGAAGATCCGCGACAATTTGTCGATGGTGGTGGATTCGCCGCCGGGGATGATCAGGCCGTCAACATCGTCCAGCTCGGACGGCCGGCGGATACCCACGCCGGTGGCTCCAGCGGCCTCCACAGCGTGGATATGCTCGCGGAAGTCGCCCTGAAGTGCCAGAACGCCGATCCTGAGTCCTGAACCCACGCGCGATGAAGCGTCGGAAAGGGGGTTGGTCATTGATCCATCATAGTGCGCTGCGCCTGCCGCGACGTCTTCTGCGGCCACCGGTGACTCCGCCCAGTCCGGGTTCCATGCCCTGACTGGGATATATTACAGAGCATGCTTTCCTTCAGCGTCCCCCTCGGCAAGCTGGTCCGCACACTGTCCCGGCTTCGGGGCGGAGGATCAGCTTTTCCCGGCCTGGTGGTTGAGAAAATCGATCCCGGCTTCATGCAGCGAACGCTGGCCTCACTCCCCCACGGCGTGGCCGTGGTCAGTGGCACCAACGGCAAGACCACCACCACAAAGATGGTGGTGGAGCTCCTCGAAAGCCAAGGCCTGAAAGTCTTCACCAACCGCTCTGGCAGCAACTTCACCCGCGGCGTGGCCGCGTCCCTCCTTGGCGAAGTGGACTGGCGTGGACGGCTCGATGCCGACATCGCCATCCTGGAACTCGACGAAGCGCATGCAGTGCATTTCGTCAACAAGGTCCAGCCTCGTTTCAGCCTCCTGCTCAATGTCCTCCGCGACCAATTGGACCGCTTTGGCGAAATCGACAAAACCGCCCGCTTACTGGAGCACATCGCCTCCAGAACCACGGACACCGTGGTCCTGAACCGTGAAGATCCCCGCGTGGCCCGGATCGCGAAGATCCTTCATGACGTTGACGCACTTCACCACCCCGCCGTTCGGTACTTCGGCCTCGACGAATCCCTGCGCAGCACTTTCCCGAACGACGACGAAATGCGAACCTCGGGCTCCGGCCCGTCGCCGTCCGGAACTTCGGTGGCCGCGGCACCAGGTGAGCCAGTAGAGTTGCCGGCCGCCGACGTCGTGCTCCGCCGGGTAGGCGCGCAGGACGCCGATTTCGAGTTCGACGGCGAAACCGTCAGTACCGAAATGAAGTTGCGGGGGGTCTACAACATCTTCAACGCAGCTGCCGCCTTGTCGCTGGCGCGCGCTGTCCTCGGTACCGGCCCCGTCGATACCCCCAAACTGGTCAAAGCACTGGGCGAAGTAGCTCCTGCCTTTGGTCGTGGTGAAAGCCTCACCGTGGATGGCCAGCCCTTGGAACTTGTCCTCGTGAAAAATCCCAGTGGATTCCGGCTCGGGCTGAAGTCCTTCCCTGCCGGTGGGTACGCCACCATGATCGCCATCAACGACAACTACGCTGACGGCAGGGACATGTCCTGGCTCTGGGATGTGGAGTTCGAATCATTGCGCGAGGATGGCGTGGAAGTCCTCACTGGCGTCCGCGCCTACGACATGGCGCTGCGGTTGCAGTACGACGACGTGCCGTTCGGCGTGGTGGAACCGGACATCACCGCCGCTCTGCGCACGTTCATCAACGGCTCCCGCGGCAAACCCAAACGGATTTTCTGCACCTACACCTCCATGCTCGCGATCCGCCGCGAACTCGCCAAAATCACCATAGTTGAGGTGGTCTCATGACCTCGGAAGTACAGCCCACGCCGGAAGCAAAGCCCGAATCGTCGCAGCCCAGCAAGGGGACCCTCCGCGTCCTTCAGCTCTACCCCCGCGAGATGAACATCTACGGGGACTGGGGCAACGCCCTGGTCCTCCAGCAGCGCATCAAGTGGCACGGCTACACAGCGGAGTTGCTTGAATACAACGTGGGTGACGAATTCCCCGAGGACATAGACATTGTTGTCGGTGGAGGCGGACAGGACAGCGGACAGGTGGTCATCCAGGACGACCTCCAGGCACGCGCAGACCACCTCCGGGACCTGGCCGATGGCGGCGCCCCCATGCTGGTGATCTGCGGTCTCTACCAGCTTTTCGGCAAGTTCTTCAAAACCAGTGCTGGGCCCGTCATTCCCGGAATCGGCATCCTTGACGTCGAAACCCACGGCACCGATGAGCGGCTCATTGGAAACGTGATCATGAAGTCCACCGAGTTCGGAGACATTCTGGGCTACGAGAACCACAGCGGACAGACCACCTTGGGTCCCGGCGTCGAACCTCTTGGGACCGTCACAAAAGGTGCCGGAAACAACAGCAAGGACGGGCACGAAGGCGCGCGCTACAACAATGTGGTAGCCAGTTACCTGCATGGTTCATTGCTGCCGAAGAACCCGGCGATTGCCGATTTCCTCATCCGAACGGCGGCCGAGCGCAAGTACGGCACCTTTGTACCGGGAACGCCCGACGACGACTACGCCCGACTGGCGCGCGAACACGCCGCCCGCCGGCCGCGGTAGGCGCTATTTCTCCTTGGTAATCAGCAGTTCGTGCGCGCCTGCAGTCGCTGCACCCATGGACTCCACCACAGCTTTGGTCCGTTGGTAAGTGGCCGCGTCGGCTGCCGGTGACGCGCAGACTCCCTGTGGAGCATCGCTGGCCACAGAACACCATCGGTAGGGGTCCCGGACAATCACCGAAGGCGCCCAGGCAAGGTCTGAAGCGGTCCAGGCGCCCGCGGCATTCTGGCTGAACTGGGCCCTCACCAGCAGACCTTCGTTGTTGAGCACGTACCAGGGCGACAGCTCCGTGACACCGTTGCCCAGTCCGTACACAATCCACGTTCCCTTGTAGTTCTCTATCGGCAGCACAGAGTGGGTGTGGTGCCCGTAGATCATAGTGAACTGGCCGCTGTCCACCAACGCGTGCGCAACATCCTGCTGCTGGGCGTTTGCTTCGCTGGCATATTCGTCGCCTGCGTGCATCACTCCCAGGACGATGTCCGCCCCCAACGCCCTGGCTTGCGTGGCCTTGGCGATCATGGCTGCGGGATCAAGCTCGTCCACCAGCCAGGGGTACTCGGGAATCTGACCGTTATGGCCGTAGGTACCGATGATGACGGCCACCTTGGCAGCCTCGGTTTGGAGCATCAGGATCTCTTTGGACTCCGCTTCGGTACGGTAGGAGCCTGTGTGCTTGAGCCCGGCCGCGTCCAGGGCATCGAGCGTCCGCAGAAGCCCGTCAGTCCCGCGGTCAATGGTGTGGTTGCTCGCTGTGGTGCACGCCTGGTAGCCAACGTCCTTGGACGCAGTGATGATCTGCGGCGGAACGTTGAAGGACGGATAGGCCGAGAAGGGCCCCTCTGGCGTCGCCACCGGTGTTTCCTGATGACAGATGGCGAGGTCGCTGTTGCGGATATAGCGTCGCTGCCCTTCAAGGAGGGGGACGAACGTGTACCCGGGAAGGCCGGCTGCCGCGGCATCTGCCCTGGCCTGTTGCCACAACTGGGTGTGGACCAGCATGTCCCCGGTCACGGTGATGGAAGTGCAACGAAGTTCAGGGCAGGCGGGCCCTTTGCCGGGAGTCGGGTTGGGCGCCGGAGTGCGGGTTGGTGTTGGCGACTCCGAAGCGGGAGCAGAGGCCGCTGCGCTGCGGTTCTGGTCATCGTTTTCGGCAAGGACACCACAAGCGCCCAGTGACAATGCAGCCACCGCTGTGATCGTCACGATCATGGCTCGTGAATGACGGATCCGTCGTGCCGCAGATGTGATGTTCCCCATGACTTTTATCCTAAGGCGGAAGACCCGCACGCCCGGGCGTGCCGCCCTTGAGGACACGATTCTTACGTGAAAGAGTCACTTCATGACTAATCCCCTCCTGAGCCCCAGCCCCCTGCCGTATGGACTTCCGGCGTTTGCCGGCCTCACCCCCGGGCACTACGCCGAGGCTGTCGACACCGGTTTGGCCGGGCACCTGCAGGAAATTCAAGCCATTACGGACAATCCCGAACCGGCAACGTTCCAGAATACGGCCGTGGCCATGGAACGCTCCGGGCGCCTTCTGGACAGGTCGGCTGCAGCATTTTTCACCGTGGTTTCGGCCGATGCCTCTGATGACATCAAGGCACTGGAGACAGAGTTGTCACCCAAGTTCTCGGCGCACCAGGACGCCGTGTACATGAACCGGGCCCTGTACGAACGGTTCGCCGCGATCGATGCCTCCGATCTCGACCCCGAGTCCTCCCGCCTGGTGGAGGAATACCTGAAGGAGTTCCGGCAGTCCGGCATCCAGCTTGATGCCGCTGGACAACAACGCTTGCGGGACGTCAACGCAGAACTCTCGCGGTTGGGAACGGAGTTCGGCCAGCGGGTCAAGGACGGGATGAAGTCCGCGGCGCTCTTGCTCGACGACCCCGAAGACCTGGCCGGGCTGCCTGCCGAAGATGTCACGGGGGCCGCTGAGGCGGCAAAAGCGGCCGGGCACGAAGGCAAATACCTGCTGACGCTCATCCAGCCCAGCAACCAGCCCGCCATCGCGTCGCTGGAGAACCGGTCCATCCGGCGTCGTTTGTATGAAGCGTCCCTGGCACGCGGCACCAGCGGTGGGGGCCTGGATGTGCGGGACCTCGTGTCAGCTACTGTCCGGTTGCGCGCGGAGAAGGCTGACCTCCTGGGTTTTGCGAACTATGCCGGGCTTGTGGTGGACCAGCAGACCGCGCCAAATTTCGGCGATGTGGAGGCCATGCTTGGCCCCTGCCGCCGTTCGGAACGCCCAGTCCGAGGCCGAAGCCTTGGCCGCCTCCGCCGGGCATGACCTGGAGCCGTGGGACTGGGCCTTCTACTCCGCCCGGGTCCGCAAGGAGAAGTTTGAGGTGGACGAGCAAGCGCTGCGCCCCTACTTCAGCTTGGACAACGTCCTCTCCGGCGGCGTCTTCCATGCTGCCACCCAGTTGTACGGCATCACTTTCCATGAGCGGTCCGATCTTGATGGCTACCACCCGGATGTGCGTATCTGGGAAGTGCACGACGAGGACGGCCACGGAATCGGACTGTTCCTGGGCGACTACTACACCCGTGCTTCGAAGCGTGGTGGCGCATGGATGAATTCGTTGGTGGAACAGTCCGGCCTGCTGGGAACAAAGGCGGTGGTGATCAACAACCTCAACATCACCAAACCTGCTCCCGGCGAGCCCACGCTGTTGACCCTCGACGAGGTCCGCACTGTCTTCCATGAGTTCGGACATGCACTGCACGGGCTGTTTTCCGAGGTCACCTACCCGCGGTTCTCCGGCACCTCCGTTCCACGGGACTTTGTGGAGTATCCGTCGCAGGTCAACGAAATGTGGATCATGTGGCCCGAAGTCCTGTCCAATTACGCCCGTCATTACTCCACGGGGGAACCCCTCCCCCAGGCCACTGTGGACAAACTCAATGCCTCACTGCTGTGGGGCGAAGGGTTCGCCACCACGGAGTATCTTGCAGCTGCCCTGTTGGACCTGGCCTGGCATGTACTGGCTGAAGCGGACGTTCCGGAGGACGTCCTGGCCTTCGAGGCCACAGCCCTTGCCAGCGCCGGCGTTGCCCACCCGCTGATTCCGCCGCGTTACCGGACGGGCTACTTCCAGCACATCTTTGCCGGCGCGGGCTACGCGGCCGCCTACTACTCCTACATTTGGAGCGAAGTACTGGATGCGGACACCGTGGAATGGTTCAAGGAGAACGGCGGCCTGACAAGGGCGAACGGCGCTCACTTCCGATCCGAGCTCCTCTCACGGGGAAACAGCCGCGACCCGCTGGAGTCGTTCCGCGCGTTCCGTGGCCGGGACGCCGCACTGGAGCCCCTCCTGAAGCGCAGGGGACTGGATTAGAAACGACGGGGGCCGGTCACCTCGGAAGGTGACCGGCCGCCGTCGTACGGTTTACTTTTACCAGCCGCGCTCTGCGAGGCGGTGGGGCTGGGGGATGTCGTCGACGTTGATGCCCACCATGGCTTCGCCGAGTCCGCGGGAGACCTTGGCTATGACGTCGGGATCATCATGGAACGTGGTGGCCTTCACGACGGCGGCCGCGCGCTCTGCCGGGTTGCCGGACTTGAAGATCCCCGAGCCAACGAACACGCCGTCCGCGCCGAGCTGCATCATCATCGCAGCATCAGCCGGAGTGGCGATGCCACCGGCGGTGAACAACACCACGGGGAGCTTGCCGGTGGCGGCAACTTCCTTGACCAGCTCATACGGGGCCTGCAGTTCCTTGGCCGCGACGTAGAGCTCGTCCTCGGGAAGGGCGGCGAGCTTGGCGATCTCCGAACGGATCTGGCGCATGTGCCCGGTGGCGTTGGAAACATCCCCGGTGCCGGCCTCGCCCTTGGAACGGATCATCGCCGCGCCCTCGTTGATGCGGCGCAGGGCCTCACCGAGGTTCGTGGCGCCACAGACGAAGGGAACGGTGAAGTTCCACTTGTCGATGTGGTTGATGTAGTCGGCCGGGGTCAGGACCTCGGACTCGTCGATGTAGTCGACGCCGAGGGACTGCAGGATCTGGGCTTCGACGAAGTGGCCGATGCGGGCCTTGGCCATGACCGGGATGGACACGGCAGCGATGATCGCATCGATCATGTCCGGATCCGACATGCGGGACACGCCGCCCTGGGCGCGGATATCGGCCGGAACGCGCTCGAGCGCCATGACAGCCACGGCACCGGCATCCTCAGCGATGCGGGCCTGCTCGACGTTAACGACGTCCATGATGACGCCGCCCTTGAGCATCTCAGCCATGCCC